>JBEPVW010000203.1:0-3427 GCA_041690775.1 Acidobacteriota bacterium | reverse complement strand
AAAACCATCATTGTGAAAAGCGACGCCACGCTGCACCCGGAGCAATTCGATATTCACTAAGTCTCGGCTCCGTTCGGAATGATTTGTCGTTGAAATAGAGTTGTCATTCTGAGCGGAGCGCAGCGAAGTCGAGGAACCTGCGTTTCGCCCGCTGACTAAATTCTCTTCACGCAAAAAGAAAAACCGAAACTATTCACGCAAACCTTCGTCTAACGAAACGCACCCGGAGAACGCGCACCAGGCTGGTTAACAGAGCATCTTGCCGCAGTTGCGACGCATCCGATTTCAGTTGGCGCGTCGAATGCCTGGGTACGATTGGAACGCCAGCCGCTGCCGCGTGCTGAATACGAGAGGACAATAAAAGCTATGAAGATTTCCAAAACAAAGTTGCGAACGGCTCTAAGGCAGACCTGCTATCTAATGCTGGCATGCGGCCTGCTGCTGGCCGCGAACCTGTACGCCCAGAGCTCTTCCTCCAGTTACGACAATGGCCCCGGTTACGACAACTCCCCCACCTATAACAATCACAGGACGCCGCGCTATACCGGCCACACCTGGACCGATCATCTGGTCCTCGAAGGCGGAGCAGGCGTGACGGTTCCCGGCGGCAGCACGCAGAACTATGCCAATACCGGCTACAACGTTCTTCTGGGAGCTGGCCTCAAATTCAACGAACGTCTCAGCGTGCTTGGGGAGTGGAACTTCAATCGCATGGGAGTTCCCCACAGCCTGGCCGCGGTTGTGGCCGGGACACCGGATGGAAACGAACACCTCTGGACGCTCGATCTGAATCCGAAATTCAACTTCATCCATAGCGGCCGCGCCAATGGATACGTAATCGGCGGCGGCGGATTTTCTCGCGCGCTGACCAACTTCACCGTCCCGGTTGTGTTCAACTGCTTCGACTACTACTTCGGCCCGTATCCCTGCTCTGGAACAGTCACTGTTGCCCATACATCTTCGAATCAGGGCAACCTCGACATCGGCCTGGGCGGCGAGTGGCGGCTTTCACCCTATGAAAGAGGAAAGGTCTTCCTCGAGGCCCGCTACCTAAAACTCTTTACCCCTAACAACGGCCTTCCTCCGGGATATAACGCAATGCTCGTGCCGATAACCTTCGGCTATCGCTGGTAGTTTTGTTAGTGATGTAGGGCGGGAAAGCAAAACGAAAACCCAGGTCTCGCGTCTGAGACCTGGGTTTTCTCTTTATTGGAAAGTGTCATCCGAAGCGGAGTGGCGGCGGAAAAAGCCGCAAGCTTATTTCAGCTGTTGCAGTTTCTGGGCCGCGATCTGTCCAGCGGCCGTCTTTGAGTCTTTGTCTTTTAGCTGAGCGTAAATCTGCTTGGCCTGTTCGGGATTTGTCCTGTCGTAGATCGCCGCCAGCTCCAGCTTCGCTTCGCCCGCCGGCACCGTGGTTGTCGGGTGCGCCGCCAGCTGATTTAACAACTGAATCGCGTCCGATGTCCGCCCGCTCTGCTGATACAGCCCGGCAAGCGCCAGGTTCGCGAGTGCAGCCAGATTTTTATCCCCATGCCGCGCCGCTTTTTTCAATGTCGTTTCGGCTTCCGCGGTCTTCCCCATTTCCATATAGGTCAATCCGGAGAAGTAGAGCGCGTCTTTCCCGGCATCCGTGGAACCAAAGCTGTCTGCCACCTTGACGAATTGCCCGTTCGCCGCCTGAGCCCGTGCACTGCTGGACGGATAGGTGCGCACGCCCGGTTGTGCGGGGACGCCCGGCTGCGCAACAGGAGCACTGTAGATGTCCATGGCAGCGCCGAACCCAGCCGAGGCCTCATCCTGCCTGTGCTGGTAGAACATTGTGCTGCCCACCCCGATTGCCACCACTGCGACCAGGATGCCGACAAATAAAATGGCTTCCGATTTATGGTCCTCAAGCCATCCGAGGACGCTCTGGGCGGTATCCACCAGAGCATCGTGTTTCATTGCATGACGAGTTTGTGTATCCACAGAGTTCGACTATTTCCTTTGCGGGCAAAAATGCTGATAGGCAGAGAGGGACAACACTGCCTAATAAGTGTAGCAGCCGCAAAAATCGAGGGCAAATAGGAATATTCTCTGGATTTATCCGGAAACTCCGCAGGTGCGCGCCGCGCTAGGCGACGGAGGCCGACGGCTCGACCTCGCCTCTTTCAATCTGCTCCTGGCAGTCGATGCAGTAGGGGGTCCATGGGAGCGCTTCAATGCGTTTGGCGCCGATCGCCTGGTTGCAGCGGCTGCAATTCCCGTACGTGCCCTCCGCAATGCGGCTCAGGGCCTGCCGCACCAGGCGCAGTTGCGCATTCCGAACCGTGCCCTGGGAAAAGAGCATTTCCTTCTGGTATCCGGCGACCGCCTGGTCGGCGACGTCTTGCGTATCGTCGACACTGCTGGCCATTGCCTGCGCGACCGTGCTGGCTAGCGCCTGCTCTAATTCCCTTTGACGCTGCCGAAGACGATTCTCATAATCCGGACGGTGATCTTCCATTCGTACTGTGCCGCGCTGTGCCATCGTATAACTCCGTAGGGGATTCATGCCTTATAAAGAGTGTTGGACGCGCCAGCGCCGGGAATGGTTGAAATTATTTTCTTATTTTTAAATCCCGCTGCAATCGGAGTCCGGAAAGAGTTCGGCGAATCCGCAGAATCCGCCGCGCGAACCTGGCACGATTCTGGTGCAACTTGATCCGTATCGGGCTGACAGTTAGGCTGATAGCTATGTATGAAGATTTCAAAGCTGTGGACCACTGGACCGGCGAAGAGCTCCATTGCACATGGAAAGGCAACATCGTAGCCATCGCCACCCGCCATGCCGATGCGGTGGATGTCCGCTTCCACGTCAACGGACGTTCCCTGGTGATCGCGATGCCCCTTCCGGCATGGGTCGAGTTCCGAAAACGGTCCGGCAACGTCATCACGGATTATCTGGCGGCGCAGATCGCCGGCCGCTATCTGAAGCAGTCCATAGAGAATGGCTATGACAACGGCCGCGAAATCTACACCATGACAGTCGAAGAAGTCCTGGCGCATCTCGACGCCGTAATGCACGAAGCAGGCAATACCCGCAACCTTCCGGTACTCCCAGTGCTCGCCTGATAAATTCACTGGCAAGTGAGAAAATCTGCGGCGCGATAAATCTTGTTCTGCCGACCCTTTCGGATCCGCTCAAAGGTAACTCGGCGAAGCGTAGTGGCGGACCTGCGTTCGCCTAAGATTGCCCGTTGCAATTCCCCCACATCCCGCAATGATCACAAAAAATTCCGAAAATATGTCGATCCCGCCGCATCCCATTCGACGTAGAAGTAGAGCGCAGATTCAGGCGATGAGGACCGCTCGAAATCGCAGCTCTCAATCCAAGCAAAGAAGGAGCAATAGCGATGCGATTCATGATGCTGATGATTCCGAAGGGATATGAGAATGCCAAACCGGG
>JBEPVW010000202.1:0-3492 GCA_041690775.1 Acidobacteriota bacterium | reverse complement strand
AGCTGTGTCGTTCAGGATGCGTTTCCCGCCGCTGTTGCCGTTTTGATATTTCTCTCGCATCGCGCTGGCGGCTAAGAGTGCAGAGCCGAACTTTGCTCTCGCGTTGGAGCGAATCTGCTTCGTCAGGCGACAGCGCGTTCCGTGGTCGAGCACGCTGGCTGCGATCCCGGCTAACTCGTTCCAATCGTGCCATTCCCCGATGACATCTTTTACTTTCTCCAGCTCGGCGAGGAATTTTCCGTTGCGATGCTGAGTCAGTTGCAGAAGATAGCGCAGCTCTTTTACTTTCAGCCGGAATGGATGCAGGTTGGAGGCATTGAGCCGCGGCCATGCGGATAGCTCGGCCCATACTTCGAGCGCTGCCGCGATTGCGTCCGCCGATACTGCCCGATTTGCCGCCACGTTTCCATCTGAATCGGCGAACTTCTTGCCTGCTAGACTGGAACATTGTTTCAGGTGCCGCCGCGCTCTCCTTCGTTGCGCCGAGATGGTGTTGCGAAGTTTGCGGACGAACCTTACGCGCTCCGAGCCGAGATGCTCGACCAGTTGGACGAGGCACTCATCTTCGTCCTCGTGGGGAAGCGTAGTTGCGAACCCGATAAGCACATCCATATCGCGAACGTCTCCAGCCTTTCTGCGGATGGGTGCGATGGCCTTGAGAAGGCGTTTTCCTTCCTGCTGATGATCGAGCATCAAGGCGTGGACGATTGCTTCCACGCGTCGGCTCCGCGTCCGAAGTGTATGGACCTGTTCTGGCGCGGGCCGCTTCGAAATCTTTTCGAGAGATTTGCGAAGCTTTCGAAAAGACTTCGTCGCTTTCTCTGGGTCGAAGCTCATGGTGGTGGGATGGCCAGGAGGCAGTACCGGTTGGCGGTGCTTCCGCTATTGTCTCTGCATCCGAGTAAGCGCATATTTGACCTGGGGAATCATGTCCTTATAGGCGGCCGGAGGTGCCGTCGCGAGAAATGCTTTGAAAGCAGTCCGGGCACAGGGAAAATCATCGGTGCGCGTGCACAGGATGCCGAGATTCAATTGCGCCTCAACATAACTCGGGTCAAGTCGAACGGCGTGTTCGAAATTCTTGCGTGCGCCTGTAAGGTCATTCTGCCGCATCGCGATAATCCCCAGCCCATTGTAGGCAGGCACGTATTCCTGCAGCGTCAGCACCCAGCGGAAAGCTCGTTCCGCGTCTGTCAGCCGGCCCGTCTGAATGTATGCGGTCGCTAGGTTGGCTTCACCTTCGACATCCAACGGATTCGCTTGTACGGCTTGCTGGAAATAGGTGATTGCTTCTTTCAGGTTGCCAGTGCGCAGGTAGAGTTCACCTAAACGCGATAAGGTGATGCCGCCGTGTATGCCTCGATGCAACGCGGCAAGATATACCTGGATGGCTTGTTGGTACTGGCCGGTTCCCTCATATTCGCTGCCGAGATCGTTATACAGGGTTGGATTGGTTGGATCTTGTGTCAGCGCCTGCTGCAGCAATTGAATTCTCCGAGAAGATGACATTCCTCCCGAATCAGCGTCGGTCGCCATATTCATCAGCTTGAGGATGCCAACACGATCCTTGGGGTCGGCGCCTTTGCCATTCAGTTCAATATTGCTGTCGGTGGATCCGCCAACATATCCAAGAGATTTGAGCTGTTCCGTCGTCTGCTGATCCATCTGATTCGCGACCACCGTCTCCGACCCGTTATTTCCCAGATGGCTCAGGGTTTTCAGCTGTTGTTCCAACTCGCGATATTCCTTTGGATGCGCGTCAATTACGTTGTTCAGCTCGCCGGGATCGCGGTCGAGATCGTAGAGTTCAGGCTTGGGCGCGCGTACATACATCCATTGTGCGGTATGAATTCCGCGCAGCTCCGACCACCCCATGTTGATTCTTGGATACAGCGTTTCTTCATACGAGTATGTGCTCGGCACTTGCTTGCCGGAGAGAGCAGGCACCATGCTGGTTCCTTGAACATCGGCAGACGCTTTGCCACCCAGAAGATTCAGGATGGTCGGGAGCACGTCGATCTCTCTGGCCTGCTGCTGGATACGGACGCCCGCCGGAACGCCCGGTCCGACCATAATCCATGGAATACGAACCGTTGAGTCGTAGAGAAAAACTCCGTGATCGTACTCGCCATGATCTCCCAGGCCCTCGCCGTGGTCGGCGAGCAACACGATTAGAGTTCGATCCGCTGGAGATTTCTTCCTGACCGCGTCCAGAAAGCGGCCTAGCTGCTGATCGGTGTAGGCGATCTCGGCGTCGTATGGATTATCAGGATACTGTCTGCGAAATTCCTGCGGCGGATCGTAGGGCCGATGAGCATCGTAAAAATGTACCCATACAAAAAAGGGCTGTTTCGACTGGGTGTTCAGCCACGCCAGAGCGCGATCGACGGTCAGGCCGGCTCGGCGGGTTGCAACCGGCTTCCCCTCGTCGTTGCCGGTGTCCGGCATTTGATCGTCATAAACGGAAAACCCCTGGCTGAAGCCGAAGACCTTTTTCAAAACAGAGGAGCTGACGAATGCGGCCGTATCCCAACCATGCTTTTGCAAAATGGCAGCCAATGTTATCGAGGTAGGTTGCAGCGCAAAACCGCCCGTGTCCCGCACATGATGCACATTGGGATTTGTTCCGGTAAAGATGCTTGCGTGGGAAGGCTGGGTAAGTGGTGTCTGCGCCACAGCTTTCTCGAACAGAACTCCTTCTTTGGCGAGCCCGTCAATGGTGGGAGTCTTGATCTTCAGGTTGCCGTAACAGTGCAGATGATCCGCCCGCACCGTATCGAGCGTGATGACTACTACGTTGATCGGCTTTAATGCGGCTTGGGATGCCCGGTCCTTGTTTTGCGATGACCTGCACGAGACGAGACTAAGCAGCATAAGCGTGCATACAACGATGACGGATGCCCGCCCGACGCCGAATTGCATGGATCACTTCTCCAACGGCTACATGTAGATGATAGCTGCGAAAACCACTTCGCTAAATACCAGGCGAAAATGCTTTCGTTATTTCATGGTGGCCAGCTCGGCTTTCGCCTGGGGTATCACGTTTTTATATGCACCTGCGGGAACGTCGGCAAGGAATGCTCGAAACGCGGTGCGGGCGCAGGAGAGATCGCCCGTCTGCCTGCATAGAAGGCCAAGATTGAACTGTGCTTCGGCGTACTCCGGGTTCAATTGAAGTGCGCGCTCATAATTCCTGCGCGCGCTGGCAAGGTCGTGGCGCTGCATGGCGACAATAGCAAGCCCGTTGTAGGCGGGCGCGTACGGCTGAACTACAAGCGCACGCTGGAAAGCGCGTTCCGCATCTGCAGCCCGGCCGCCTTGAAGATACGCGGTTCCCAGATTGCTGTGGCACTTGGCGTCCAGCGGATTAAATTGCGCTGCCTGTTCGAAATAGCCAATTGCCTGCTTAGCGTCGCCTCCACGCAGATAGATTTCGCCCAACCGGGAAAGAAGCATTTCATCCTGAATGCCTTGATGCAGCGCAGTAAGGTA
>JBEPVW010000201.1:0-3696 GCA_041690775.1 Acidobacteriota bacterium | reverse complement strand
GGCGTCAGCACATGCGGGGCACAGTGCTGTTCCATGCCGGACTGCAGGCGGCGCTCGCTACCGGATGTGAAACCTTTATCGAGATCGGCCCGCAACCCCATTTGAAAGCGTTGGCGGTTCGCGCCGATGAATCTCTTGAAAATCGCATCGTGATCTCAGCCACGCGTCAACGAAAAGACTGGGACCAGATGCTGCAAACGTTGGCCACGCTCTATGTCCGGGGGCAAAAAATCGACTGGGCTGGCTTTGATAAAGCCTATCGCCGCGTTCGAGTCGCGCTGCCCACATATCCCTTTGAGCGTCAGCGGTATTGGCTTGCCAACGATGATGCCGACAACGCGCAAGAAGTCTGGAAGCGTTCGGCAGCCGCTGCGATTTCGCAATCAAACCTGGCACCGATCGGCATAGATGCGAATTCGTTTGCTGCCAAATGGGAATGTTTACAGCGTCTGACAGTTGCCGAGATATTGAAAACGCTGCGTAAGTTTGGCGCTTTCGCCGCGCCGGGAACCTCCCATGATGCGAAGTCGTTGACGGCCAGCTGCGGAATTTCATCTGCCCACACCAAGTTGATGGATCGCTGGCTGAGTCGGCTGTGCGAAGCGGGGTATCTTGAGCGGGATGGTTCACGGTTCCGGAACCGTGCGCCTTTATCCGACCCGGATGTAACAAACGCCTGGCGGGAAGCGGAAATTTTACTCAGCGACGATCCATTTGTGCTGGAATATCTCCTCAACTGCTCGAAGCGTCTCCGGGGCGTGCTGCTTGGAACAACCAGTCCGCTGGAGACGCTATTTCCCGGCGGCTCGCCAGACCTGGCCCGAAATCTTTATGAAAATTCGGGCGGTGCGCGTTATGCCAATCTGATTATGGCAGCGGCGGTACAGGCAGCCTGCATGGCAGCTCCGGCAAACCCCCGGTTGCGAATTCTTGAACTGGGCGGTGGCACCGGCGCGACAACCGCGGCTGTTCTGCCGATACTCCCTGCGCACCGAGTCTCCTACCGCTTCACCGATGTTTCCGAGCTGTTCCTCCAGAGAGCCAGCTCGCGATTTTCTCAGTATGGGTTTGTCCAGTATGGCTTGTTGGATATCGAAAATGAAGAGCAGCTTGCTGCATACGCCGCTTCCTTTGACGTTGTGATTGCCGCCAATGTGGTCCATGCGACGCGCGACCTGCAGTCTACGCTTTCGGGCATTGCGGGCCTGCTTGCACCTGGCGGTACAGTGTTGCTGCTCGAAACAACAAAAGATCTGGCGTGGCATGACATCACCACGGGATTGATCGAAGGATGGCAAAAGTCTGATGACGATCTCCGCGCGACGAAGACGCTGCTAGGAGTGGAAGAATGGAGCACCGCGCTGCGCGCTGCAGGATTTGAGGAAGTGATCGCGGCACCGGAAGCAGGATCGGTAGCCGAAGACATCGGACTTCATGTGATCATGGCGCACGGTTCGTCCCATCATGCATCCCCAATCCGTGCTTCCAGTTTCACGACTGCCGCAGGGGATGTTTCCTGGGTTGCCCCGCATGCCGCAGAACTCTCCGCCGCGCCCGCAATCGACACGTTGCTGCGGGAGGCGCCGCCATCGGAGCGTCGCGCAATTCTTCTTGATGCTGTCTCCGAAGAGATTGCGCGTGTTCTTCGCCTGCCCGCCGATGCCGCACCAAAGAAGCGAGACAGGTTGATGGACCTGGGATTGGACTCCCTGATGGCAGTCGAGTTGCGAAACAGGCTGGCCTTGAGACTCGGGATGGATAGTTTGCCAGCTACGCTGATTTTCGATTACCCGACGCCGGACGCAATCGCGGGCTATCTACTCGATTGCCTGCAAAGTGAGACTAGACCGTCCACCGACACCGCTTCACCGAAGGCAGCCAGTAACAAAAGGCTGACGGCAGAAGAAGTGGCTGACCTGCCGGAAGAAGACGTGGCAATGTTATTGCGGAGTCGATTGAGCCGATGAGCCCAATTTCCCCGATGGATCGAAGGCCCAAGACAACGGAGGATTCCTCCTCCCTGCTGAAGCAGGCATTTCTGGCAATAGAGGAGATGCAGGCGAAGCTCGATGCGGCGGAGCGGCAAAACACCGAGCCGATTGCCATCGTCGGGATGGGTTGCCGGATTCCCGGAGGGGTTGTCGATGGCGAGACGTTCTGGGATCTGCTGCGCGCAGGCCGCGACGCAATTTCTATGGTCCCGCCGGAGCGCTGGGATGCCGATGCATATTATGATCCCAATCCGGATCAGCCGGGAAAGATGGTCACCCGCTGGGGTGGATTCCTCGATCAGGTCGATGGCTTCGATGCCAGATTTTTCGAGGTAGCTCCCAGGGAAGCGGCTGGCATGGATCCGCAGCAGCGACTGGCATTGGAAGTGGCATGGGAGACATTGGAAAACGCGGGGTATGCGCCCGCAGCTTTGCAGGGCACCAAGACCGGCGTGTTTCTCGGCATCGCCAGCAACGATTACAGCCAGCTCCAGCTGGACACGGGCGATCCTGAACTGCTCGATGCGCATTATGCGTCGGGCGTGGCGCATAGCATCGCCTCGGGCCGAATTTCCTATCTGCTGGGCCTGGAAGGACCGAGTGTTTCGCTCGATACGGCATGTTCTTCGTCTCTAGTCGCGATTCATCTTGCCTGCCAGAGCTTACGGACGGGTGACTGCGCGCTTGCCCTGGCTGGCGGTGTGAATGTGATGCTGGCGCCGGGAACAACCGCGCTGCTTTCGCGGGTTCGCATGCTGTCCCCGGGCGGCAGATGCAAAACGTTCGATGAGAGTGCGGACGGGTTCGTGCGCGGTGAAGGCTGCGGATTCGTGGCTCTGAAAGCTTTGTCACAGGCGCAGGCCGATGGAGATCGCATCCTGGCTGTGATTCTCGGCACAGCCGTAAACCAGGACGGAGCCAGCAGCAGTCTGACGGCGCCGAATGGGCCGTCGCAGGTAAATCTTATGCGGCAGGCGCTGGCAAATGGCAATGTGTCGCCCGGTCGAGTCTCTTATGTGGAGGCGCATGGAACGGGAACCGCGCTGGGAGATCCGATCGAACTCCAAGCTCTGGGTGCTGTCTATGGAGCGAGACGTCCGGCGGGCAAGCCTTTGATGGTTGGATCTCTGAAAACCAATACCGGCCATCTGGAAGCGGCGGCCGGCGTTGCCGGTTTGATCAAGACGGTTCTCGCGCTGGAACATCGCCAGATTCCAGCCCATCTGCATCTGAAGCAGTTGACTCCCCACGTCCGGTGGGACGAACTGAGGCTGAGTGTTCCGCGCCAGTTGACCGAATGGGAAGCGGATGACACGCGCATTGCCGGGGTGAGTTCCTTCGGGTTCAGCGGCACGAATGCCCATATTGTGGTTGCCGAAGCTTCGCATTCGAACGTTTTGCGGAGTGAGACTGGTTGGCCGGCACAGATTCTCGCCGTATCTGCGAAAAACCAAACCGCGCTGCAACTCCTCGTCGAGCAATACGTCGAGTTTCTGGCAAAGCATCCTGAGACTGATCTACGCGACCTTTGTTTCACCGCGAACACAGGGCGCTCGCATTTTTTGCACCGTGCCTGCTTCGTAGCGCCCGACGTGACGACGATGAGACAGCAGCTGGTCGCGTTTGAGGCTCCGGCTCGTCATGGATCGAGCGAAGAGGCTCGTGCAGGATTTCTGTTCACGGGGCAGGGGAGCCAGTATGAGGA
>JBEPVW010000200.1:0-3729 GCA_041690775.1 Acidobacteriota bacterium | reverse complement strand
ACTCGCCCGCTGCTGGATGGCGATCCATTGTCGGGTGAACCGGGATCGAGAATCCAGCGCTGGTTGCTGCAAGCAGGACAAAGCCAGATCGCGATTCTCGCGCGAGCCAGAATTGAATTTCCTGAGGAGGCAGCGTCGGCTACTCAAGTACCCGAGCCAGCCGTGGTTGACGATGCTGAATCGTTTCAGGCAGCTTCAGCGGCCCCTGGCGAAGATACCGGCGGCAGCTCAACGCAATCGAATCCATGGAACCAAACCGTATCCCAGCAGGAGGGGCGCGACGCCACCAGCGCGGAAGAGATCAAACACCGCGCCCGCCGATATTCCGATAAACCCTTGGCTTCACCGGAGCAATCGCACCGTCTTGATCTGCTGCTTGACATCGAACTGGAAGCGACGCTGCGCTTTGGCGCAATTGAGATGCCGCTGCGCGAGGTGCTCGAACTGGGACCGGGAGATGTGCTGTCGCTCGATCGCCATGTGCAGGAGCCAGTGGAACTCGTCGTCGGCGATCGGATCGTCGCCCGTGGAGAAGTTGTGCTGATTGGCGGAAACTTCGGATTGCAGGTGACGGAAGTTGCCGAACCGCGCCGCCGTCTGGAGACCATACGATGCCTCTTTTAATGTCGAAGAAATCTCGCGCTCGACTGGTGGGTGGCGAACCCTTCGCGGCCATTCAAGCTCTGCAGGCAGCCAACGCGCTTCGATTGGCAGAGAAGGCACAAAGCCGCGAACAGCAGGCCAATTGGGTGGAGATGGCGCTGCGGACCGACGGTGCTGCCGGCGAACAGCACGGCGAAGGTGCCTCCCTGCTCGCCACCTGCATGAACCCGAACTGCGGCACGAACTGGATTCGCCTGTGGCGGCATCGGCAGCAGCCTCGGTTTGAAGGGCAGTGGGCATGCAGTCCAGACTGTATGCGCGAACTGATCGACCGCGCCGTGCAACGGGAGATGGGAGATGACGTGCGGTTGAAGCCGCAGCCGCATCATCACCGCGTGCCGTTGGGACTGGTGCTTCTCTCCCAGGGTTGGATTACGCGGGAACAATTGCGCACTGCGCTCGAATCGCAGCGCGCCGTCGGCAAGGGCCGCATCGGCGCATGGCTGATGCAGCAGTGCGGCTTGACAGAGGAACGCGTGACGCGTGCGCTTTGCATGCAATGGGGCTGTCCCATGCTGTCGCTTGCCGGACATCAGCCCAGCACCGTGGCCACGCTCGCTCCGCGGCTGCTCCTCGATAGCTATGGAATTTTGCCGCTGCGTGTCACCTCCGGACGAATCGCGTACCTGGCCTTTGAAGACCGCATCGATGCCGTCGCCGCTCACGCCGTTGGGCGGATGAACGGCTTGCGGACCGAAGCGGGGCTGGTCGTCGGTTCTCAATATCTTCGTTCGCATGAGCGAATGATGGCGGCGGCATTTCCCAAAGCGCATGTTGTCGACGTAGCGGATACCCGAGCTTTGACAACAGTCCTGACGGAAGCCATCGAACGTATCCGGCCCCAGCAGGCTCGTCTTGTGCGTCTGCACAAATATTTCTGGCTGCGCTCGTGGCGCACTGTCATGGCAGCGGTCCTGCCAGGCACGCAGCCAAGCGTCGTTCCTCGCCTTCATCAGGTGGAAGATCTCCTGGTTAGCTATGAGCCACCCAACTAGACGGCCGGCGTTCTGTTACATCCTCCATCAGCAAAGTTTGTCATCCTGAGCCGTAGGCGAAGAACCTCGCGGTTGGCCGGATACCGCAAGATCCGTCGCTTCACGTTGTTCCGCTCAGGACAACAGGGCACGCTGAATGAGTAGTTTCTAATCGAACACCACGCCACTCCGGCATTCCGAATGCAACATATCCAGTTGTTGGAGGAGTCTCGGAGTGGACAGCGGATATTACGCAGCTTTCACCGGCTTGCTGGCGCGGACCCAGGCACTCGATGAGGTCGCGAATAACCTCGCCAACACCAACACCAACGGCTTCCGCGCCGAGCGCGATTTTTTCCGCAACACTATCGCCGGGCCGCACGCGGCGGACTCTCAACTGAATACGGCGGTAAACAACTTCGGCGTGCTGGGAGGCAACCGCGTCGATCTGTCCCAGGGACAGATGACCCAGACCGGAAATCCTCTCGATGTTGCGATTGAAGGTCAAGGCTTTTTTGCCGTCCAGACCAAGCAGGGCGTTCTGTATACGCGCGACGGTTCCTTCCTGAAATCGAGCAAGGGAGTCCTGATGAACGATCGCGGCGAGCAGGTGCTGAACGCGCTGGGCAAGCCGATCACGGTACCTACTGGCCCCGTCACGATTGCTGCGGATGGAACGGTTTCCGTGAACAGTGGAATCGTGGGACGCGTTGGCGTCTTCGACTTTCCCAGCGGAACACCGCTGGTTCCGCAAGGGGTCAGCAGCTACCAGGCGCCTCCAAAGACCGCCAAACTTTCAACAACCGCGGCCTTGCATCAGGGCATGATTGAAGGCTCCAACCAGGATGTCGTGCGCGGCACCCTGCAGCTGGTTTTAGTGCAGCGGCAGGTGGAGATGATGACCAAGGCGCTTTCAGTCTTCGACAACGACCTGGACCAGCAGGCAAGCCAGGACTTGCCGCGCGTTTAATTGCAACTTGACTACGGGCAAGTGACACAAGAGAAGTAGAGGAGACGGAAAATGATACGAGCTTTGTATACCGCAGCCAGCGGCATGAGCGCGCAGCAACTGAACCTGGATACGATCGCCAACAATCTCTCCAACTCCGGAACCGTGGGCTTCCGCAGTCGCCAGTTGCAGTTTCAGGACATGATTTATCAAAACCTGATCACTCCAGGCGCCGCACAGAGCCAGCAGGCCGTTTCGGCGGGCCTTCAGGTGGGACTTGGCACCCGCTCGACAGAGGCGGAAATTATCCAGACGCAGGGCGGTTTCAATGAAACCGACAATCCACTGGACCTCGCCATTCAGGGAAACGGTTTTTTCCAGGTGCAGCAACCGGACGGACAGATCACCTATAGCCGCGCCGGTAATTTCCAGCTCAACAATCAAGGGCAGATCGTCGACGTGAACGGCAATCTTCTGTTGCCGGCCGTCACTGTTCCGTCAAACGCAACCTCGGTGACGATTACTCAGTATGGGATGGTGAATGCAACCCTTCCAGGCCAGGCCAATCCATCGCAGTTGGGACAGATTCAACTCGCGACCTTTTCCAATCCCGGCGGCCTCAACAGCGTTGGCTCGAACTTATTTCAGGCGACGCTTTCCTCCGGGCAGGCAGTGCTCGGCAATCCGGGAGATGCCACGGGCGTGGGCAAGCTGCAGCAGGGATACCTCGAAAACTCCAACGTGAACGTGGTGCAGGAATTTGTGCAGATGATCCTCGCCCAACGGGCGTACGAAAGCAATTCAAAAGTCGCCACAGCAGCCGACGACATGTATCAGCAAGTGAACAATCTCGTGAAGTAGCCACGCCTCGGCGAGTAAAGATGATGCGGATGCAAATCAGAAATCGTTTGGCAATAGTAGTCGGCACAGCGGTCGGAATCGGTGCCAGTCTACCGGCCCGGTCCGGTTCCATCGGCCACGTCTGCGCGGCTGCCCCAATCGCTGCGCGTGATGCTGCGGCGGTAAATGCCGGGCCAGGATTTGTTGTACGGCAGGTGATCACGGACCGCGTACTCGACCAGCGCTGGGCCGTTTTTGCGGACTGCGCCCATCCGGAACGGCCATTGGAAATGGTTCAGCTCG
>JBEPVW010000199.1:0-3730 GCA_041690775.1 Acidobacteriota bacterium | reverse complement strand
TCCGCCCGCACGATGATCGGCAAGTTCATCACCTCGGCGCTTGCCATCGGCTCCGGCCACTCACTTGGGCCGGAAGATCCATCGCTGCAGATTGGCGCCGGAATTGCATCCCTGATTGGCCGCCGTCTGCATCTCTCGCGGGAACGGCTGCGCCTGTTTGCCCCGGTCGGCGCCGCCGCAGGTCTGGCCGCCGCCTTCAACGCGCCCATCTCCGCAATTTTGTTTGTCATTGAAGAAGTGATTGGGGCCTGGAGCGCGGCGGTGCTGGGTTCGGTCGTTTTGGCAGCGGTTTCCAGTGTGGTGGTGGCGCGCGCTTTCTGGGGACCGCAGCCGATGTTCCACATTCCGGCAATCACCCTGCGCGGCAATCGTGAGCTGCTGGCCTATGCCGTGCTGGGGGTGGTGGGCGGGTTCGCCGCTGTACTTTTTTCGCGGCTGCTCGGCATTCTGCGCCCGTGGTTGCGGGCATTGCCGAAGTGGTCGCAGGCGCTACAGCCGGCGGCGGCCGGGTTGCTGGTCGGGTGCATTGGCTTTTTCGGATTTCCCCAGGTGATGGGCGCCGGTTACGACACCATCGACCACGCGATGCATGGAGAATACCTCTGGCATGTGCTGCTGGCGCTGGCTGTTCTCAAGATCGTGGCAACCACCCTGTCGTTTGCGAGCGGCACCCCCGGCGGCATGTTCGCACCCACACTGTTTATCGGCGCCATGCTGGGCGCTTCCGTTGGCAGTTTCGAAAAGCTTTTTTTCCCTCACCTGACCGGTTCCGTTGGGTCGTATGCGCTGGTCGGGATGGGGGTCTTGTTCGCGGCATTTTTGCGCGTCCCTTTGACGAGTGTCTTCATGGTCTTTGAAGTCAGCGGGAATTATTCAATTGTTCTGCCAGTCATTCTGGCCAACACCATCGCATACCTGATCGCTCGCAGCCTGCAGCCAATCCCGATTTTCGAGCAGCTTACTTTACAGGACGGACTTGTTCTCCCTTCCATGGAAGAAGCCCGGGAAGAAACCACCCTGCGCATTGAAGATGCGCTGCGTCCGGTTGACCTCCAGATCTTCGCCGGGTCCGATCCGCCGGCAACGATCGCGGCAAAATTGCAGGAGGAAAAGGAAGATGTCGCCCTGATACGCTGCGCGGGCAATCACTGGTATGTCCTTCCAGCCGCCGATCTGACGAAAATCGTGGGAGCAGTTACAGGCCCGAACCAGCCAATCGAAGAGTTGTTGCCGGATGAGCGTGTGCCTTTTCTCTATCCTGATTTACCGCTGAATGAAACGCTGGCGCACTTTTACCGCTGGCCCCTGCTGCCCATCGTCAACCGCGCTGTTTCCGGTCTGCTTGAAGGAGTTGTGTCGCAGTCCGACGTGCTCCGTTGCTATGAACAGCACAGTCACGGTTACAAATAGCGCGAAAATCCTCGTTCACAGCGGTTACGCGTAAAAACCGCGCTGACGAATCGCGCCCGCGACCCTGTCCATTGCCAGCATGTAAGCGGCAATCCGATTATTTACATTATGCGTTTGCGAATAATGGACGACGTGCTCGAAGCTTACTTTCAAGATTTCTTCCAGGCGTTCGTTCACCAGCTCTTCCTTCCAGAAGTACCCTTGGCGATCCTGAACCCACTCGAAATAGGAAGCTGTCACCCCGCCGGCATTCGCAAGGATGTCGGGAACAATAAAGATTCCCTTGTCGGCAAGGATATCGTCCGCTACTGCGGTCGTAGGGCCGTTTGCGCCTTCGCAGACGATCTTCGCCTGGATCTTCATCGCATTGCGGCTGGTGATTACGTTTTCCGTCGCCGCGGGAATCAGAATGTCACAGGGTGTCGTCAACAAGTCGGCGGATTCAGACGCCTCCGCTCCGCGAAAACCTACAATGGAACCGTTGCGCTGGCGGTATTCGATCAACGCAAAAATGTCGATGCCGTTCGGGTTGTAAAGGCCGCCATCGTACTCGGCGATTCCAATGATCTTGCATCCGGCTTCCATCAGCAGATGGGCCGCGGCTGCACCTACATTCCCAAATCCCTGAATAATGATCCGGCATCCCTCGACCGGCATATTCAGATGGCGCAGCGCCTCCATACAAGCCACGCGGACTCCCCGCCCCGTGGCTTCGCGCCGACCCGCCGACCCGCCCAGCGCTATCGGCTTGCCCGTCACTACGCTGGTCACCGTCTGGCGCATGTGCATCGAGTAGGTATCCATGATCCAGGCCATGGTCTGCTCGTTGGTATTGACGTCGGGGGCGGGCACATCTTTTTCCGGCCCGAGAAACTCGATCAGCTCCGAGGTGTACCGGCGGGTAATGCGCTCCAGTTCACCTTGCGACAGCTTTTTCGGATCGCAGATCACGCCGCCCTTCGCGCCCCCGAACGGGATGTCCACAACCGCGCATTTCCAGGTCATCCAACTGGCCAGCGCCCGCACCTCGTCGAGCGTCACGTCCGGGGAGTAGCGGACGCCGCCCTTTCCCGGCCCGCGAGCCATGGAATGGTGGACGCGAAAGCCAGTGAATAGTTCAATATGGCCATCATCCATCGCGACCGGAAAATGGACGATGATTTCCCGGCTAGGAGACCGGAGGACCTTGCACAGACCCTCATCCAGATTGAGCTTCCGTGCGGCGAAGTCAAAACGGGCAGCCTGCGCTTCCCAGGGGTTCATTTCCTGCGCGAGCGTGACACTCTTCATTCAACTTCTCCGTGATGGGCGAAACCACTGCAGCTCCATCGGGTTTGTCTACCTGATATCTTCCGGTTCGTGCCGCTACTTCCTTAGCTTTCTGCCTTGTGCAACGGAATCATCATGCTGAGATTTTTACTGCAAGGCAGCGACGGACTTCTGGATTGACCGACCTTAATCTGGCCAAACCTACGGAGTATAGGCCGGAGAAAGGGACTCCGGCAAGCCGCATGGCTCTTGACTGTGGTCAGATGAAGAACCGCGGTGATTTGATCGAGTAGGACCGGGAAGCGTACTTTATCTGTGTGTTCGGATTTCCTCGGAGTGTGACATGAATTATCGCGGCGCCTTATTCCTGGCTCTTTTCCTCGGTTTGGCATCGACGGCTACCATGATTCTTGGGCAGGATAGTTCACAATCTGCGCTTCTTCGTGCGGTGCCGGCCAGCACCGATTGTCCGATAAATATACGGGCACAATTGCGGGGCAGCGGGGAAGCGCGGCCAGTTGGGCAAGCGCGGACAGATGGAAACGGCCAAAAACTTCATATCGCCCTGACGAACCTGAAATCTGTAGGGATTGTTGGAGCCGAAATTAGCGTTCATGGATTCACAACGAGAGGCCGTCTCTCGCCCGCGCAGGCTTCCCAAGCAGTCGCATCGGAAATCACCAAAAAAATCAATCTGGCGCTCAAAGTGAATGGCAAAGAGGATGCGTCCACGGACATTTGGTTGGGTGGATTTGCCAGCGTTAGCTTAATCGAATTGGATTCCGTGAGATATACGGATCGTTCGACCTGGCACTCCTCATCTCAAAAGACCTGTCATGTCGGACTCGATAGTCCGATGTTGATCAGCAGCCGGTAAGAAAGACTTTTGATTCTCGCATGTTGATACCTGCTAATTGAAAGTGCGGGTTCGTTTTTTCCATGCTCGCCTTAATTCCTTCCATCCCCGGCAAAATGTATTTACAATTTGACAAGTGGAGATAACGTTCGATCCGGCAAAGAACGAACGCAACATCCATGAGCGCGGGCTTTC
>JBEPVW010000198.1:0-3742 GCA_041690775.1 Acidobacteriota bacterium | reverse complement strand
CAAGCTGGGCTGCCGTGCTGGCGGAAAAAGCCGGTTTCGGACTGACATGGCCCGCCGACCTTTACCTGGAAGGCGGCGATCAGCATCGCGGATGGTTTCACACTTCCCTGCTCTGCTCGGTCGGAATCAACAATGCAGCGCCGTATCGCGCTGTAGCCACCTGCGGATGGACGCTCGATGAGCAGGGCCGCGCACTTTCTAAATCGCTCGGCAACTATATCTATCCGAGCGAAGTGGCGGATCAACTTGGCGCGGATATCATCCGCCTGTGGGTCGCTTCCGTCGACTTTCGCGAGGATGTCGTTGCCAGCATGCCGTTGATGAAGCGCCTGGCGGAGGACATCTACCGCAAGCTCCGCAATACGTTCCGCTTTCTACTGGGCAACATCGGCGATTTCAATCCCGCTGAGGACGCGCTGCCCTTCGAGCAGTTGCTGCCCCTCGATCAATACATGCTGGCCCGCACGGCGGAGCTGACGGGCAAAGTTCTTCGCTGGTACGACGGGATGGAGTTCCACCGCATCTACCATGCGATCAATGATTTCTGCACTTCGGACCTGAGCGCCACCTATCTGGATGTGCTCAAGGATCGGCTGTATATCTTCGCGCCGAATAGTCTCGCGCGCCGATCGGCACAGACGGCGATCTGGCGTATTGCCGACGCGCTGGTTCGATTGATTGCACCCTATTTAAGTTTCACTGCCGAGGAGGTATGGGTATATCTGCCTACAGTGAAAGGCCGCGAACCGAGTGTGCATCTGGCGCTCTTTCCGCGGCCGGAAGACCTTGCTCCCGCTGATGCTACGGCTGGATTGCTGACGGAATGGGTGCAGCTATTGTCCGTTCGCAGCGAGGTGCTGAAGAGCCTGGAAGAAGCCCGCAAGGAGAAGCGCATCGGCAAGGCGCTTGACGCGAAGGTACACCTGCAGGTTCCGGCTACGCTGGAGCCACTGCTCAAAAAATATTGGTCTAGCTTGAAAGAACTTTTCAATGTGTCGCAGGTGGAACTGGCATCGCAAGCAAACGAAGATGGATCGAGCGCTCTGCGTGTAACGACGCTTCCCGCCGATGGAGTTAAATGTGAGCGTTGCTGGAACTACTCCGTGCATGTTGGAGAAAACCAGCAATGGCCCACCGTGTGTGAACGCTGCGTGGCGGCGCTGGAAGAGATCGGCGCGGCATCTGTGGCGAATGCCGCTGGCGGCGCACAATGAGCGGTTCGGGGAGGGGGCCCGGAATGCGCAATGCACGCGCCAGGCTCCTACTTATCTCGCTTGTGGTGTTCATCCTCGACCGCCTCAGCAAGCGCTGGATCGTGGCCCACATTCCTTCCGGACAGGACATCACGATCATCCCGCGCTTCTTCCGGCTGACGCATGTCTACAATAACGGCGCAGCCTTCAGCCTGTTTGCGGACACGCCCTCGCCCGACAAAGTTCGTTGGATGCTGATTGTGTTTTCGGTTGTGGCCATCGTGATCGTGCTGGGTGTGTTGTGGAAAGCGGGCCGCGTCATCAACACCACCAGCGTCGCGCTCGCGCTGATCCTGGGCGGGGCTGCCGGCAATCTTTACGACCGGCTGGCGTCGCGCTATGTCATCGACTTTCTTGCGTTCAACATTTTTGGCTACCACTATCCGGACTTTAATGTTGCTGACTCGTGCATCGTGATCGGCGCATGCCTGCTGCTGTTAGAGGTTTTTCGCGGGCCGAAATCTTCGTCTGCAGAGTAGATGGATATCCATTCCATGAAGTGAAGGGTGAAAAGTGAAACTAATCTGCTGCCTGCTACTGCTAGTGCCATTCGCCTCCGGCCAGATACCTCAAGCAGTTGAACCCGCCACCGCTGCACCCGCAACCACGATGAATACTCCACAATCCACCGCTGCGACTCCCACGCCCAAACCCGACGAGATTACTCACATGCAGTCGATGCTTGCCGACTGGCCGGACCTGGCACGCTATCGCGCGGACAATGCGGCGCTTCCGGCACCTGCGCCAGGGGAGAATCGGATTGTTTTTATGGGCGACTCCATTACCGATGCCTGGGGTCGTACTACGGGCGTGTTCTTTCCGGGAAAGTCATACATCAATCGCGGCATCAGCGGCCAGACGACGCCGCAGATGTTGATTCGCTTCCGGCCCGATGTGATCGCGCTGAAGCCGAGGATGGTTATCATTCTGGCCGGGACCAACGACATCGCCGGCAACACTGGACCTTCTACGCCCGAAATGATTGAAGATAATTTTATGTCGATGGCCGATCTGGCTAGAGCGAACGGGATTCGGGTCGTGCTCGCTTCGATTTTGCCTGCTGCCAACTATCCCTGGAAACCAGGAATCGATCCTGTGGAAGAAATTCGCGCGCTGAATGGCTGGCTCCGCGATACCTGCGCGAAGAACGGTTATGTCTACCTCGATTACTACTCGGCGATGGTGGACCCGGCACATGGGATGAAGAAAGATCTGACAATTGACGGCGTCCATCCAAATGCTGCCGGCTACCAGGTGATGGCTCCTCTCGCGGAGCAGGCAATCGCGAAGGCGTTAGGTGCAAAGTAAGCGGCTGGCGCAGGAAGTATTTACCCCGATCTATTTGTCTATATCCGCAAAGGCGAACGTTCCCAGTTCGAACGGATGCGATATTGGCGGTTTGGTATTTGCCACATCGATGGGGTATGGAGACTGGGTATAGGTCGGGAATCCCCAGATCTTCCCGCTGCGCATGTCCACCACCACCATTCCGTATACCTGGCTGGTGCCATCTGGGGCCCGCAACATCTGGACGCCTGGCTCAATATGAAACGGATAGGCGGACGACGAACTTGCTTGTGCGCTCCGCGGCGTCAGTAGAGGCCGGATTGCGATGGCGATCAGCGCAATTGCAATCAGCAGCAGCAGTCCATTGGTTGTCGAATTTTTTCTCACTTTTCTCCTTCGATGGGCCGAATGGGCGTGGGTGAGGCCCAGCCGCTTACCCTTTCCGTTCTGACTATAATCCTGCAGCATTCAACTTGAGCCAATTTTGCTGCGACAGCGCTCATGTGCCGCACCCTGTAAACTAGAGAATGCGGCACTGTGCTTTGCTGGCTGCCAACCTCTCTTTATAGGGCCTTGACTAGATGGATCGCATCACCGTTCACGGCGCGCGAGTTCACAACCTGAAGAACATTGACTTTGAGATTCCGCACGGCGCGCTGACGGTCGTCACCGGCGTTTCGGGCTCGGGGAAGTCTTCGCTTGCCTTCGATACGATTTACGCCGAGGGCCAGCGGCGTTACGTGGAATCGCTTTCCGCCTATGCCCGGCAATTTCTGGAGCGGATGGAAAAGCCGGATGTCGATCACATCGACGGTCTGGCTCCTGCGATTGCGATCAAGCAGAAAAATACGACGCGAAATCCGCGCTCCACGGTGGCGACGGCAACCGAAATCTACGATTATCTGCGGCTGCTGTTTGCCCGCTGCGGGACGATGTACTGCCTGACCTGCGGAGGTGTCGTGAAACGCGACAGCGTGGATGAAATTGCGTCCGCGGTTCTTGCATTGGGAGAAAAAACCCGGCTGCTGGCGTTTTTTCCAGTGGTGCTGCCGGAAATCGGAGAAGGCAATAAAGATAAGAAAAAGGCTGGCAGAAAGACTGCCGCTGCCGCCAAAAAGAACGCGGCGAAGCCAGCGAAGAAAGACGGCAAGCCGATTACGAAAGCTGCTGCCGCGTTGGCTGCCTCGCAAATTGCGGCCAAA
>JBEPVW010000197.1:0-3938 GCA_041690775.1 Acidobacteriota bacterium | reverse complement strand
TACTCTTTCGGCCAGCATGACAGTTACAGATTCGGCGCAGTCTTCAACCCTGGACCAAATCCAAATGATTTTCTTATTCAGAACGCCGCTGCCGGTGGCCTGACAGAGGAATACATTTCGGACAACTACAAAGCCACGCGCTGGCTCACATTGATTGCAGGCCTGCGCGAATCGCAATTCATCTCCGATATAACGGAGATCGAAAGCGATCTGCGTGTGGGTATAGCAGTGCAGATCCCAAAAATCGCATGGGTCTTCCGGGCTTTTTACGGACGTTACTATCAGGCGCCACCGTTACTGACGGCATCCGGTCCGCTCGTCGATTACGCGCACGGCAACAATACAAGCTTTCTCCCCTTGCATGGAGAGCGAGATGAAGAGCACCAGTTCGGCGTGCAGATTCCATTTCGCGGATGGCTGCTGGATGCCGACAACTTCGAGACGCGCGCCAATAATTTCCTCGACCATTCCTTTGTCGGCGAATCGAATATTTCCTTCCCCGTCACAATCCAGGGAGCGCTGATTCAAGGATGGGAACTTACCCTCCACTCGCCGACCCTTTGGCGCTTCGGGCAAGCTCACCTCGCCTATTCCAACCAGCTCGCACAACAGCGAGGCCCAATTACCGGCGGACTGGTTTGTTATCCATTGACTTCTCCGGAATGTGAGGCCGGCAATAACTACATTCCGCTCGACCACGACCAGAGAAATACACTGAATGTAGGCATGGACGCAACGCTGCCGGGTCACGCGTATGGCTCGTTCAATTTTTATTATGGATCTGGCTTCCACAACGGAGATACCGGCAACCCGCAGTATCCGGGCGAATATCTCCCGCACGATACGAATCTAAGCCTGGCGCTGGGTAAGACGTTCCGCCGGCGCACGACCGTTTCTATCAACGCGGTAAACATCACCAATCATCGCGTGCTGCTGGATAATAGTTTGACCTTCGGCGGATTTCACTACAACACCCCGCGCGAGATGTACGGAGAGGTGCGCTATAGCTTCCATTACAACAATTTGTTTCACAATAACGAGAGGTAATCGGCCATGATAAAAATCTGCGGACAAACTACCGGTCAGGGGCGGATGGCCGGTCTTCTTTTGTTGGCCGTGACCATTTCTCTCGCTGGCATTACCGGATGCCACAGCGGACCGAAAGAGAAAGCCGCAGGCAACGCAGCTTCATCGTGCACCAAACAATATTCCGTCCGGGGCAAAGTGATCTCCGTCGACGCAAGAGACGGTGTCATTTCGCTCGACACAGAAGCCATCCCCGGCTTTATGGAAGCGATGAGCATGGCCTACACCTTGCAGAATCCTTCTGTAGCCTCAGAACTTCATCCCGGAGACAAGATCACCGCCCAGCTCCAATTGGGCGCCCAGGGTGCGGTCTTGAGCGACATCGTCGTTATCCAGCAGGCGATGCTGAACGTAAAACCTGCGGCGCAATATCACCTTCCGCAGGCAGGGGATACCGTGCCGGACTTCAAGCTGCTGAATCAGAGTGGCCGCTGGATTCATCTCCATCAGTTCCGCGGCAAGGTGCTGGTGCTCACGTTTATCTACACACGATGCCAGTCTTCCCAGTTCTGCCCGTTGATGAGCCGCAACTTCGCCAAGCTCGACCAGATGCTCGCCGCCGATCCTAGGCTCTACGCGCATACCCACCTTCTCGATATTAGCTTCGATCCTAAGTACGATACCCCTGCGGTGTTGCGCAGCTACGGCGGCGCCTACACCGGCCGCTACACGAAAGAAAAATTCCAGCATTGGGATTTTGCCGCACCTTCTCCGGCGGAGCTCGCATCTGTATTGGAGTGGTTCGATGTGGGTGTCACGTCGAAAGACGGAAAGATCCTGCTGCATTCCGTTTCGACCGCCGTGATCGGTCCAGATGGAAAAATTCGCTACTGGTATCCAACCAACGATTGGAAGCCGCAGCAAGTATTCGAGAACGCGCGGCAGATACTGGCATCCGCCCCGCGGAATGATGGAGCAAAAACTAAACAGTGATCGTCATCTTGATGGGTGTTACCGGAACCGGCAAATCCACCGTGGGCGAGGCTTTGGCGCAGGCGACGGGTTGGCAGTTCGCGGACGCGGACGATTTCCATTCTGAATCCAACAAGGCGAAGATGCATGCGGGCATTCCGTTGACCGACGAAGATCGCGAGCCGTGGCTTCACAGTCTTCATGAACAGATTGCCGCATGGCTGCGTGCGGGTGCGAACGCCATCCTGGCTTGCTCGGCGCTCAAGGAGTCCTATCGCGCTGCATTGACCGAAGGCACGCCCCCGGGCTCGGTTCGTTTCATCAATCTCACCGGGCCGGAATCTGTGATTCGTCAGCGGTTGCAGGCTCGACATGGCCACTACATGCCACCTTCGCTGCTGCCCAGCCAGCTCGCGGCGCTGGAGCCGCCGCACGATGCGATTGAAATTCCCATCACGCAGACCGTTTCGGCGATGGTCCAGCAAATAATCGGCGAGCTGGCTCGTGAAGCCTATGCTGGAGATAGCAAATCCTAAACTGAACGAGGCTTGTAACCATGGCAAAGCTAACACTCGTTGTTGCTCTTATTTTGATCGTCCTGGGAGTAGCAGTCTTCATCGCAACCGGCAGTCACGCGCCGACCGCGCTGATTCCGGCATATTTCGGAATCCTCCTCGGCATCTTTGGCCTGCTGGCAAATACGCCCAATAGCAAGCGTCGCATGCTCTTCATGCATATTGCCGTCACCATCGGGCTGGTCGGATTTATATTTCCCGGTTGGCGCGGCCTTCACGATCTGATCACGCAAATCCACGGCCAGATTGTTCTGCACCCGGCTGCCATGAAGGAAGAACTGGCCATGGCGGTCATCTGCCTGGTCTATGTACTTCTCTGTGTTCGCTCGTTCATTTCGGCACGGCGGGAACGGGTGTCGGCGGTATAACCATGGCGATAAAGCCAGCATGGATCGATGCGGGAACGCGGGGCGGACGGAAATCGGAGTCCGCCGCCGGACGTGCGTCAGTGGATCGGCCCGAGAGTAAGAAAAAGCCGGAGCTCCGCAAGGTGCTTCCGGAAATATGGGAACTTGTGCGCCCGCGCCGTCGGTTGCTGGCGTTTGGCCTGCTCCTGATGGTCATCAGCCGAGTGTCCAGTTTCGTGCTGCCGTTGTCCGCTAAATTCCTCATCGACAATGTCATGCGTCGCGGCCAGCTTCATCTTCTGGCATGGATTGTCGGCGCTGTTCTGCTGGCGACAGCGATTCAAGGCGTCACTTCCTACGAGCTGACACAACTGCTTTCAATAGCCGCCCAGCGCCTCATCACGGATCTGCGCGTCCAGGTGCAACGGCACATCGGACGGTTGCCCGTGGCGTTCTATGACGCCAACCGCACCGGCACGCTGGTGGCGCGCATTATGAGCGACGTTGAAGGCGTGCGGAACCTCATCGGCACCGGCATGGTGAATTTCGTCGGCGGCCTGCTGGCGGCAATCATCGCATTCGCAATTTTGTTGCACATCAGCGCGGAAATGACGCTGCTGGCCTTCGTCGTGCTCGTCGTTTTCTCGTTGATTTTGATGATGGCCTTCAAAACCATTCGTCCCATCTTTCGCGAGCGGTCCCGAATCAATGCGGATGTGACCGGCAGGCTGACAGAGTCGCTGGGCGGCGTGCGCGTGGTGAAGGGCTATCACGCCGAGGAGAGCGAGGCCCGGATTTTTGCCGGGGGCGTGCAGAGGTTGCTGGAAAACGTCATTCGCACGCTCACCGCGCAGTCGGTGATGAGCCTGGCATCGACGGTTGTTCTTGGAGTAGTGGGTGCGCTGGTCATGTACATGGGCGGCCTTCTGGTGGTTTCGCACAAGCTGACCGTCGGCGGTTACGTCACCTATACGATGGTTCTCGCTTACCTGATCGCTCCTGTGATCCAGATTGTCGC
>JBEPVW010000196.1:0-4026 GCA_041690775.1 Acidobacteriota bacterium | reverse complement strand
CCAATATCTGGTGCACAGGGGAGGATTCGAACCTCCGTAGCTCGCAAGGAGCGGCAGATTTACAGTCTGCTGCCATTAACCACTCGGCCACCTGTGCACATCCCTTATTCTCTCGCATCCGGTGTGCGCAGCGGTCCTGCAAAGACACGTCGGCCAAAACCACCGTGAAATCAATGCAAACTTGTCTGGCAGGAGACGCGGCTACGAGAGACGAAACCGAACCTTGCTTTGAAGTCTTGCCTTGCTTATTGCAGTCGAGCTGGCGGACGGAGCTGATCTGAACGGCGCTTCCCGGAAAGCATCAGGACACATTTGCTGGAGCTGGCGAAGGGATTTGAACCCCCGACCCTCTGATTACAAATCAGATGCTCTACCAGCTGAGCTACGCCAGCCCTGAAAGGCCAATCCGGAACGCCCGCGCGCACTTCCGCGCCCGTCACGCACAAGACTCAAATTATCACGCTGCGAACCACATCGCAACCGATGCTCGCCACCCGCGGAAACTCGCCGCCAGAAACGATCGACATGCTGCAGGTCGTACGCGAATGTCCGCCAGTTGCTGTCACTTGCCTGCTTGTTTCTTGGAGAAATCGAACATGGTCATCAGGTCGCCTATGGCGGGGCTGTTACCCGGAACGTAGAGGTTGTTGGGACTGATTGCAGGGTTAGGGAGACTGTCGCGGCTGCGCGAGGACAATGGCTTCAGCCTCCAGTTGGCTTCTATAAATTTCAGCAGCGAGGCGTGGTCGCCGTAGGTGTGATCCACGTATCCCGGTCGGGCGTAGGGTGAGATCGCGATCAGCGGTATGCGCGGGCCATCCCCAAAAAAATCGATCGGTTGAATGTAGCCGGAGTCGTAGGTGCCACCGGACTCGTCCGTTGTGATGAAGATAACGGTCGTTTTGTACAGGTCCGTTTGCGCCTGGACGGAGGTGACGAGCTTTTTGACAAACGCCTCATACAGGATAGGAGTGGAAGAGCCGGGATGGCCGTCCAGCACTCCGTCCGGCTTGACGAACGAGATGGCCGGCAATGTGCCACTCTGCAAGTCGCTGTAGAAATCGGTCAGACCCTGAATGTTGTTTCTCAACTCCGTGGTCATGATCGATTGCGAATACTCAAATGGATTGCAGATGTCGCAGTAATAAGAAGCAAGCGGGCCGCTATGGTAGCCCTCGCCGTAATATTTCCACGGTATGCCGGCGGCAGAGAGTTCATCCCCGATGGTGGGGGTCAGAGAAGGTCCCACGCTGTAGGTTTGGTCGGCGCGCAAGGCCCCGTTGAGGTCATACGCAGGATATTGATTGTTCAACAGGTAGAACGCCCCAGGAGCACAATTGCCGGAGTTGAAGGGCTTATAGGGGAGGATGTTGATGTAGTTCATAATGGCTTGCACCCCGGGTTGGGTTGGATCGGAGCAGTCGGTGTAGGAGGCATTGCTCGTGTTGGCAGGATCACCCGTAGCGAAACCCTCCTGCTTGTACCAATTGTTGCTGCCTGGATACGGATCGGGATCCTCCACCTGCGATGGCGTCGGCGTGGAAGGATTTCCATTCGCATCGCGATACACCAGAACATCGGCCGTGCCAATGGAAATGGAGTTTGGCCCCGTGCCACCCAGGATGAACTGGTGATAGTTGTCACTGATCGTGTACTGATTGGCCAAGGAAGCGAGGTAGGGGACATCTCCACCGGCCATGTTATAGAAACCCATTGACACCGACCCTTGCCAGGTGGACTGATCAGTAAACGGCGACGGCGGAGGCGTGTTTTCCTTCTCCAGAAATACCGAACCCCAGCCAACAGTGGTGGCCATCCAGGGATACAGATCGTGCATGCATCCGCTTGGGTTCGCAGCGCTCATGGTGGCTGGGCTACAGTCTATCTGCTGCCACATCTGATAGAAGCGATGCGCCGGATCGCCCCCGGTATCGGAATATTTCATGTACCTGGTAAGGGGAAATGGACCACTCGGCATGTTGGCGGGAAAACGAGAGTCGGGAAAGAAAATCAGCTGGGGGAAAATTCCGCCGTCGGACAGCAGGGACTGGTCGCTATCCAGCATACCCGGATCGTAGGTGACGGCCGGCCCATCCAGAAGCGTGAACGGTAATGTAGTCGTGGCGGGCGACATTTCGCGTGCACCGACCGTCGTGTTCGGCTGGGGAAGCGAGGTGTAGCTGCCGGTCTGCGTCGGGCTGATTTCGTAAACACTGGTGTCCGACGCCTCATGCTGTGCCCCTATCGAAAAGTTCGGCCCGGGATCGCCGCTTGGCGCAACCACAATTCCCTCGGAGAGCAGGTTAAATACGTGTTGCGTGGGATCTGGCGGCACATAGGTCGCAAAGAGATTGTCAAAGCTGCGATTCTCGCCAATCACAATGATGACGTGCTGAATGGGCGTCGTCGTGGCCGGCGTAAAGTGGTAGATTCCCCCGCATCCTGCCAACACAAGAACGCTCAGTAGTCCAGACACACGGAGTGTCTGGAATGAAACAAGAGTACGGTGCCGCATTCACTTCTCCGGTAAATGGCCAGATGCCGATCTCAAACGCATTCCGGCAAGCGCTCGCTGGGTTTTCTGCACCCAATAATAGCATTTGGCTGCGCCGAACAATTGCGAATGCACCACCTGCAAACTAAATAGCAATCACACGTGTGCCCTGATACCTCGTTCCCTACTCCGTCCCCTCCCGAGCCCCTTTCCAAATATCGATTCCGCCTTCCTGCGCATGGCTGTCGATGGCCTTCAACTCCGCCTCGCCTAAAACTGGAGGTTCCAGCGTTTGTCCTCGCCCGCGTGCCATTCATTCAGCGCACTGCAATTGAACTGCCGGAGGCACTCTCTAGTTCGTTCGCCAGATGTTCGACGTAGGAAGCTTCGTCCCGAATGGCATTGCCGACAAGAATGATCTGTGCGTCGGCCTCCGCATAGTGGCGCTGCTCGATTGCCTCCCGAACTCCCGGCAGCGTTTTCGCGTCATAGCCGGTGTACCAGCCGGGAGCGTAAATCAGATTCTGCATCCACGGACGGCGTGGCAGGCCCTGTGCGCTGGACAGCTTTCTTGCAGCCTGTGTGAGCTCCGCGTTCAGGGACTTCAGACGTTCCGGCGAGATAGTACCGCCGAGGGCCTGCGCGCGTGCCTGGCTGTAATGGGCCGCAGATTTGTCGAGCGCCGCCAGGGCATCGTCAAGTGGCTCGAAGTTGAGCGCGGGTGGCATCTCATGGGCTGCGGGAGGCACGGTTGGATTCCTCGGATCGCTGGTTAACGCATAGGCGTTCAGGTCCAGCGCAGTCTTGTGCTCCTCGGCCTCCCTCTGGCGGTTTTTCAGGAGTGCCTTTACCTCGCGGGTATAGACATGCAATGTGTCGGCGAGGGCGGCGAAGTCATACGGCAGCAGGTCGGCATCGGCCATGCGCAGGACCAGCTTTCCGTCCGTTTGGGCCATCGCTCGCCCGTAGACAAACGTGGTATCGGAAAAGTGCGTGTACCAGTAGAAATCGTCGTAAATGGAATGGTAGACGCCGTTTCCGTTGTCTTCGCCCCGATAGCTGACGTCGAGCGAAGCGATCCCAAGATGGTCAAGAAACGCGGTGAAATCGGAACCGGTGCCGAGTGCTCCAATCCGCAGATTATTACGGGTGGCTGCTTCTTTGCGCTGATCCGAAGTTCCATGCAGCAGCTCCCAAGCCTGCAATCGCCGCCATGCGGAGGTTTTCGTCTCCGGATCTTCGACGGACCGGGCGACCTGGTTGACCAGCGGTTCCAGCGAAGGCGAACCCGCAGCCCCCAGGTAGCCGCGCTCATTGCTGTCGCTGTTGAGATAAATCGCGGCGTGTTTGCGAAGTTCCGCAGCGTGCTGTTCCGCCCACTCGGTTGAGCCGAGTAGCATCGGCTCCTCGCCATCCCACGATAGATAGATGATCGTCCGCTTCGGCTTCCAACCTGTGGCGGCAAGCTGGCCGAGCGCACGAGCTTCCTCGAGCAGCACCCCCTGTGCAGAGGTCGGATCGTCCGCCCCCTT
>JBEPVW010000195.1:0-4062 GCA_041690775.1 Acidobacteriota bacterium | reverse complement strand
TAATAGACGGCTTGCCGGAGCCGCCATAGCTGGCCTTGTACTTCACCCCATTCCACTGATAGGGATTGTGGCTGGAGGTAATCATGATGCCACCCGCCGCACCTCGTTCCCGCACTCCGAACGACAATGCGGGCGTCGGCGTAATCGCATCCGCCAACTGCACCGGAATTCCCGCAGCCGCGACCGTCTCCGCCGCCACTCTTGCAAAACGCTTGGAGCCGAAACGCGTGTCGTAGCCGATGCAGATCCCCCGCGCCGCATCTTCTTCCGCAAGCACGTAATTTGCAATTGCCGCCGCCGCAACCCGGACGTTGGCGAAAGTAAAATCTTCGGCGATCACGGCGCGCCATCCGTCGGTCCCAAACTTCACAGGAGTTTTATTTATATCTGTCACAGTGTCGGGGATGTCCGCTTTCAGATCAGTTTGTCCTGCTGTTCCTGCTTCAGGAGCTTCACCAGCTCGCCAACATCCTGACACCTGCTGCGGGACGTGATGAGAAGCACATCTTCCGTCTCAACAATCACCAGGTCCTCCACCCCGACCAGCGCCACATGTTTTAGCGGCGCATGAACGTAGTTGCCGTTCGATTCCATCACGCTTTGCGTGGCAGCCTCAATCACGTTTGTCTCCGACTGCACGTTCTCGCCACGGTTTAGTTTGTGATCGTACAGTGCAGCCCAGGAGCCGAGATCGTTCCAGCCAAACTCTGCCGGAATGCAATAGAGATTCGAATGATGTTCGCCCTTAGCGGAACGCGGCTCCATTACTGCATAGTCGATGCTGATGTTTTCACATTTCGGATACAGCGCCGCAATCGTGGGCACAAACTCTTCAGTACCGAACGCGCCCGCGATCACTTCCAGGTAAGGAGCCGTTTCCGGCAGATGTTCCCGAATTGCATTGGCAAAGGTGCGTGCCGTGGCCAGAAAAATTCCGCTGTTCCAGAAGTAATTCCCTGCCGCCACAAATTCTTTCGCGCGTTCAAGGTTTGGTTTTTCGGTGAATCGCCGTACACGGAAAAACTCCGCGTCGAGGTGACTGCCGGTTTCGATGTAGCCGTATCCAGTCTCCGGACGCGCGGGCTTAATCCCCAGCACGACAATATTTTCTCCTGCTGCCGCTAACCGGCATCCGGCCAGCATGACCGCTTCAAAGGCACCCGCATCCTGGACCACATGGTCCGCGGGAAAAAGCCCGAGCACCGCATCCGGCGTTTCCCGCTCAAGCAGGAATGCGGCCAGTCCCGCTGCCGGTGCTGTGTTCCGCGATACGGGCTCGGCTACGATCTGCCCAGCTGGAACCTCCGGCAGTTGCGCGGTGATGATGGGAAGCAGGCATTCATTCGTAATCACCCAGCAGTGCGCGGAGGGTGCGATCGGCATCAGACGGTCGATCGTCTGCTGCAACATGCTGCGCTCGCCATCCAGCGACAAGACCTGCTTAGGATGCTTGCGCCGGCTGCGCGGCCAAAAACGCGTTCCACTGCCGCCAGCCAGAATGAAAGGTCGGAAATCCATAATTTAAATCACGCGGTACGTCTCATCGTAAATGAAACAGGTAGTGGCACAGCGATAAAGCCGGTATTACTGGGATGCCGTAACCATGGAAGCTACGGATGAGGGTCGCCCCAATTCGTGTTACTGCGGGACCGCTCGCAGAATTTCCATCGGCTCAGACGCAGCCAGCTTCCATTCTGAGATGCACGCGGGCACAACTGCGAGTTCTCCCCGTCGCAGATGGATTGGCGCTTCGTTTCCCGATTGCAGCACGCCGCTACCGGAGGCAGCAAAGACAAGCTGGACGGCGCCTGATCCCGCCGCATTCTGAGTGGTCGGCGAAAAATCTTGCGTTACGTTCGCGGCAACGCTATATCGATCCACGCGAAAATAATTCGACTTTACCAGCAGGGTCTGGTTGCCTTCCGTCACAGGAGGCACCTTCCCTGCCGCGGTGTGCAGCCGGGTCGCCTTTAATCCTTCTTTCAAGTGCAGCTCACGAGGACGGCCATAATCGTACAGGCGGTAGGTCATGTCGGAGTTCTGTTGGGTCTCCAGCAGCACCACGCCGGGTCCGACCGCATGCACCGTGCCCGCATCGACGAAGATCATATCGCCCTTCTCGACCGGGACCCACTGCAACAAGTCTTCGAGCTTGTTCGACTCAATCGCAGACTTCACCTCTTCTTCCGATACATCCGCGCGCAAACCCAGGGCAACCGCCGCTCCTGGTTCGGCTTCGAGCGCGTACCAGCACTCCGTTTTGCCGTGAGGCTCACCATGCTCGCGAGCCATGGCGTCGCCGGGATGCACCTGCACACTGAGCTTTTCCTGCGGAAAAAGAATTTTCATCAACAGAGGAAAGCGTTCGTGATGGCTCAATCCCGGACCCACCAGGTCTTCGCCATGTTCATGAAAAACGTTGGCGAAGGTTTGACCCTCGAGCGGGCCACTGTCTACGATGCAGTCATCGCCGCTCAGCCAGACTTCGCCGATCGGTTCGCCGGCAATCTTGTGGTCGTACCAGGGCGCGAGATTTCTGACACCCCAGACGCGGGTGCGAAACCATGGACGAAGACGAAACGGAGTTAGTTTTTCCATAGGAATCGTTGTTGAGGAGCTTGAGCTAACTTTAACCGAGAGCGGAGAAAGTTAGAAATAGACCGGAAGTTGACGCCGGTTCGTGTAAATTAGGTTTTGCTCAAAAGGAGGCCATTCTGCGAATACCATTCTCAATCCGCACAGCGAAAGCAGTATTCATTCTCTGTGCTCTAACTGCACCGCTTCTGATTTTCCCATGGAGCGCCGGTGCGCAGAGCACGGCACCGGTATACAACCAGGCCCGGAAAAAACTGCTGGCAGAAAATGCGCGCGTTAACGCTCAGGGACCATTTCATCCGGATTGGAAATCTCTCGAAAATTACAAAATTCCCGAGTGGTATCAGGATGCGAAGTTTGGCATTTTTATTCACTGGGGCGTTTACTCCGTGCCTGCTTTTGGCAGCGAATGGTACCCGCGCAACATGTATCAAAAGGGATCGGCGGAGTATGAACACCAGATAGCAACCCACGGCCCCGAAACCGCATTCGGCTACAAGGACTACATTCCCATGTTCCGCGCTCAGCATTTCGATCCCAGGGCGTGGGCCCAGCTATTTCATGATGCGGGTGCGCGTTATGTGATTCCGGTGGCCGAACATCACGATGGCTTCGCCATGTACGACTCGGATCTGAGCGAGTGGACGGCCACAAAAATGGGGCCGAAGCAAGACGTAATTGGAGAACTGGCGACTGCTGTGCGCGCCGACGGTCTGCACTTCGGCCTGTCTTCACATCGCGCGGAACATTACTGGTTCTATGACGGCGGATTTCTTTATCCCTCGGACGTGCAGAGCAGGAAATTTACCTCCCTCTATGGATATCCGTTACCTGCGGTCCAGGTGCAGAACAGTACCGTCACGAAAGATACGACCCATCCACCGAAGGCATTTTTGGACGACTGGCTGGCGCGCGACACCGAGCTAATCGACAAATATCACCCGGAAATTGTCTATTTCGACTGGTGGATCAACCATCCAGACCTTCAGCCCTACCTGCAGCGGTTTGCCGCCTTCTATTACAACTATGCCGCGTCGCATGGCTTTCCGGCAGTTATCAACTACAAGCAGACGGCTATGCGGGATGGCTCGGCGGTATTGGATATCGAACGCGGCCAACTGGCCGGCATTCGCGCGCTTCACTGGCAGACGGACACCTCTGTCGGCAATAAATCGTGGGGTTACATAAAGGACGATACATTCAAGTCACCGAAATTTATCGTCGACGAACTGGTCGATGTGGTCAGCAAGAATGGCAATCTCTTGCTCAATATTGGCCCAAGATCGGATGGCACAATTCCAGCGGAGGTGCAGCAAACCCTATTGGACGTTGGGGCCTGGCTGCATACCAATGGCGAAGCCATCTATGGCACGCGGCCATGGACACAGTTTGGCGAAGGCGCGACAGAGGTCACTGCCGGCTCTTTCCATGACACGGAAGTACAGAAATATACCGCCTGTCTCTTAT
>JBEPVW010000194.1:0-4173 GCA_041690775.1 Acidobacteriota bacterium | reverse complement strand
AATGCCTAAACCACGCGAAGATTGCCGGCAACCGGCATGTCCGCAAGCAGGCCCAGCTCCCGGGCGATCCGCTGCAGGCGCGCATGGGTCGGAGCCTCGACAGGCATCAGCGGCAGGCGGTAGACCTCCTGAATTCGGCCCATCATCGCCAGCACGCACTTGATCGGCTGCGGGTTTGGCTCAGAAAAATTGGTCAGAATCAGATCGTAGTATTTGCGGTAGAGCTGCCGCGCGCGGACCCAGTCATTATCCAGCGCCGCCGTCACCATCCGCACCATTTCAGACGGTATCGCGTTGGCCGCGACAGAGACCAGACCAGCGCCGCCGACGGAAAGAATCGGAAGTGCCAGGTTATCGTCGCCGGCGAAGACACGGAACCGGCGCGGCACCGCATGGATCAATTCTGTGATCTGCTGCAGATTCCCGCAGGACTCCTTAACGCCGATAATGTTTGGAATCTCCGCCAGGCGCGCGGTAGTTTCCGGCAAAAGATTTATGCCCGTGCGGCTGGGGATGTTGTACAGCAACACCGGGAGATGCGTTCCCTCCGCGATCGCGCGGAAGTGCTGGTACTGGCCTTCCTGGGTCGGCTTGGTGTAGTAGGGGTTGGCAGTAAGCACGCCGCCGACGCCCTCGATGGTCTGCAGCTTCTTGACCCGCTCCACAGCCTGGCGCGTGGTGTTATGGCTGCAGCCTACAAAAACAGGCGCGCGTCCATCGGCGGCTTCGATCACGATCCGCACAACCCGCAGCCACTCCTCTTCTGTCAGGGCGCAGGCTTCGCCGGTCGATCCTGTCGGCACAAGAAAACGAATGCCGCTTTCAACCTGCCAGCGGACAAGGTCGCGAAGGGCTTGCTCGTCCAGATTGCCATCGTTAAGAAATGGCGTTACCAGCGCGGTACCGCATCCAGATAGCTCCATATCTCCGCAGTTTACAACGAACGCGCACAGAGATAAATTGCTATCGAAGAAAATCGCTGTGCATAAATAGTCCCGCGGCGCAGCTTTGCGGGACGCCAATATCAGGAAATGTTATGCGAGGATTTGAGGGAAGACGTCCTGAAAGTCATAGCAGCCGGTACGGCTCGCCAGCCATTCCGCGCCGCGCACGGCTCCATAGGCAAAGCTGCGGCGGGAGAGCGCCTGATGCTCGACGATGATCCGCTCGTCGTTCGTACTCAGTTCCAGGCGATGCGTCCCAATGGCGTCCGCCACCCGGTGCGCTTCGATTGTCGCCGACGCGCCGTGAGGCGTAGCCGCTAGAACTTTCTGGAGCGCCAGCGCCGTTCCCGAAGGTGAGTCCAACTTGTCCGTGTGGTGGGTTTCGTCGATCCTGAACTGATAACCCGCCGCCTCATCGCCCAGCAATTTCGCCAGTTTGTACAGCAGTTGTACGCCGAAAGAAAAATTTGCGGAGTAAAGGAGCGCCGCGTTTTTGCGCTCGGTCAGGGCGCGCATACTGTCCAGATGCGAGTACCAGCCCGTGGTGCCGACGACGACTTTCGCGCCGGTTGCCAACGCTGCACGCAGATTGGGAACCACAGCTTCGGGAGTGGTGAAGTCGATAAGGACATCGAAAGATGCAAGACTCGGCGGGGTCAGCGAGCCGGCATTCTGATTCTCTTTTTCGTCGAGTACCTGGACGCTGTGTCCGCGTTCCCGCGCTATGTCCGCGACCACGCGCCCCGTTTTTCCCCGGCCTAAGATCAGCATGCGCATGGGCTAGCTCTCCTTGGCGGCAGCGGCGCTGGCCGTCGCGACAGTAAAGTTCTCCCGCGCGGCGACGTCAAATATCTCCGGATCGGGATCTTGAAAAAAGTGCTGATGAAGCGCTCGCACAGCTTCTTCCACGTCTTCTTCCTCGATCATGAAACTCATATTGATTTCAGACGCGCCCTGCGAAATCATCCGCACGTTCACGTGCCGAATCGCCGAGAAGACTTGGGCGGCGATTCCATGCTGGCCCCGGATGTTCTCGCCCACCATGCAGATCAGGGCCTTGTGGGCGTCATATTTCACATCCGCGAGTTGGCTCAGATCGGCAGCAATCGCGGGCAGGTGTTCGTTCGAGTCCACCGTCAGCGAAACGCTTACCTCGGAGGTCGAAACCATATCGACCGGGCATTTATGGCGGTCGAAAATTTCGAAAATCGCTTTCAAATATCCGTGCGTCATCAACATCCGGCTGGCCACCACGTCGATGATGGTGAGCTTGCGCTTGATGGCGATCGACTTGAACGGCGTGCGCGAATGGGCGGCCACCGCGGTTATCTGGGTTCCATGGTTCGATGGGTCTTTGGAGTTCAGCACCCAGACAGGAATATTTTTCTGCACCGCCGGCAGAATTGTCGCCGGATGAAGCACCTTGGCTCCAAAATAGGCAAGCTCCGAGGCCTCTTCAAAGCTGATGGTTTTCACGCGCAGGGCGTCCGGGCAAACGCGTGGGTCGGTGGTCATAATGCCGTTGACATCTGTCCAGATTTCAATGGCCTGCGCGTTCAGTCCGCGGCCGACCAGCGCTCCGGTATAGTCGGAGCCGCCGCGACCCAGCGTAGTTGTAACGCCGCTTTCTGTAGCCGCAATAAAGCCGCCCAGCACAGGCACACGGCCCTCTTCGAGCAGCGGCAGAACCAGGCTCCTCAACTGGTGCTCAATTTTGTCTTCCAGCGGCGTAGCCTTGCCGTGCTGCGTATCCGTAATGATGCAATTGCGCGCATCGACGCAGATTCCGTTCAGTCCGCACTGCCCGTAATATTCGCCGATCATACGGCTCGATAGCCGCTCGCCATAGGATGCCACCAGGTCGACGGTGCGCGGTGTCAGCTCCTGCACGGCGGCCAGCCCGCGCAGAAGGTCGTCCAATGACTGAAACTGCTCATCCAGCCACGCATGGGTCGTCGCGACGGCCGCTCCAGTCAATAGTGCGGAGGTTGCATCAAGATGTCGATTGCGCAGGCGCGAGCTGATGGCTAGCGCGCCGTTACGATCTCCGCGTTCGGCTGCGGAAGCTGCCGCCAGCAGTTGGTCCGTCACCTTCGCCATCGCGCTGACGACGACAACCGGAGCCATTCCACGCGCGCGGCGGCTTTCAACAATCTCAGCGGTGCGGCCAATCGAGGCCGCGCTTTCAACCGAGGTGCCGCCAAACTTCATGACGACGATTTTTAGTGTGCCGCTCAATTTTTTATTCCTTGCGGCAGCAGTTTACCCTGTGACTGGAGCAGCTCCGCATTCAAGAGCGCCGCGCCGGCCGCACCGCGAATCGTGTTGTGAGACAGCACCGTGAACTTCCAGTCCAGCAGCGTGCAAGGCCGCAGACGCCCTACAGTGGCCGTCATGCCGCGGCCGCGCATTCTGTCTAAACGAGGCTGCGGACGGTCCTCGGCAGGGTTGTACTCAACCGGCTGCAGCGGCGCGGTAGGAAGATCCTTTCCGAGCAGCGGTTGAAATTCGCGCCATGCTGCGAGAATTTCGTCGCGGCTCGGTTTCTTGTCGAGTTCGATGCTGACGCTTTCCGTGTGGCCGTCTTCGACAGCAACGCGGTTGCAGTGCGCGCTGACGCGAACATCGAGCGGAACGACTCGTCCGCCTGCGAGCTTGCCGAGCAGCCGCACCGTTTCCTCGACGAGCTTTTCTTCCTCATTGCGGATGAAGGGGACCACGTTACCGAGAATGTCGAGCGAAGCAACGCCGGGATAGCCCGCACCGCTGACCGCTTGCATGGTGCTGACAAACACAGACTTCAAGCCGAAGCGCTCCACCAGCGGTTTCAGCGCGAGTACCAGTCCGATCGCGGAGCAATTGGGATTCGTCACAATGTAGCCGCAGCTCTGTTTGCCCGCGCCGCTCCAGTTCTGTTGCGCGGCCATCGTCAGGTGGTCCGCGTTCACTTCGGGAATCACCAGCGGTACATCGGCCTGCATGCGGAAGGCGCTCGAGTTCGAGATGACCGCGCATCCGGCTGCGGCAAACTTTGGTTCCATGTCGCGCGCAATGTCAGCGTCAAGCGCGGCAAAAATAATCTTCGGCGCATTTTCCGGCGTCGCCGGTGAAACCGGCATTGCGGCGATGGCTGCGGGAATTGGAGTGTCTAGCTTCCAGCGCACCGCTTCGCAATAAGGTTTGCCGCTGGAACGATCGCTCGCAGCGAGCCACGTAACCTGGAACCATG
>JBEPVW010000193.1:0-4186 GCA_041690775.1 Acidobacteriota bacterium | reverse complement strand
GCGTACTGTTCCGGTCCAGCGGAGCTGCCGGGGCCATTCGCCTGTGCCGCCAGATACGCAGTCAGGCGCTGTCCATCGAAATGGCCTCGGAAAATTTCGGAGTAGGCAACAGGGCCGTTGGGACCGTTGGGGTCCGATAACTGGTGGATGGCGAAGGCGGCCTGGTCGAGATCGCGCTCAAACACGATTCCAGTCGCGTCGATGAAGGCCTGATAGCTGGCATCGTGGGCGACGGGATGCTGATCGAACGAGGTGAGCTTGCGCAGAGGTTTGACGTTGAAGTAGACGATGGCGTCGGCTTCCGGCAGCAGGCGGGCAGCTTCCGGGGGCGCATTTTTGCGGAGATACACCGTTGCCACCAGCGCCGCAATAACGGCCAGCACAACTGCGAGGCTTACCCAGGTGCGTCTACGCATGGTGTTGAGCGAACCTCATGCGATGGAGGCGAGCCATGCCGGTACGAGAGTACGGGGAGCGGGGACTTCGGCCAATAGGGTCTGTCATTTTTTCGGTGCTGCTGTTCCTGCAATTCGCGATTGCGCGCCTACTGCTTTTTAAAGAATTTTAATGTGCGTAGCGAAATGTGATTATGAGGATAGCATCCCAATCCGGCATACGAGGCGTAAACCGACGGTGACCATCTCGATTTTTGCTAAGGTGGGAAATATTTTCAGCAGCAGAATTTATCATCTCAATCAAGGGAGAAGTTGCATGACCTATGTAGCGGATGCAAAGCGGTATGACGGAGCGCAGTTTCGGCGGTGTGGGCGGTCTGGGTTGGTGCTGCCGCCGATATCGCTTGGACTGTGGCAGAACTTCGGGGGCGCCGACAGGTTCGAAACCGGAAGGGCCATGATCCGGAGAGCATTCGATCGCGGTGTAACGCACTTCGACCTGGCAAACAACTATGGGCCGCCGTACGGGTCCGCCGAGGAGAACTTCGGCCATATTCTGCGCAAGGATTTTCGCCCGTACCGCAATGAACTCGTCATCTCGTCGAAGGCAGGATGGGATATGTGGCCCGGGCCTTACGGCATCGGGGGATCGCGCAAGTATTTGCTGGCGTCGCTCGATGAAAGCCTGGAACGCATGGGCCTGGAGTATGTCGATATTTTCTATTCACACCGCCCAGACATGGATGCGCCGCTGGAAGAAACCATGGGAGCGCTGGCGCAGGCCGTCCGGCAAGGCAAAGCGTTGTATGTCGGAATTTCGTCGTACAGCCCCGAACGGACGCGAGAAGCGGCACAGATTTTGCGAAGCGAAGGGGTGCCGCTGCTGATTCATCAACCCTCATATTCGATGTTGAACCGATGGATTGAGAAGGGACTGCTGGGCACATTGGAGGAACTGGGTGTGGGCTGCATTGCATTTTCTCCGCTGGCGCAGGGGCTACTCACAAATAAATATCTAAATGGCGTGCCGGAGCACTCCCGCGCTACGGCAGAAGAGACATTCATGAAGTCCTTCCTGCACGAGGAAAATCTGAATCGCGTGCGGGCGTTGAACGACCTGGCGCGTGGGCGTGGCCAAACGCTGGCGCAGATGGCGATTGCGTGGGTGTTGCGCGACCCCAGGGTCAGTTCCGCATTGATTGGAGCACGGAATGTGGAACAACTCGACGACTCACTCGACGCACTCAAGAAGCTGCAGTTTACGGACGCGGAACTGAAGGAGATTGATCGCGATGCGCGGGAGAGTGGAATCGATATCTGGAAAGGCGCACGCGAGGGGACGGAATAACGAACGACACCTGCTGCAGATTTGTCATCCTGAGCGAAGCGAAGGACCTCGCGTTATGCCGGGATAACGAACGCTAAATTTTTAGTGGATGTCGAGAATGACAAACCGGTCAGGCGTATGTGAAACAGGGCCTTAGAGACTCTTCTGTTTATCTCGACTGGCTCGCAAGGGAATGACGAAGAGAAATGCCAGCAGAGATGCGCCTGCGGCGACGAATGCCGGCCACTTGTAATCATGCAAGTGATCTACCAGAAGACCCGCGGCCGGTGGGCCGACGAGACATGCGACTCCGAATCCGGTGAAGAGGATGCCGAGCAGCTCGCCCAGCCCTTCAATGCCAAAGGCGGATGCGGCCACAGCCGGCGACATCGCGGCGATTCCGCCGTAACCAACTCCCATTAACAGCGCAAATGCCACCAGCTCCGCGTAGGAATGTGCCATCATCCACACCGCAAAGCTGGCCAGCAGGATCAGGTAGGCAGTCTGGTACATCGTCATCAATCCGAACCGGGGTGCCAGCGCGTCGAGACCTAGACGGCCCACAACGCTGGCAGCGCCGATGAAACCGATCAGCTCCGCTCCTTCTATCCGGCTGGCGCCGACGTATCCGGCATAGCCCGGCAGAAAGACGAAGGAGACGTAGACCGCAATTCCTGAAAACAGCAAACACATGTACTGGATGCCAAATGCGCGTGTTCGCACTTTGGCGGCCGTGTCGATTTTTTTCTTCTCTCCGACCACAGGCGGACGGAAGAGGAAACAGGCGCAGATCAGTAGAAGAGCTGCCCCGGCCCAGCCGAAGATTTCGAATGCCGTCCTCCAGCCGTAGTGCTCAATCAGCCGGGCCGACAGAGGCGCTGCTACCAGGGTTCCGCAGCCGATGCCGCTGATGGCGGCCCCTAGCGCGACATCGCGATGCACCTTGAACCATTCACCGATTGCTGAAATGGAAGGGATATAGGTGCAGGCCACCGCCCCGCCCAGGCCAACTCCATAGGTGAGAAACAAAAGCGGAAAGCTGTGCACATGCGCGCCGAGGACCATTCCGCCGCCAAGCAACAGAGCCCCGAAGGCGACGACCGGACGAGGTCCAAAGCAGTCAGCGATCTTGCCAGTCAGGGGAGCCGCGAAAAATGACAAGGCGGTGAGCATCGAAAAAAGCGCGGACATAGCGGCATGGCTGGCGTGAAACTCCAACGCGATCGGTTTGAGGAACACTCCAAAACTGTATGTGATTCCGAAGGTGATGAAGGCCCCGACAAAGCCCGCAACAACGACGACCCAGGCACGTGCTGAATCAAGTCCGGCAGTGGGTTGGTTGGGCATGCGATGGAAGGCTGGGGCAATCTGGCAGTTCAGAATATCGGGACAACTCTCGTTGCAGCATACTATCAGCGGCTGGGATTGCAGCTGAATAAGAGGTGAGGTCACGAGTTGTTTTTGAGAATAGTAGTATTACGCACACGAAGAACCCCGGCAGTTCTCGAGATCTTAATTTTTAGGTTTTTTGAGGAGGAACATTGCGCCACGCCGCCATTTTTCCATTCGCGCTTTGCCTTTTGCTGGTCGCGACCGCCGGAAACGCCACCGCCCAGCAACAGAACACTTCGAACTTGCTGGGATTTTCTTCCTCGACCGCAAAGACGGAACTCGAACTGGAGAAGCGCTTCGCAGAGATTCCCGATCCCCAGCGTATGCGCTCCAGCATGAAGCTGCTCAGCGCTCGGCCACACCATGTCGGTTCACCGTATGACAAGCAGAACGCCCAGTGGATTCTCGCGCAGTATAAGAAGTGGGGCTGGGATGCTCACATCGAGACCTTCCAGGTGCTTTTTCCCACTCCAAAGAACAGGCTGCTGGAGATGGGCAACTTCCGCGCCAGGCTGGAAGAGCTGGCGGTCGCGGTAGACCCAACCAGCAACCAGAAAGACGAACAACTGCCGACCTACAACGCCTATTCGCCGGATGGCGATGTCACCGCCCCGCTGATTTATGTGAACTATGGCATGGTGGAAGATTATGAGGAGCTGGCCCGCTACGGCATCTCGGTAAAGGGTGCGATTGTGATCGCGCGGTATGGGAAGGTGTGGCGGGGCATCAAGCCAAAACTCGCGGCAGAACATGGAGCGGTCGGCTGCATCATTTACTCCGACCCCGCGGACGACGGCTACGCGGAGAATACTGTCTTCCCCAGGGGACCCATGCGGCCTTCCCAGGGAGTACAGCGCGGCAGCGTGCTAGATGCGCCGTTGTACCCAGGTGATCCACTAACTCCAGGGATCGGGGCAACGGCGCACGCGAAGCGCCTGAAGCTTGCGGATGCCCCTTCGCTGGCAAAGATTCCTGTGCTGCCCATTTCCTACGCGGATGCTCAACCATTATTAGCAGCGCTCGAAGGTCCAGTAGCTCCAGAGAACTGGCGCGGCGGCCTTCCGCTGACCTA
>JBEPVW010000192.1:0-4256 GCA_041690775.1 Acidobacteriota bacterium | reverse complement strand
GCGATGGCGCTGGTCGCGCCGAAAACCGCAACTCTTTCAGGCAGGTGCTGTTTTGCAGGCGTCGACCGCTTGGTTTCGATAGCGCTTTCGGCGCGGTCTGACTTCAGGATTCGGCTACGCATCGGCAGTCACCCGCTCCCAGAATGCGGAGGTGAAGGCGGGATCGCGGTACTCCGCAAACTCGCTCCATTGCGGATAAAAAGACCGGAACTGCGGTCCGGTCATCCGCGCATCCTTGGCAGGGTAAAGCCTGCCGTCCAGTTCTCGCGTCATTTCCGCCAGGCGATCGAACAGCGGAAAGGTGACGCCGGGCACGATCGCGATATCGAGCGCCAAAGTGATGCCGGACTGGGGAAAGGACATCATGCCGGGAGAAGGAACGTCGCCCATGACCTTTAGCACAGCAAGAAACGACGCCAGTCCAGAGTCCGCGATGGCTTGCAAAATTGCGATGATTCCATTGCGTCCGTAACGCCAGGGAATGACGCACTGGAACTGGAGAAAGCCGCGCTTGCCGTAAATACGGTTCCAATGCAGGATGCTGTCGAGCGGATAGAAGAACGGCTCGTAGTCCACCAGGCCCGTAACCTGGCGGCGCAACTGCTTGCGATAGTAGAGCTCATTAAAAATGCGCATCGAAGTCCGGTTCAGCATCCAGGGCGGAAAATCGAATGGCACGGCGAGTCGCGGTTCGCGGGAGACTTTTTTCGGCTCAATGACCTCCGAATGGTCGCCCAGCATGTAGATGCCGCGGGCGAAGTTGCGGCCCCGCGCGATGCAGTCGATCCAGGCGACGGTGTACTCCGGATGACTGTTGCTGCTGGAGAGTGAAAGGAATTCGTCGATCCCGCTGAACTTGATGCCGGCGTAGCGAATTTTTCTTGAAGCGATGGGCCGCAATTGAATCTCCGCCCATGTGATGAGGCCGGTGAGGCCCATGCCGCCGATAGTGGCGGAATACAGTTCCGCATTTTCTTGCGGGGAGCAGATCAGGCGCGCGCCGTCGGAGCGGACAAGTTCAAAACTGGGAACGTGGCTTCCGAAAGTGCCCGCAACGTGGTGATTCTTGCCGTGGATATCGTTGGCGATTGCCCCGCCCACGCTGACATATTTTGTCCCCGGACTGACGGGCAGGAACCAGCCGCGCGGCACCGCAAATTGAAGAATCTGCGCCAGCGTGGTTCCACTTTCGCAGCGCAGCAGGCCGGTCGCGGTGTCGAAGTGGATGAAGCGATCGAGCCCGCGGGTCGAGAGCAACGTGCCATGTTCCAGCAGGCAGACGTCGCCATAGCTGCGTCCCATGCCGACGGCGAGAACTTCCGGCGGCAAACGGGTGCCGCGGGGAAATTCATCTGTCCAGAAGAGCGGCTCAATTTGACAGTCGAGTGTGGGATAGCGGCCCCAGGACTCGAAAATGGGTTGCTTCGATTTGGCTGGCATTCGTCTCTTACGTTACATCGAGGCGGAGAATGCGATGAGAAATATCACGACTCCGGCGAGAAGGCTGGCCGGATCGGTCAGCGCGAAAATTACCGGATCTTCGTTCATCTGGCCACGTGAGGCCCGCAGCCACACGCGGCTGAGCCACCAGATCAGCAAAGGAGCCAGCAGCCAGAGGCGCTGCGGGTGATGATAGAGCTGCCGCACCTCCGGGTTGTTGATGTACAGCGTGAACACAACAATCGAAGCGAAGGCGCTGGCGGTGCCGAAGGAGCGCAGCTGTTCCATATCATGGACGAGATAGCCGCGCCCGTTGGAAGGAGCAGTACCGCGGGCCCGCAGATTTTCCAGCTCGCTGAAGCGCTTGACAAGCGCCAGGCTGAAAAAGAAAAAGATAGCAAAACCCGCCATCCAGTCGGAAATGGGCACGTTGGCGGCAGCGGCTCCGGCGAGGATTCGCAACGTGTACAGTGCGGAAAGAATGATGACATCCACCACCACGATGCGCTTGCAGTAGAGCGAATACGCCAGCGTGACGCAGAAATACGTCAGCAGCCAAGCCATGAATCGCGGGGCCATGGGAAGCGCCAGGAGAACGCCGCCTGCGAATAGAACAATGGCCACGCCCACACCGACGAGCGCGGAGAGATCGCCGGAGGCGAACGGACGCCGGCGCTTGGTGGCGTGACTGCGATCGGAAGCGACATCCAGCAGATCATTCACAATATAGGTGCTGGAAGCCACCAGGCTGAAGCTGAAGAAAGCGATCAGCGATTGCAGCAACGTGCCCACGCCCACCGCGTGCGCCAGCAGGAGTGGCAAAAAGATAAGAACATTTTTTGCCCACTGATGGACGCGCAGAGCGCGCCACAGGGAAACGGCTACAGGGATCTTGTCCCGAAAGACATTTTCTACCGGAATCTTCCTGCGCCGCAGCGTGCTTTGCAAGCCTGGAGCGGGATTCGCCAGCATCGCGCCTGCGGATACCCGCAGCAAGGGAAGATCGGCGTGGCTGTTGCCCACATACGCGAACCCGCCGCGGCCAAATCGGGTTTCGAGCAACTGCAGTTTGCGCGCCCCGGTCAGGTTGGTGCAGCCGTCGCTCGAAAACACTTCTTCAAAAATGCCGAGATGTTTCGCAACCCGATCGGCCAGCGCGTGATCCGCGCCGGTGGAGAGATAAAGGGGCCGTCCGGTGGCAGCCTGCTCCCGCAGATACAGAACCAACGCATCGTTGTAGGGCAGGTACGCCGGATCGAGGGGCGCGCGGGCGGTAACTTCGCGCTTCAGTGCCGCTTTTCCGCCCATCAGCCAGATGGGCAAACGCAGCAGAGTCGCGGGGCTCGTGCGCGCAAGAACACACAGTCCATCGACCAGCGTGTCGGACTTGACCAGGGTTCCATCCAGATCGACACATAGCGGGAGCGCGGAAGGCAACATGGAGGTGGGGATGTCCGCCGGAAGTGCATCCGGCGGCGAGGAAACAACGCTGCTGGATCCAGCCTGTGAGACCGTGCTTGGAGTTGCAATCGGCATCAACCAATGATGTCATAATTCCGGCATCGTCCCCATCAAACACCTCCTGCATCTCGCTTCCCAGTGAGATTTCCGCGATGCATTACGACGAGAGTTGAATAGCATTCCCGTGGCTTGGGTGCCGTCGGCGGGTGGGTTTGAACTCTTATGGATAAGGCAACCATTCCTGCAGTTCGCACGTCATTTCCTAATAGGGAAGCTATGCGCCAAATCAACTGATGGCGCCATCCCGCTGGCTTCCCTCTTTTCACGAGGAAAGGATAGGCCAATGGCCAACCAGGACCCAGTGCAACCGGGCGACGTAACACGCCGCGTCGGAGTCGAAGTCATCAGCGCTCGCGGCGTCGATGTGGAAAAACTTCTCAAAATGCTGGTCGCCAATGCGGCTGCGGAGTTTGCCAGCACGTATTACTACTACACAATCCTTCGCATGAACCTCGCGGGATATGAGGACTACAAGGAAATCTGCGAAGATGCAAGACTGGAAGATCGCGCTCACTGGGAGTTGATCGTCCCGCGAATTTATGAGCTTGGCGGCCACCTACCCAACGACCTGAAAGCATTTCACGACCAGGCCGGCTGCGCCCCGGCCAAGCTGCCGGACCCGCCCACGGTCGTCAACATCCTCACATTGCTTCTGGAGTCGGAGCGTTGCGCCATCCGAAGCTGGACCGCGGTGTGCGATATGACCTTTGGCAAGGACCCTAGGACCTACGACATGGCGGCACGCATCCTGAATGAGGAAGTTGAACACGAGGCATGGTTCATCGAACTGCTGGCTCACGAGCGCGATGGCAAGTCGATACCTTCGGGCCATTTCCGCCGCGGCGAGCCGGGCGAAGCGCCGTACAGCAAGAACCGCGGCTTCTATAATCCCTAGAAAACGGGAATAGAACACGGGAACAGGAAAGCGGCCATCGCCGATTCGTGCCTGGCATGGAGAATGACAACACGAAGGAGCGAAGCTTTCGGGTGGTGCTGGAGACACCCGTTGGTCTCCGCTCCTTTGCTTGCGGGGAAGAGGAATATATCTGGAGCGCGGCAGCGGCCCATGGAGTGATGCTGCCGGCAATCTGCCACCAGGGTCGGTGCCTCACCTGTGCTGGCCTGCTGCTGGAAGGTACGGTAGAGCACGACCGTCCGGACGCCTATTTTGCCGAAGACAAACGCGCCGGCTATGTGTTGCTATGCCGCGCCATGCCGCGAGCTGACGTCCGCATTCGCACACACCAGGAATGGAAGATGCGGGAACATCGCATCGCCAATGGATTGCCTGCTCC
>JBEPVW010000191.1:0-4317 GCA_041690775.1 Acidobacteriota bacterium | reverse complement strand
CGGCTTAACAGCTGGCGCGCAGCTCGATCGCTCTTCTAACTGGCTCGTATGTGGTCCGATGCAGCGGAGTGGGCCCGTGCTCATGGAGCGCCCGCAGGTGTTCCGGAGTGCCGTAGCCTTTGTGCGAGGCCAGCCCATATTGCGGATATTCTTTGTGATAGCTGCACATCCATGCGTCGCGGTAGACCTTGGCAACGATCGAAGCGGCGGCAATCGACACGCTGATCGAGTCGCCATAGATAATTCCCTTTTGCGCGCACGGCGTGTCGAGCCGCTCGGCATCGATCAGAAGAAAATCCGGCTGGGGACAAAGCTGGGCGATCGCGGACAGCATCGCGAGGTGCGAGGCGCGGCGGATGTTGATTGCGTCGATCGTGGCCACGTCGGCGAAACCGATTGCGACCGCTATGGCCAGCTTGCGGATGATGAGGTCCAGACGCTCGCGCTCCTCCGGCTCCAACTGCTTGGAGTCACGCACGCCGCGGATGCGTGTTTTGGGCGGAAGAATCACCGCCGCCGCGACCACCGGGCCGAACAAGGCTCCGCGCCCGACTTCATCCACACCGGCGACCGCCACGGCGCCCTCTCGATGCGCGGCCCGCTCGTGCTTGTCGCTGCAGATAAGAGCGCGCAGACGCCGCATCTTCTCCGCCTGCTTCGACAGCGTCTGGTCAAGCGGATCGGGATTGAGCTGATTCTTCGGCACTTTCAACTGAGTCTACAACCGTGGCGGCATGTGGAGAAACCGCCCATCCTGTGAATGAATTTACTTCCATGCGAAACCCCTCTGCGTGGAATCAGTGACGAAAGCATCCGCCAGGGAAACTACCTTCATGCTCTTCTTCAACGAATCCATACCTTCGTTGCTATTCACATGAACGTCCATGGATTGGCCCGGCAGTAAGTCGAAATAGTTATCGGAAAGCTTCGCATCGGTATTTCCGAACGAAATGTAGACACTGCGTGCAAGCACTCCCGATGAAAGATGCAGATTATAAGAACCGTTCGCTCCTGTGAATTGGCTTTCGATGCGGGTGGCTGGAAGGTGCACCTGTTTTGTCGAAACAAAGTACATGACGTTACTCGAAACCTGAATAGCGTCAACCGTCAAGTCCATCGCGGCAAATACATCGGCTGGATCGATTCCTTTTGCTTTAGTAACGCTATCGATGGGGACCAGGATGTAGGTGTTGCTGGAAAGCGCGGGAACGTTTATCGGCTGCGTCTGGTCGCTGACAACCGTTCCGTCAAACTTCATAATACGCAGGCGGAGGCTCGCTGGAGTTGGCTCAGTCTTATCGGAAACAACATTCACAACCATAGCTCCATCTTTAACGCGAGAAGATACAAGCAATGGAGCGTAGAAGCGGCGCGCGTAGTATTGCAACGCCTTCCAGCGTCCGTAATAGTCAATGCTCGATGGTGAAACAACGGGCCAACAATCATTTAATTGCCAGAACAGGGCTCCCATGGTGCGCGGCCTGTCTCGGCGAAGATGCTCGGTATCCAGCTTGATGAATTCCGCCTGTAACACCTGGCTTGCATATACCAGGGAGTCTAAGCTTTTTGGCTGACCGTAATATTGCAGCATATAGTCATGGATCGTTTGATACCCATTGGCGTCTTTCTGATGGGATGTCATCACCGCTGTGGAAGTACTTGTGCGATCCTCCGGCAACGTAAACGAATCGATTGTTCGCATCTCGGGGAACGATTGAAAACCGTACTCGGTCACAAATCTGTAATGACGATTCTCTTCGCTGTCGAAAGGGACCCTAGGTATTTCTTTCTTGGAGGCCCAGATCGTATAGTCGTGCGTGTCGCCGGACTCTTCATTTCCGCCGACGTCGTCACCATCTTCCAAGAGCCTATAGTTCCTGTCTTTTGTCTCCTCGTAGTCCGCGCTGGGAGTGCTGGGCCAATAGACAGCTTCCGGTGCATATCGAGCCACCAGCGTCGGGATGATTCCGCTAAACACGGTTAGATAGTCTTCCCACATTTGTAATCTTGTGCCAGGCGTCACCTTCACACTGTCTTGCAGGAAGTTATTTTCCTGTTCGTTATTGCCACACCACAGAACAATGCTTGGATGGTTCCGCAATCGCTTCAATTGGTCTTCTACTTCTTGCGCCACATTTTGCTTGAATGAATAGGTCCCAGGCTGCCAAGGATTACCGAACATAAAATCCTGCCAAACCATAATTCCTAATTCATCGCATATCTGATAGAACTCCTGTGTTTCGTAGTAGCCACCTCCCCATATCCGGATCATGTTCATGTTTGCGTCTTTGGCAGACTGCAAAATATAGCGAATCTGTTCCGGCTTAACTCGATTTGAAAAACTATCAAATGGAACTACGTTGGCGCCCTTGACAAAGATTGGAATTCCATTCACCACAAATTCAAATGACCGTCCCCATTGATCGGGTTCGCGGCGCAACACTACAGACCTGATTCCAGTGCGCGCCAGACTTGCATCCTGGGTGACACCTCCAACAGCCACATTTGCATGGAACACATACATAGGCTGGCTGCCATACCCCGCCGGATACCAAAGTTTTGGGTGATCGAGAGTGACTGGAATATCGACGTAGTTAATGCCTGGGTGCAGTTCTGTATTTTGGATAGCAGTCAGCTCCCTGCCAGCTGCCTGATAGTTAACTTTGATTGTTGCTTGCGTATCCACCACAGCGGTAACTTCCACCTGAGCAAGGATATGTGCTGACTTGGACGTCACATCCAGTTGACGAACGGCAAAATTAGAAATTCGTGTATTGTCCCAAGCTTCTAACCGGATTGGCTTCCAAATGCCACTGGTAACATACCGGGGAGACCAATCCCATCCATATTGGTAAGCTGCCTTGCGGATATACCATTGCGCAGCGGTATGAGTATCTGGATTCCACTTATCTTTCGCGGCGATTCTGGCTGCACAGCGAATTGGCGATGAAAAGCTGACCAACAGTTGATTGGCTCCAAGTTTCAAGAGGGGCTTTGCCGAAACTCGGTAGGTGCGGAACATGTTGTCCGACGTTAGAACAAGCTTCCCATTTACATACACGCTTGCGCATGTATCGAGACCGTCAAGGACTAAATCAATGTTCCCTCGATTCAGTAGCTCCGGAGAGATGGAAACCGTCGTACGGTATTCCCAGTCGGCATTCTCAATCCATTGGAGCTTCGCTTCGTTGTCGCGATAGAACGGCGGCGGGATCAGTTTGTTATGAAGCAGGTCAAGATGGACATCGCCCGGCACCTTCGCAGGCAGCCATTTTGGTTTTATCGCGACGCCTTTTGTGTCGGTGGACTGGCTGAATTGCCACCCAGTATCGAGCGCAATACTTTCATTTGCGGCAGCCAGCAATTGTGGCGCGAGTGCTGAACCAATAGCCAGCAGGACAACCAAAAACATCGGACACTTCAGCGCTCGGAACCATCGCATTCTTTTCACCTCAAGAGAACTTTGACTCTGCTTCCTACTGCAAAGATTTCGGATTGGACAGCACGTTGGCAACGGGCCGGTGTGACGATTACACTATATTCGCTGGCGGAAGCAGTGGACAGCGTGCATCAAGCTGGGGATCCAGACTGGGGATGCATAGGAGTGATGATGACAGTTGCAACTCAAATTCAAAACGATCTGATGGAAGCATATTCGGTTTCTCCGGAGCAGATTGAACGGTATCGCGCGAATGGATATATCAAGCTGAAACACGTTTTGTCCCCGGAGACGCTGGCGCATTACGGCCGCGAAATTTCCCGCAAGGTGAAGGAGCTGAACAGCGAGCATTTGCCGCTGGAGGAACGCGATCTTTATCATCGCGCCTTTCTGCAGATCGAAAATCTCTGGCCGAAAAGCGAGATTGTACGGGAGTTCGTGACCAGCCCGAAGCTGGGTCGAATCGCCGCGGAGCTGATGGGCGCCACGGGAGTCCGCATTTATCACGACCAGGCCTTGTACAAGGAATCCGGCGGAGGCATCACGCCCTGGCACGCGGACCAATATTACTGGCCGGTCGATTCCGACAAGACGATCACCGCGTGGATTCCTCTGCAGGCGACGCCGCTTGAAATGGGGCCGCTCGCTTTTTGCCCGAAGAGCCACAGCGTTACCTATGGCCGCGATCTGGAGATTGGCGAGGAGAGCGAAGAGCGGATTGGTGCTGCGCTGAAAAATCACGGCATGGATGAAGCGGGATTCGATCTGGGAGAAGTGAGTTTTCACGCCGGGTGGACTTTCCATCGCGCCGCGCCGAACACAAGTTCGAGGCCGCGCGAAGTGATGACCATCATTTATATGGATGAAGATATGCGGCT
>JBEPVW010000190.1:0-4326 GCA_041690775.1 Acidobacteriota bacterium | reverse complement strand
GCTCCGACCAAGGAAGCCGTCACCATGAGGCTTTCCCGCGACGTTGTGGAGCAACTTCGCGCCAGCGGCCCCGGCTGGCAGACGCGCGTCGATGTAGCGCTGCGACAATGGATTGAAAAGCAGCCAAAACGCCGCAGGGCCTAGCCGTATTTCATATAAATATGTCATCGCGATCCTGCGGCTTTACGAAGCATAGTCCGGGCCGAAATTCTCCGGAACTGACCTCGTTCCAGCCCGCTCACAAATATGCAAAGCAATTCCTGATACGCAATTCGCCCTCAAACGTGTACGATTGGCGTTGATTTATGCCGATCAAATCCGCCATTACACCGAACTTACGTGAGTTCCAGCACCTGGCCCGCAGCCACGATCTGGTGCCCATCTGCAAGCCTTGGACGGCAGACCTGGAAACGCCGGTCTCGGCCTTCCTGCGTGTCGCTTACGGAGAGCCGGAAGCATTCCTTCTAGAGTCGATCGAAGGTGGCGAAAACGTTGGCCGCTATACGTTTATGGGGATCCGGCCCTACAAGAAAATCATCGCTCATGGCCACCAGATCACCACCCACATGGGTGACCGGATCGAGTCTAGCGAAGGTGATGTTTTTGAGCTGCTGCGCGATTCCCTGGCCGGCCACACTCCGGCACGCCTGCCCGGCCTGCCGCCATTTACTGCCGGCGCGGTGGGATTTTTTTCCTACGACGCGGTCCGGCTGATCGAAAAACTGCCGGAGACCGCGAAAGATGAACTGGGAATGCCGGACGCCTGCCTGATGTTCTTCGATACCGTGCTGGCATTCGATCACGTCAAGCAGGAAATCCTTCTGATTGCGACCGCCGACCTGCAGCGGCACAAGCCGCAGGCTGCCTATGCCAACGCCGTCCGCAGGCTGCATGACCTGGAACGCCGCTTGGCCAAGCCCTTGCCGAAAACGGCGCGCCATACCGCGCATGGCAAACTGCACCTGAAAGCACGCACCCGCAAGCAGGACTACTTCGCCGCTGTGCAGCGCATCAAGGAATACATTGCCGCCGGAGATATTTTTCAGGCCGTCCTTTCGCAGCGTTTCGATGTGGAACCCGGCGTCGATCCCTTTTCCATCTACCGGGCGCTGCGCATCGTAAACCCATCGCCCTACATGTATTTCCTCCGCATGGGCCTGCGCCGCCCAGGAGACACGCATCTGGCCGGATCGTCGCCGGAATTGCTGGTCCGGGTGCATGGCCGCAAGGTGGAGTATCGTCCCATCGCGGGCACGCGGCCGCGCGGCGAAGAAGAAGAAGAGGATCGTCGCATTGAAGCCGAGCTGCGCGCGGATGAGAAAGAAGTGGCGGAGCACATCATGCTGGTTGATCTGGGCCGCAATGACGTCGGCCGCGTCAGCGAATATGGGACTGTACAGGTGAAGGACCTGATGTACGTCGAGCGCTACTCGCACGTCATGCATCTGGTCAGCGCGCTCGAAGGAAAGCTGCGTCCGGAGCTTTCCGCGGTCGATGCCTTTCGCGCCTGCTTCCCCGCCGGGACGCTGACAGGAGCGCCGAAAGTCCGCGCCATGGAAATTATCGAGGAGCTGGAGCCAGCCCGCCGTGGCGCTTACGGCGGAAGCGTTTTTTATGCAGATTTCTCCGGCAACTTCGACTCCTGCATCGCCATCCGAAGCCTGTTGATGCGCGGCAGACAAGGGCATATTCAGGCGGGCGGCGGCATTGTCGCCGACTCGGTCCCCGAAAAAGAATTCGAGGAGAGTGTCAACAAAGCCAAAGCAGTTGTGCGGGCCATCGAGCGGGCAAGAAACCAGTAAGCAAACGTTCGTCGATACCGGAATCGATCATCCTGAGCGGAGCGAACGACCTCGCGTCAAAGACTTGGTATCCTCAACATAGCGCTCCCATGATTTTCGTCCTCGATAATTACGACTCATTCACCTACAACCTGGTGCAGGTTCTCGGAGAACTTGGCGCGGAGGTTGAAGTCCGCCGCAACGACCAACTCACCGTGGAAGAAGTTGAAGCGCTGAAGCCGGAACGGATCGTGATCTCTCCCGGCCCGTGCCTGCCGCAGGATGCGGGCATCAGCATCGCGCTGGTCAAGCACTTCGCGGGCAAAGTTCCGATTCTGGGCGTGTGCCTTGGACACCAGGCCATCGGCGCTGCCTTCGGCGGCAGAGTGGTCCGCGCACCGCGGCTGATGCACGGCAAAACCAGCGCCGTCGAGCATGATAGCCGCACAATTTTTCGCGGTATCCCCAGCCCCATGACCTGCACTCGCTATCACTCGCTGATCGTTTCCGAAGATGGCCTGCCGGAAGACTTGCAAATCTCCGCCCGCTCTGAAGGCCTCATCATGGGCCTGCGCCACAGGAGCTTTCCCGTCGAAGGCGTGCAGTTCCATCCGGAAAGCGTGCTGACCGACGACGGCAAACGGCTGATCGCAAATTTCCTGAAGTTGGAATAACGGATGCCTCTGCGTCGCCTATTCGCATCGACCAGTTGCGGTTTTTTCGTTGTGGCCTGCATTTGCGGAACAGCGGCGGCACAACAGCCTTCCGCGCCAGCAGCATCCCCACAAGCGCTGCCGCAGCAGACGGTTGGATATATCGACATAGCCGCGACGACGGAAAAAATTCAGGTTGCTGGAGCGGTCACGCTCAGCGGATCAAGCACCATGCTCGGCAATGGCAGCACAGTCACCGCCGGAAAGATCACACTGCCCATCCATCTGACGCGCGGCGGTGAACTCGATCTCTGCGCCACCACGGAACTGCATCTGTCGCAGGACAATAGCGCTTCCAATTCAGCTAGTCCTGCTCCGAATCCAAACAATCCCCTGATGCTGGCGCTCGACCACGGAGCCATCGAGGCGCACTACACCGTGGGGAAAAATTCGGATGTCGTGCTGACCCCCGACCTTCGCATCCTGCTCTCCGGACCAGGAAAAGCCGACGTACGCATCCGCGTCAACGCGCAGGGCGACACATGCGTCGACAATCCCGGCACCAACGCCCCTTACGTCACAGTCAGCGAACAGATGGGAACCGGCGTCTATCGCGTGCAGCCCAACCAGCGCGTGCTTTTCGAGCATGGCAGCGTCCGCGATGTTGTCGACCACGAAACCCAGCCATGCGGCTGTCCGGCAGTTCCAGCGATCTCGGTCGCCAGCACGGGCACGTCTGTCGGCACATCAGGGAAGTCGATCGCAAAACCAGGGGAAGAAGTCGCCGCAAAATCGTCCGCGTTGGGTGGTCCAAGCTCCACACCTGCGGATACCGCATTTCCGCTGGCGGAAAGTGAAGGCCTTGCGCCTCCGCCAGCGTTGCCAACCAAACCAGCGATCGTGCCCGGAGAAGTCAACTCCGAGGTGACAACCACCCTAAGCTACGTCGCGCCGAAACAGACCGTTCCCACGGGAAGTCCGTCCGGCATGGCGACTCCGCAGAGCGCCGCCACCGTGGCCTCTGCACCCGCATCCGGTTTCGGCCCGACTGTTTCCGGCGCGGACGTGGCCACCGCGGAAGCTCCTCCAGCAGCCATCCAACCAGCGCCCCGAAAGAAACCCGGCATCTTCCATAAAATCGGACGATTCTTCGTCCGCATTTTCGGTTAGGCACATCGAGAATATGGGTGCGATATCCGACGATGTATTATTCTGCAATACTGCGTATTATTTAGAATTATGAGCAACGCTAAGACCATCAGTTTTCGCGCGGAAGCAGAAAAAATCAAAGTCCTCGATGGTTTGGCGGCCCTCCAGGACCGTGATCGCACCTATCTCCTAAATGAAGCTCTTGACCATTATCTTGAGCTGAACCAATATCATCTGGATCAAATCCGCCAGGGCTTGAAACAAGCTGAAGCCGGCAAACTGGTGAACCATGCCGACCTGAAGCGGAAAGTAGCAAGCTGGCGAACGAAAAAGTGACTCTTCGCTGGACAGAACGCGCGGTGGAGCATCTACAGATGCTCCACGCGTATGTAGCGGACGAGAATCCCGGTGCCGCCGACGCTTTGATCCAACATGTCATCGAAGCCGCCGAAAGGCTCACCTTGTTCCCACAGTTAGGGCGCAAGGGACGAGTGCCAGGAACAAGAGAACTCATCATCTCTGGCAGGCGCATCATTATTGCTTACCGCATCCACAAGAGCGATGTGCAGGCTCTCGCAGTGATTCACGCGGCGCGCAGATGGCCCGATTCGTTCTAATCATGGGCGAGACTCACAGACAACATCCATCGAGCCATCGCAGAACATTTATTTGACAGCGACTTCATGCACATCCACAGTTCCAGATGCTCTCGCCCAGTCGAGCAGTGGAACCGCGCTCGGCGA
>JBEPVW010000189.1:0-4331 GCA_041690775.1 Acidobacteriota bacterium | reverse complement strand
ACCCGCGACCAACAGCTTGGAAGGCTGTGACTCTACCACTGAGTTACTCCCGCGCATGCTAGCCATTCACAGCCAGCTTCTAGCTTTTCGCTCCCAACCGCCGCATTTCTGGAGCTGATGATGGGGCTTGAACCCATGACCTCTCCCTTACCAAGGGAGTGCTCTACCACTGAGCTACATCAGCCCGTTCAACAACCTAAATCTCTTCATCTGCGTCGTGTTCCACTTCATCGTACCGCGAACGCGCCGCCTGAATCACCACCCGAAACAAAAACATTCCAAGGATCAGCAGCGCGATCAACCGCACCCGGCCCGGATCGAGCGTGAACCACGCCAGCGTCATCAACGCCAGCAAAATCCCAGCGGCCACGCTCGCCTTCACCGCCGGGTTCATCATCACTGCCAACCGTTCAATCTCTGGTGCACAGGGGAGGATTCGAACCTCCGTAGCTCGCAAGGAGCGGCAGATTTACAGTCTGCTGCCATTAACCACTCGGCCACCTGTGCACATGTTTCGACTCCTGATATCTCGCCGCGAAATACATCGCCAGCTTGTTCGCTGGAGACACGTCCGCGAAAACCTAACCAACCGGATGCAAACTTTCTGGCAGGAGAGACGGCACGAGAGACGGAACCGAACCTTGCTTGAAGTCTTGCTAGCTTGTACTGCTTTGGAGCCGGCGGACGCCGTTTCCGGGAGCAAGGTTGGGCCATTATGCTGGAGCTGGCGAAGGGACTTGAACCCCCGACCCTCTGATTACAAATCAGATGCTCTACCAGCTGAGCTACGCCAGCCCTTGAAATCGCTTCCTGAAACGTTGACGCACACTTCCGCGCCCGTCACGCACATCAGTCAAATTATCACGCTGGAGCGCACATCGCAACAAAATGGCCGCATTCGAGGCCAGTGACGAACGCAATTAATTTGAGCCGCGAAAAACGTAGTGGTTAATGTCCGGCCAGAATTCCTTTACGATGTTGGATGCGCCGTCGAGCCCGATCTGCAGAATCCACTTTTGCCCGGTCTTGGTCCACGTACGGTATTTGCTCGGGTAGTAAAGTCCGGAGATTCCCGCAGCCGCGCCATTGCCGACAATTTCAGAGATGTTGAGCGTGTTATGTGCAGCATTCGTTGCAGTAAGGTCGCTGCGAGTGATGGCGAGCCGACTGATCGAATAGATGGTTCGCTTGACCACTCCTCCGCGGCCCAGCGTGTAATACCTAGGATCTTCATGGGTTAGCACAGGAAGGGCTGCTTCCGTGAAGAAGTTGCCGGAAAGGTTGTCGGCAAATCCATGCCAGTAATACCGTCCGTAGGCGTCGGCGCCGTCCCCGAATTCAGGATAGGACTTTTGAATGTCCGCCGCTCCGGCGAGCACACCGACATAGATGAACGAAGAGTAATCAAAGCTCTCCTGAATCATCAGCTTGAATTTTTCCTTCGGCGATTGCGGGGGGAGTACCTGATCGACAGACACCGACCGAAAATTGGGAATGACGAAAAGGATCCGCTTGGTTTGCTGTCCGGTCACGGAAATTGCCGGGTTCGGCGCAGGATTGTCGGGAAGGTTAGCACTGTTCGCCGTTGCCGTAGATGAATCCCCGGACTGCTGCGCCATAGCGGGCAGCGTTGCGGCGATGAAGAGCAGCCCCCACAAACAGACGAACGAAATGCTTCGAGATGTCACATGTTTCATCAATACGCAGCCCTGTGTGGAGGAACTGTAGGCGGTATCCCGGTCTTCAATAGCCGGGAATTGACAGGGCGATGAAACGAAGCGTGCATTCGACAAGGAAATCTTTCGGATTCTGAGGATGAATTGCTCGTACACTTTACTTTCTGTACTCATACTAGATGTTTTGGATTGGCTCGGGTGCATCGAATTTTCATCTTCCAATCATTAGTTTCCTCCCCATGTTTCCGGAAAAGTTGATTTACGTTATCTGCTGAATATCGGTGCTATTCTCGTAATCACATTTCACCGCAGGCTTTGAATCGCTGTCGGTGAAGCGGAAAGGTACTCGCAATCGGTAGCAGCGAGAGCCGCACTTAGACGAATGACTGAACCAGATCAACGATCCCGCCGCGCAAAGTCCTGGCAATCATCTCCTTACCCTGCTCGCATGAGGTTCATCTCCGAACATGCGTAAACGCACCTGGATCAGTCTGGCGATCGTCACCGCCGTTGTTGCAGCGCTGTTAGCCACGGTCTATCTCCGCAAAAATGCGCCGCCGGAAGTGGCCCGCCTGCTGCCCGAAGCCGATGCGATCGTCTACGTCAACCTGAAGCCTCTCCGTACGCTCTCGACGCTTCCGCAGCACTCCGGCGCGCACGCACCCGACTATCAGGCCTTCATCGATGCTACCGGGATCGATGTTGAACGCGATCTCGATCAGGCAGCCTTTGCCATTCATCGCATGGCTGATCCCAATGGCCCCAACGGTCCGGTCGCATATTCGGAGATCTTCCGTGGACGCTTCAGCAGTCCCCGCCTGACGGAATATCTTGCGGCGCAAAATGTTGCCCGCGACCACTACGCTGGGCACGATATTTATTCGATTCCCCGCGAAGGGCGCACCGTACGAGTTGCCGTCCTGGGCTATGACATGGTGGCTGTTTCGAATGCCCCCACAGCAGAGCAGATTCATTCAATGATCGACAGGTACCATTCCGACGCATCGCCGTTCAGCGGGGATACCTTACTCTCGCGGCATTATGCGGATGTTCCACTGCTTTCTGAAGCCTGGGGAATCGGACAGCTTGGCCTGCCATTTGCCGCCGGCCAACAGTTTCGGGCTTTCAGACTCCCCTTGCCGATTCCCGTCAATTCCACCTTCATCGCATCCGTGCGCTATGTCGGGACGATTCACTTCCGGCTGGAACAGATTGCACCGAACGATGGCGCTGCCAGGCAGTCCGTCGAGATCGCGAAGCTGGCACTGGGATTGTTGCGCTCTTCGCAAATAACATCCGGCGGGCAGGACGACATGACACAGGATTGGAATACTTTCCTGACCAGCACTGCAGTGGAGCAGAAGGGAAACCGCGCCATTCTCCGCGCCGTCATTCCACCCCGGTTGATTCACGAGTTGGCCAGGCCTGAAAAGTCCGGCGAACCCGCGCCCGATGGCAATCCTCCGCAATAAAAGGTACCTGCCGCGTAAATTCCGCTAACTTCTCCATTACGGAGTCGTCGCGGGAGAGGAAGCGGCCGTCCCGTTCGCAGAGGATGGTTTTCGATGGGTCGTCTTGTGATGTTGCGTTTGCACACCGACTCGGTTGTTTACTACGATCTTTTTCGCGCCATCCGAGCCATTTGATCCTTGGGTTGCGGCCACCTGCGCCTGGATCTGCCCATATTGCTGATCCCGCAGCGAAGCGGCCTGCAACAGCCGCGCAGCCGCAGCCTTCCGCGCCGACTCCAACCCCTGCAGCGCATCATCGAGTATCGCCGCATCCGACCGACCTGCAGTCAAGCCGGCTGTGGTTGTAATGCGAACCAGCACATCATAGAGCGCGTCCACGTTATGCAGCACGTTGAACTGCGGTGCGAGCGCCGCCGGAGATTGCCGTACCGCCTCAAATAATCCCGGAAGCTGCGAGCCTAAATCATATGCAATCGAGGTTGCGTCCCCACTCAATTGTTGTTTCTGATCCCTTGACAGCTTCCAGTGATCGATCTGGACACGTCCCAACGCCTGCTCTACCTGATTCAAGGCAGGCTGAAGCGTGTCATTGATTGACGCCTCAGATGCGGTGGTGGCTGGCATCGCTACGTTGACAGGGACCGAAGTCTGCAAGGCCACGGCGTTCGTTCCTGACAGAACCCATGACAAAACCAGGATCGCTTCGGCATAAAATATTTTTCTAAACATTCGAGGCACCAGAGGCAGAGCGAAAAAAAATGAACAATCCATGCTCTCCACGGATGCCCCGGGACGCTCCACTGTTGCCCGAAGACTTCGTAAACGGAGGGTTGGGCGGAACTCTCTGCTCGTGTAGACTAACAAAAGTTTGTCTGTGGGCCTGTGGCGCAGCTGGGAGCGCGCTTCCATGGCATGGAAGAGGTCGTCGGTTCGATCCCGACCAGGTCCACCAATCCCCTCCTGATTTATACCTTTAAGGCTCACCTCAGATAGCTGCTCTCGCCCTGAAACCATAAACGGCGACCACAACGTAAGCCGCAGCGACAACTGCGTAACCCATTGCCAGACTTCCCGACTCCCTCGCGATCAAGCCCAGGATTGGCGGTAGTATTGCCCCTCCCACAACCGACATCACGATGATCGAGCCGCCCAGCTTGGTATGCTGCCCGAGACCCTTCACTCC
>JBEPVW010000188.1:0-4532 GCA_041690775.1 Acidobacteriota bacterium | reverse complement strand
CCCGGCAGGATTCGTAAATACTGAATTGCTTCTTCTAAAAGAACCGGCACATGGCGCCTTGCCTGCCTGTGCGCCCCCTGGGGGGCCTGATCGTTCATCGCTACAGCCCGAAGGCGGCCAGCGCTTCTGCATCCGCATCCGTCAGCGGATTCGCTTCCATGTTCTGGCGGAAGGCGTCGTGGTTGGTGACTTCCAGGTACGTCATCATCCCGAACACCACCACATCCCCCGTCACTTTGGCCGTTTCCCGAAGAATCTGCGGGACCAGCACCCGGCCCTGAGCGTCGACTTCGGCGACCTGCCCGTAATAGTTGACAAGATCCAGATACTTCTTCTTGGCCGGCGTGAAGTTGGGAATCAGAGCCAGTTTTTGCTCGATTTTTTCCCATTCCTCAATCGGATAAACCTTGGCCGTTCGGCCATCCTCACTGGTGATGTAAAACTTCGTCCCGTACTTCTCTTCTATGTGGCGCTTGAATTCCGCAGGCAATTTCAGCCGTCCCTTTTCATCGACCCGGGTTGGATGGTTGCCGCGAAACATGTTGTTTTCCTTTACCTGCCTGCTGCGGTTCAGGGCTCAATCCGATCTGGCTTTTAAAACCTGCCAGAGTCACATTGCTTTCTACCCCTACTCGCCACTTTAGACCACTTTCGTCCACAACTGTATCGCAAACAAATGACTTGTCCAATAGAAAATTGCGTAAATTGAAAAATTGTTTGTGGAAGATCAGGAAAATCTCAGGAACTTGCGGCGGACGGTTCCCTGTGCCCTGCCCGTAGTGTTGTCACATGTGATTCCGGAAGATACTTCGAGCTGGACACCAGCACTCAATGGCAGATTCAGGATTGAGTTCCGGCTTGGAAACCGCGCATCGGGCGAACCAGCCATGCCAGATAAATCACGATAATCACATTCGCGAGGAGGATCAATAGCGTCCAGTGATTGGGATGAAGGATCAGCTTGATCACTTCAAGCGGCAGCAGCGCGATCGTGAGGATCAGGGTAAAGTACTCCGCCCAGCGCTTTTCTAGGACCAGCCCAATGCCTTCGACGAAGTCCAGCGAAGCGTAAATGAAAACCAGAGCGCTCAGTTGCTTCAGGCGATGGTCGGTGACCAGCGACATTTTTTCCAGCAACTTCGTAACCAGGAGTCGGTCAGGATCCAGGTGCAACACTTCCACCACCCACAGCGCCAGCATGTACAGGTCATGGTGGAGCATCCGCAGCAGGGCGAAGCCCACCACCACGAACAACGCACCCTTCAATAGCTTGAGCACGCCAATCAGCTCGAGCCAGCGATGGCGTTCGAGTTCTCCTGCGGTATGTACCCCTCGCTTGACTTTCACGCGGGCCATCCCTGGCCTATCCTGCAAAATGGCGGGAATCCTTCGGCGGCGATGCTAGAACCTGAACACTAGGCCCACTTGCGGCTCTGAGATGTTGATAACGTTGCTGGTCGCCAGATACGGCAGCCGGTAATCCGGTGCGTGGCCCACCAGCCCCCGATACTGGGCCCGCAGCGCCATGAAGGGAGGAAGCAGTCCAGGATGAAAATCCGCGCCCACGCCATACTCGAACACGGGGATTTTCTCCGGCCGGACAGGCAGCGCGCTGGTGCTGGAAATGTTGTAGGAAATCAGTCCTCCCCCTGCCAGCGCGAACGGCTTGATACCCATGAAAGAAAGGGGCACCGTCGCGACATAGTCGACCGTAAACGGCTTGGCGTGGGAATAGACGTCTCCATTCTGGCTGGGCGTGGCGCCGGAAAAGTGTTGCGTGGCGCGATTGTAGCCGAAGTTCATTTCCAGTCCGAGGATTGGACTGAAGATATGTCGCACGCCGAATCGAAAACCCAGCGACGGGTCCGCGGACTGCCTTAACGCCGTGGCGCCCGGAATCGGTGCTCCAGTGCTGTCCACCGGAGCTGGACCCGTGGCGGTCATCGCAAACGCGCCATAAAGATTGATGTTTACGTCGGTCTTCTGGGCGAACGAAGGAGACACTACGAAGAAAAATCCCGCTACCAATAGCAGCAAGCTCCAGGGAGCACGCCGCATCAAATGTTTGCAAACCATAGCAACATTGTCATGCATGGCAAGCGGATTCGCCAAATCGCCAGTTCACGAGGGCCGCCGCGCGGTTTCGGACGCCTGCTACAAAATAGCAGCGCGCTCCAACCAGCGCCCTACCGCGCTGAATCTTATCGCGTGACGTGCGTTCCTCAGACCAGCTTCATTGCATCCGGATCCCAGTGGATCACTGCGCCGCGCTCCATGCTGAGATTGCTCAGCAGCGCGGCTCCGGCTGCGCGGTAGCCGAACACCGCGTCTTCAACTACAGGCTTGCGCGATCGGACCGACGCAAAGAAGTTTTTGCAGTGATCATAGGTGTCGTCGTACCCCTCCGGCGCTGCATATTTCTCATAGCCCACGGGTGGCTCTCCTGTGGGATGCGAAGGCGGATATTTCTGCAGGTACTCTTCACGAATGCGTTTCTGCATCGCATCGGTGAAGGAGCCGATCATATAGCCTGGCTCCTTCTCGCGCGGCGTGCGGCTTACGCTCACGGTGTTTCCGGCAATTTGCATCGTGCCTTCCGAACCGGTAAAGATCAGCCCTTCGCTTTCCTCGCCTCCGTCCACGAAGTTCACGCGCAGGCTCAGGTTGAATCCTTCGGGATAGTCGAAGAGGCCCAGCATCACATCCGGTACGTCTCGGCCATCTTTCCAGTAGCGCAGCCCTCCGGTCGCCATGGCACGAGTGGGCCCATGCGCCCCGGTAATGAAGTGGGTTCCGCTGAAGAGATGGACGAACAGATCGCCAGCAACGCCGCTCCCGTAGGCCTTCCACTTGCGCCATTGGAAGAAGCGCTCGCCATCCCAGGGAATCTTCGGCGCGGTGCCAAGAAAGCGCGGCCAGTCGCAAGTCTCAGTCGAGGCATCGGGAGGAACAGTGTAGTCCCAGGCGCCCATCGCAGAATTGCGGTCCCAGTGAGCGGTCACCATATTGAGCTTGCCGATGGTCCCGGCGGCAAGCAGTTCCTTGGCCTTCGCATAGACCATCGAACTCACGCGCTGACTTCCGATCTGTATGATCCGCTTCGTGGCGCGCGCGGTCTCGATCATCACTGGCCCGTCGGAATACAGATGGATCATCGGCTTCTCGCAATAAACATCCTTGCCGGCCTTCATTGCATCGATAGCGACCTGCTTGTGCCAGTGGTCGGGCGTGCCGATGATGACGGCATCAATGTCCTTGCGCGCTAGAATCTCGCCGTAGTCACGAGTCGTAAAAACGTCGTTGCCCCAGAGTTCCTTGCTGTGCTCCAGCCGGCCGTTGTAGCAGTCCGCCACGGCAACGAGCTTTACACCCGGAACCTGCACCGCTGCTTTCGTATCTTGCTGGCCCCGGCCACCCGCACCGATCAACGCGATCTGTATCTGATCGTTCGCCGCAACCGCCCTGGCAGGTTCGCTTTGAACCGCGGCCAGCATATGCATCCTCGGTCCTAGCAACATCTCCGCAGTTGCTGTCCCCGCCACCTTGACAAAATTCCTACGATTCAACTCGTACACAGTAGCCCCTCATATCTGGAGATTTTCGCCGCCTTGCCAGCACGTCATGAACGATGTGCCGGATAACCATTAGCAGATGGACTGAGAATAGTGCAGGTGCCCCATGTTCGCGAAGCTAACATGGGACAATTTGCGTGGATCTACATGCCGCCGTCCATTCTGATTCAACCTTGACGCGTCTTCCCTCCAGCCAGTAATGCCGCCAACAAACCAAGCCAGTGATTTCGCCGATACGTGTGGCTGGGTCTCGCGAATCTGGGACACCCGCATTCTTGCTGTGATGACTTCAACCTGTAACGGCAAATAGTTTGCGTGGAAGGGATTTCAGAAATGGCCGCGATTGCTCCAGCGCCGCTTCGACCGAGAGTCCGTACTTCGCGCGTAGCTGGTCCACCTTGCCATGCTCGATGAATGCGTCTGGCCAGCCAATGCGCACCACCGGCACTTTCAGATTATGCGTGCTGAGATATTCGATCACGGCACTGCCGAAGCCGCCCATCAATACGTGATCTTCAAAGGTCACGATCAGGCTGACGCTGCGTGCGTGTTCTTCCAGCATCTCGCCATCGAGCGGCTTGGCGAAACGAGCGTTGATGAGCGCGGCGGAATACCCTTCGCGCTCCAGCCGATCGGCGAACATTCTCGCCATGGGCACCATCGCTCCCAGGCCCCAGACTGCAACATCGCTTCCCTGCCGCAACACTTCGGCCTTCCCGATGGGTAGCGCCACAGGCTGCTCTTTCACCTGGACACATGGCCCCGCACCGCGCGGATAGCGAATCGCTGACGGACTATCGTGCTCCATCGCAGTCTGCAACATGTCGGCCAGTTCATCTTCATCCTTCGGCGCCATCACGACAATGTTCGGCACACCCCGCAGATAGCTGATATCGAACAAGCCGTGATGCGTCGGCCCGTCATCGCCGGAAAGGCCCGCGCGGTCCATGCAGAAAACGA
>JBEPVW010000187.1:0-4594 GCA_041690775.1 Acidobacteriota bacterium | reverse complement strand
AATCGACTTCCGCGAAACATGGGAGGACGTGCCGGACAACATGCAGTTCGACAATGGATTTAAAGTGCAGTGGGAACTGTTCCTGCGCCACGTCGTCGAGGATGCGCCGTTTCCCCATGACTTTCTTGAAGGCGCGCGCGGAGTGCAGCTTGCCGAGCTGGGTTTGCAATCATGGCGCGAACGCAGATGGCTGGATGTCCCGGTGCTGGGGGTCTAAAGATGGCGCAATCCATAAAGCTGGTGCGCCCGGACGGCTCTTTGTACAACTACACCTTGACGGGACACGCGCTTGCCGTTCCGAACAATGTGCATTTCGAAAAGCGCGTTGCATTTGCTGCGGCGCATGTTGTTGTCGATCCATTGCGGACGAGCGAGCCGCTGACTCATCCTGTCATCGATTGGGACGCGACGCTTGCGTATCGCGAATATCTGTGGTCTCTGGGATTTGGAGTCGCGGAGGCAATGGACACGGCGCAACGCGGCATGGGACTGGATTGGGCGCAGGCGCTGGAGTTGATCCAGCGGAGTGTCCGCGCGGCCAAAGCACGCGGCGCGAAGATTGCGAGCGGAGCCGGGACGGACCAGCTATCTGCGACGGGAAATATAACCCTGCAGCAGGTTATTGAGGCGTACCTGGAACAATGCGCGGCGATCGAAGCAGCGGGTAGCCAAATTATTCTGATGGCAAGCCGCGCGCTGGCGCGGGTGGCGAAAAGCACCGAGGATTACGCGCGGGCTTATTCGGAGATTTTGCGGCAGGTGCGCGAGCCTGTGATTCTGCATTGGCTGGGGCCGATGTTCGATCCAGCGCTCGATGGCTATTGGGGCGGACAGACAATTGCCGAGGCGATGGATAACTGCCTGAACGTAATTCGCAGCCATGCGTCGAAAGTCGATGGCATTAAGATTTCGTTGCTGGATGCGGAGCTGGAAATTGGAATGCGGAACAAGTTGCCCGCTGGCGTACGGATGTACACGGGCGATGATTTCAACTACGACCGTTTGATCGCCGGCGATGCGAATGGATACAGCGATGCGCTGCTGGGAATCTTCGATCCGATCGCACCGGCGGCGGCGCTGGCGCTTGCCGCACTGGATGCGGGGGACATGGAGCGCTACCGGCGGATTCTCGAGCCGACCATTCCACTTTCGCGACACATTTTTTCCGCGCCGACTTACAACTACAAAACGGGAGTTGTTTTCCTGGCATTCCTGAATGGTTTTCAAAAGCACTTTCACATGATTCGCGGCCTGGAGGCTGCGCGTTCGATTGCCCATTTATGCGAGTTGTTCGTCCTGGCGGATAAGGCTTCGTTACTGCGCGATCCGGAACTTGCGCTCGAGCGGATGCGCAGCGTACTTCTGCTCTCGGGGGTTGCATGAGTTTGCTGCAGCGGTTGAGCCTGAACCAGATGACGACGGAACCGTGGTCGATGGAGCAGACGGTCGCGGCCTGCGAGCGCGCCGGGATTCCTTACATTGGAGCGTGGCGGCACAAGCTGGGTGGCGATGCAGCGAAAGCCGCTTCGCTGATCCGTGACGCGAGGCTGCGGGTTTCGAGCCTCTGCCGCGGGGGATGGTTTTCTGCTCCCAATGCCACGGAACGCAGGGAGCGCGTTACCGATAATTTTCGCGCTATTGAGGAAGCGTCGGCGCTGGGCGCGCCAGTGCTGGTGATTGTCGCAGGGCCGGCCAACGGGCAGACGCTCGATGACGCGCGGCAGACATTCCTTGATGGAATTGCGGAGATGCTACCGGCGGCCGAGAAGGCTGGCGTGACGCTGGGAATTGAGCCGCTGCATCCCATGTACGCGGCGGAACGTTCGGTGGTAGTAACGCTGAAACAGGCGAATGATCTTGCCGAGCGGCTCAACCATAAATCAGTGGGCGTGGTGGTCGATGTGTTTCATCTCTGGTGGGACCCGGAGGTCTGGCACGAGATTGAACGCGCCAAAGGCCGCATTGCCGGGTTCCATGTTTCCGACTGGCCGGTGCCGCTGCCGGGAATTTTGATGGGCCGGGCGATGATGGGTACGGGCGTGATTGAGTTGCGCCGTCTGCGCGAGGCGGTTGAAGCGGCCGGTTACTCGGGGCCGATTGAAGTGGAAATTTTTAACGATGAAGTCTGGAAAAATGTGGGCGATGGAATGATCGAACAGATTAAAGAAGCTTTCGTTGACCATGTGTAGAGGTGGCGCTATAACCCCGCGTTATCGGCCACTATGTTTTGGTTTGAATGGCCCACCTAATTAACACTTTGAGGATCTTTAAATGAAGACTCTTGCTGGTATTCGCCAATTTGCGATCATCCTACTGGTTCTTAGTGTGGCAATTCCCTTTCTCCATGGACAGGCGGCTGACTCGCATGTGCTTCGCGCAACTGCTTACGATTCCCACTTCCCGGCAGCCGAAAAAGCCGGGGAAGCATTCAATGGCATGGGCGTGTCCAGTAATGGGACAATTTATTACGTACTTTCTTCTGAGAAGTACAACATCCCGGGACAGATGTACTCCTTCGATCCGAAGACAAAGGCAATCACACATATCGCCAATTTGAACGATGCTGTAGGTCAAGGCCAGATGAAAGCAGTTGCGCAAGGGAAAAGCCACGTGAACTTCGTCGAAGCCGATGGCAAGCTGTACTTTTCGACGCACCTGGGCTACTACAACAAGGCCAGTGGAGTAGAAAGAACGGCGGTTGCTCCCAAGGGCTATTTGCCCTATCCAGGCGGACATTTTCTCTCCTATGACATGAAGACGAGAAAGTTCACGAACCTTGCGATTGCACCGGGCGGGCAAGGAATTATCGACATGAATATGGATGTGCGGCGGGGCCGACTGTATGGCATAACCTGGCCGGCTGGTGACTTCCTGCGCTATGACTTGAAAACGAAACAGATGAAGAACCTAGGAACAGTTTTCCATGGCGGAGAGCTCGGGAAACTAGGCAGCACCTATCGAGCAATTTGCAGACGGATCGTAGTCGATCCACGGGATGGCTCCGCTTACTTCACGACGGGAGATGGAACCATCTATCGTTACCGCTACGACACCGACAAGGTCGATGCAGTCGCGGGTGTCAACCTGAAGAAGGATTATTTTGGCTTGATGAACCCTGCGCTGCATGGCATGGCATATAACTGGCGGGCAGCGGTCTGGGTTCCGTCGGAGCATGCTTTTTATGCTGTCAATGGAAGATCGGGCTATTTGGTTCGCTTCGATCCCGCTCGTCCCTCGGTGGAGGTGCTAGAGCGGCTGACTTCCGAGCCATCCAAGAAAAGCGGAATGTTCGATAAGTCCGAATATGGATACCTGGGCCTTGCTTTGGGAGCGGACGGACACACGTTGTATTACCTTACCGGTGCTCCCCTGGCGAAGGGCGCAAAGGCAACGGCCGATCAACAGGAAGAAACTCACCTGATCACCTATGACATTTCAAGCCGGAAGTATCTGGACCATGGCCTAATTCTGCTTAATAACGGCGACTCTGTAACTCCTCCGCAAAGCATGACCGTTGGACTGGATGGGACGGTGTACATGCTGTCTTATGTTGTCGAAGACGGAAAGAGCGGGATCGAGCTGATCGGCGTTCATCCGTGACGATGAGGTTGATTCAACTTTGAGTTGCGGATCCTTATCTGCCGGGGGCATCATGAATGAACTGCGACGCCTGCGGCAGCGGATCGAAGTTGCCGGACATATCAATGCGATTTCCCTCCCCATCACTTGCCTAGCTAGCATCTGAAAAATATTTCCGAGCGCAGCCAGTCTCTTCTGCGTCCTGTTTAGTGAACACATCTTTATGGATGTCAGAACAGCGACCAACGAGCAGATCTTGACTTGGACACTGGGCCGAACTGTGGGCCAAAGCGAGTGCGATGCCGCGAACACACTGTCGGAAGTTTCCGACCTGGCTACCGAGCATTCCGCGCTTCTGTTCCGGGTAGCATTCAGCGTTTTGCGGCACACGAGCGATGCCGAGGATGTCGTACAGGAACATTTCTGCGGGTTCTGAAACATCAGAAGAGACTGGCGTCCATCGAAAATCGGCGCGTATGGCTAATTCGGATTGCCTGGAATCTTGCTCTGGATCGCAAGCGGCGTCTGCGCTCGACACCGCTGGTTGAAGAAGCCGAGGAGATTCTAAACAATCACGCAAGTGGTGAAACGTCGGCAGAAATCACTCTCGGTGCGGCGGAGGGATGTGCTCGCATTCTGCGCTTGGTCGACAAGCTACCTCGCAAGGAGGGTGAAGTTCTGCGGCTCTCCGCCATAGAAGAGTTGGGAACGCCAGAGATCGCAGCTATTTTGCGGATGACGGAATCCAGCATTCGCTCCTGTCTTTTTCGGGCCCGGCAGCGATTGCGAGAGCGTTTAGAAATGGAAGAGAGGAGGAGACAGCCATGAACCTGAACAACCACAATGCACCGATACAGATCGAAAAGAAAATTGATGCGGCTCTGAAATTGCTGAGCGAGACGCGCCCCCCAGCGGCGATGGCATCCCGCATTCATCGGAGTCTGGAAACGGCGATGGCTGCGTCTGGACAGGCTCGCCGAGGACGGCTGTTTTGGGTTCCTGCGACCTGCGCTGC
>JBEPVW010000186.1:0-4597 GCA_041690775.1 Acidobacteriota bacterium | reverse complement strand
TGAGAATCGCTCAGGGGAGCAAAGGCGTACTCGTGCTTCATCTGCGCTTCACGCGCAAGCACGCCGAGGCCGACGCCTTCAATCCGCGATGCCGTTCCCTTGAAATATGCGTCGATCAGGTCATGGCTCAGGCCGACCGCTTCAAACACCTGCGCGCCGCGGTAGCTCTGCAGCGTTGAGATGCCCATCTTGGAGAATGTCTTGAGCAGGCCCTTGTTGATCGCCTTGATGAAATTCTTGACCGCGCCATCCGGAGTGACACCATGAATCAGATAGTCGCGATGAGCCAGATCGCGCAGGGAATCCATCGCTAAATATGGATTGATGGCGCTGGCGCCGAATCCGATCAAGAGAGCGAAATGCATGACTTCACGAGGCTCGCCAGACTCCAGAATCAGGGCGACCTTGGTGCGTGTTTCCTCGCGCACCAGCAGATTGTGGACCGCCGCCAGCGCCAACAGGCTGGGGATCGGCGCATACTGCCCATCCACTCCTCGATCGGAAAGGATGAGCAAGGTGTAGCCAGCGCGGACCGCCAGCGAAGCACGCTGGCACAACTCATCCAGGGCGCGTTTGAGTCCCGCCTCACCATCCGCTGCGCGGAACAGCGCCGGCAACGTGGTCGCCAACAGATCGCCAGTTGAAACCCGGCGCAGTTTTTCCAGTTCGCGATTCGTGAGGATCGCGTGCGGCAGCTTCAGCGTGTGACAATTCAGCGGCGTCTCTTCCAGGATGTTCCGCTCGCTGCCGATATAGCTGATCAACGACATCACCATGTCTTCGCGAATGGGATCGATCGGCGGATTAGTGACCTGCGCGAATAGCTGCTTGAAATAGTTGAACAGCATCTGCGGACGGTCTGAGAGGCACGCCAGCGGAGTATCGGTTCCCATTGAACCGATCGGCTCTTCGCCTTTGTTCGCCATCGGCTCGAGGATCATCCTGAGATCTTCTTCCGAGTAGCCGAACGCGCGTTGACGCCGCAGCATGGTGTCATGGTTCGAACCGTGCACGCGCGACGGCTCCGGCAGTTGATCGAGCGTGATCTGGTTGGCGCCCAACCATTCTCCGTAGGGCTGGCGCGCGGCCAGATCGCGCTTGATCTCTTTGTCGGACACGATGCGCTGCTGAACCGTGTCCACCAGGAACATCTTGCCCGGCTGCAGACGACCCTTCTTTTTAATGTCTGCGGAGGGAACATCCAGCACGCCAGCTTCAGAGGCCAGCACTACAATGTCATCCTTGGTGATGAGATAGCGGCCCGGACGCAGTCCATTGCGATCGAGCGTCGCGCCGATCACGCGTCCATCGGTAAAGGCAATCGCGGCGGGGCCGTCCCATGGCTCCATCAGCGAGGCGTGATATTCGTAATACGCGCGCTTCTCCGCGGACATGTGGGGATTCCCTGCCCACGCCTCTGGAATCAGCATCGTCATGGCGTGCGCCATCGAACGGCCCGACTGGAACAGCAGCTCCACAGCATTGTCGAAGGCGGAAGAATCGCTGCAGTCGGTCTCGATGATCGGAAACAGCTTTTCCATGTCCTCGCCAAACAGAGGGGACGCGAGGATCGACTGACGGGCATGCATCCAGTTCACGTTGCCACGGAGCGTATTGATCTCGCCATTGTGCGCAACGTAGCGGAAGGGATGCGCCAGCCGCCAGCTGGGAAAAGTGTTCGTCGAAAAGCGCTGATGCACCAGGCAGATCGCGCTGACAACTTCCGGGTCGGACAACTCCGCGTAAAAATTTGCAATCTGCGGCGCAAGCAGCAAACCCTTGTAAACGATGGTGCGCAAGGACAGCGATGGAATACAGAAGAAATGCTTGTCGTCCATCTCGGACGCTTCAACGGTTGCTTCCGCGCGCTTGCGGACGACGTAGAGCTTGCGCTCGAATGCGTCCTCATCCATCTTGTCGGGTTTGCCGACAAAAATCTGCTGGATATAGGGTTGCGACGCGCGCGCCACGCGACCGATCGCATTGCCATTGCAGGGCGTGTCTCGCCAGCCCAGAACGGTGAGGCCTTCTTCGCGGACAATTTTTTCGAGAATCCCTTCGCACTGTAGCCGGGGCAGCTTTTCCACCGGCAGAAACACCATGCCCGCGCCATACGCACCCTGCTCCGGCAGTTGAAAGCCCAGCTTCGCGCACTCCCGCGCAAAGAACTTATGCGGAATCTGAATCAGGATGCCAGCGCCATCACCAGTCTCGGGGTCACACCCGCACGCGCCGCGGTGGGTCAGGTTAATCAGAACTTCGATGCCCTGGCGAATAATCTCGTGGCTCCGCTCTCCGCGAATACTCGCCACAAATCCCATTCCGCAGGCGTCGTGTTCATTGCGGGGATGGTAGAGACCCTGGGCCGGTGGGTAACCGGCGACTGTTTTAGAATTCGGCATCGATACCTTCTCGTCGAGCTGGCAATCTTGTCACTGTTGGGTCATGGAAAATTCCTGGGCCGGTAACGGGTAGACGATAACCACGTATCAGACTGATAACTTTTACCGGAGAAGGATAGTTTACCCTAGTGTTTCCCCATTCGCATACAATGACGGCCACGAAAAGCCTTGTGGAAATCGACGTATGCAGGCAAATGTCAAACGATGGCCCGACCGGAGCGTAGCAAAGTCGAGGGACCTCGCGTTTTGCCGCCGAATGTTCTGCAGACCCTAGGAAATGGGAATGTCTTCGATCGGCCAGTCCGTCGCAGCCAGGGAAGGTGCAGGCGGAGTTTCCAAAACGGGAACGGCAGGAGCCGCCCCGTATCGTTCCTTGCGCACTCTCAAATCGTAATAGCAGAGCGCCGTCGCAACGCCGGCGAAGGCGGCCAGCACCCAACTGACGAAAATTTCGATGGCGGCCGCTGTAACATTCAACCCGGTCGGGTGCATCGCGCCCGGATGGCGGGCCACTAACTGAATGGGCACGATCACGGCAGCGACCGCAATCCACACACACGCGAGCACCAGAAACAGCGCAACCAGACGTCCTTTGCTTCCACGGCTCAGGAATATCGAGCGCCGAATTGCGTCGGTGATTGGCAGATTTTCTTCTAAACAGGCTGGAATCGAAACCGCATAACGGAGCACCAGCCAGAACATGATGCAGAGATAGGCCACCAGAATCGCCAGCAGAAACAAGACGAAGAAAACCCCGGTTCCAAGAGCCAGCAAGTGCCCGGATCGGAGGGGTTCAGCCACATGCGAAAATCCTCCGAAAGCAAGCGCGACCACAAACACAAGCAACCCGGTCACAATGTCCAGCAACAGCATGTAGCCAATGATGCGCAAAGCCACCAGAATCGAAATCCCGATGAGCCTTCCCGCTTTCTCCGCGGCTAATCCGCACGCCTCGCCCACCGTCATGGGGGCATTCGCCAGCCTCGCCCGGGTCGCCAGAAACAGCGCTCCGTGAACGATCTGAGCAACGATATAGATCAAAACCGCTCCCAGGAATGAAAGCGGAACAATGACCAGCGCCCTCATCACGGGAGTTGCCCCTGCGGCAGAATGCCCCATCCAGGTCCCGCTGCCGCCAATCACGCCTCGCACCACGAACTCGACGCCGATGATCACCAGCGCAATTCCAAAAAACAGCTTGAAGTTTTCACGCAGCAGGGCAAAGGTCCGCTCGAACATCTGGCTTGGCGTCACCGGCCCGTATGCGTTCGCGTTCAGAGAATTGGGAACGATCAGGTTGTCACTCATGGCATTCGTATGGGCGAAGCCTAGCACAGGAGTGCGGTGCGAGAAAACAAAAACTTATTGCGAATGCTTCGCAAGCTCATTCAGGGTATAAATCTCAATCGCCCCATCATGCAGGACAGCCATCTGTGTGCCGTCCGGAGAGAAATCGACATTCTTTCCGCCTGTGTACACCGGCGTCGTACGAAAACCGGCGATGCGAACGCCCGTGCCCGTGTCGTAAATGTCGATGATTTCCTCATCAACCGCTTCTTTGGTCAACGGATCGAGCGCCGCAATCGGGTGTTTCAGATGGAGTGTCTCGATCGCGAAATGAGCGCCATTTTTTGAAAGAATAAATCGCGGGGAAAAGCGGTCGTTCGTGAACGGTATCCGCCACAGCAAAGAACCCTGCAGGTTATAGCCCTGGTACTCCATCTCGTCGGACTTGGGACACATCATCGCCACAAACAGATTGTTGGTAATTGCGGTTAGCGCTGGCGCGCAGAAGGAGTGCATTTCAGCAACTTGACGCACAGATCCATGGAATGGCTGAATATCGACGATCCAACGGTTATGAGCGCCGCTGAGCGCCTCCAGAATGCCTTCCGCCACGATGGGGACGGCTCCGGGCACCGGGATTTGCGAGCGCGCGATGACTGCCAGCGGATGCAGCTGGATAAACTCGACATCGACCTTTTTGGCCGGATGAATGCCGCCCGATGGCACTGATTTGGGAGTCCGTGTAGTTCCCTTCCCGGCTGACTCGCTGGCCTCTTCAATCACAACCACGGACCGATCCGGCGAGAACTGCGTTGCCTTGATCGTGCCGGATGCGCCGATCAACGGGTGCGGATCGAGAGAGGCCCCGACGAGATCGAACTGCGAACAGCGCCGAAGCAGAAACTGCC
>JBEPVW010000185.1:0-4602 GCA_041690775.1 Acidobacteriota bacterium | reverse complement strand
CGCGCCAGCCGCTTCTTTGCTTCCATCGGATGCAGCGCGCCGCTGGCGACATCCTGCTGCATCCGGTCAATCTCTCCCGGACGCAAATCCGTCAGCAGTGTCCAGTAGCGCCACATCAACGTGTCGGAAATGGACATCAGCTTGCCATACATCTCCTGCGGCGGCTCCTTGATGCCGATAGCGTTATTGAGCGACTTCGACATCTTCTGCACGCCGTCGAGGCCCTCGATAATCGGCATCATGAGCACGATCTGCGCCGGTTTCCCGCCTTGTCGTTGCAGCTCTCGGCCCATCAGCAGATTGAATTTCTGATCGGTGCCGCCCAGTTCCACATCCGCTTCCAGCGCGACAGAATCATAGCCCTGCGCCAGGGGGTACAACATCTCGTGCAGAGAGATTGGCTGCTCAGCCTGAAAGCGTTTATGGAAGTCATCGCGCTCCAGCATCTGCGAGACAGTAAACTTTGCCGCCAGACGAATGATGCCTTCAAAGCCCAGCGTGCCCAGCCATTCAGAATTGAACCGCACCTCCGTCTTTTCCCGGTCGAGGATTTTGAAAACCTGCTCGGTGTAAGTCGCGGCGTTCTGGTCAATTTCTTCGCGCGTCAGCGGCTTGCGTGTTACAGAGCGCCCGGTCGGGTCGCCGATCAGGCTGGTAAAGTCGCCGATCAGGAAAATCACCGTATGCCCCAGGTCCTGAAAGTGCTTCAGCTTGCGAATCAGCACGGTGTGGCCGAGGTGCAGGTCGGGCGCAGTCGGATCGAACCCGGCTTTGATGCGCAGCGGGCGCCTCATTGCGCGAGACTGTTCAAGACGCGTACGCAGCTCGGCCAGCGGAAGTATTTCCGCCGTGCCTTTTGTCAGATATTCCAGCTGCTCTTCTACAGGGGCGAAATTGGACATGATGAAACCCAGTATAAAGAGTGCTGAGGCTTTCCTCTCCGGAGAGGTGAATTGTGAGCATCGACATTGCGTCAGTTCGCGCGGATACGCCGGGATGCAGGAATGTATTGCACTTGAATAACGCGGGTGCCAGCCTACCGCCAACAGCAGTGCTGGAGCGAGTAAAGGCGCACCTGGATCTCGAAGCCGAGATTGGCCCCTACGAGGCCGCCGACCGCACGGCGGATGAATACGAGCGCGTCTATGCCTCGATCGCGAAAATGCTGGGCTGCCGCCCGGAAGAAATTGCACTGGTCGAGAGCGCCACCCGCGCCTGGGATGCCGCCTTCTACGCGCTGGCGGAGCAGTTTCAGCCCGGCGACAAAATTCTGACGGCCGCGAATGAGTACGTCAGCAATTATCTTGCTTTTTTACAGATTGTCCGCAAGCGCGGCATCGAAATTGTTGTAGTTCCGAGCGAAGCTAACGGTGAAATTTCTTTGCGCGCGCTGGAAGCGGCCATCGAACAGCATGGCAAGCGGGTAAAGCTGATTGCGCTGACGCACGTTCCCACCAACGGCGGCCTGGTGCAACCGGCAGCGGCAGTCGGACGCATCGCGCGCAGAAACCGCATTCCTTTCCTGCTCGACGCATGCCAGTCCGCGGGCCAGCTTCCGCTCCGCGTTGAAGATTTGGGCTGCGATATGCTCTCTGCCACAGGACGCAAATACCTGCGCGCCCCGCGCGGCACAGGCTTTTTGTACGTTCGGCAATCGCTGTTGGAACAACTGGAGCCGCCGTCGCTCGACATGCGCTCGGCGGAGTGGACGGCGCGCGACCAATACGAGATTCGCAAGGATGCAAGACGCTTCGAGACGTGGGAATCCTCTTTAGCCTGCCGGCTGGGACTCGGCGTCGCAGTGGAATATGCGATGGCGCTCGGCATGGAAAATATAGCGGCGCGCGTGGCGTCGCTGGCAGACGAGTTGCGGAGGCAGCTCGCAGCGATTCCGGGCATTATCGTGCGGGACATGCCCGGAGATGGCAAACAGCCGCGCTGCGGCATCGTAACGTTTACGCATGAGCGTCACTCGGCACAAGCGATTTTCGAACGCATGCGCGACCAGCACATCAACGTGCGCGTTACCGGGGTTGGTTGGACGCGGATTGACATGGGACAGCGCGGCCTTACTGAGATGGTCCGCGCCTCCGTGCATTACTACAACACGGAGGAGGAGCTGCTGCGGCTTTCGAAGGCGATCCGCGAGTTATAGCGGAAGAATCTGGTCCGGTTTGCCTGGGAATCTTGCGCGAAGGGTTGCGCGAACCCGCGCCATCTTTTAGCGTCATCAATATGACTAGTAAGGAAGCAGATAAGGGAGTCGTTCTTTCTCTCGCAGGGAAGGTCGCGTTAATCACAGGAGGGTCGCGCGGCATCGGCGCCGCCACGGTGCGGCTGTTCGTGCAAGCTGGCGCGCAGGTTGTTTTCAACTACCGCAGCGCACGGAAAGAGGCCGACCAGCTTGCAGCCGAGTGCGGCGGTCCCGAGCACTGTATTGCAGTCCACCGCGAACTCAAGTCGCCCGCGCATGGCCGCGAGCTGGTGGACGATGCGGTGCGCGCCTTCGGAAGGCTGGATTGCCTGGTCGCGAACCACGGCATCTGGCCGCCCCACGATGCGCCGATCGAGTCGATGACCGATGCCCAGTGGCATCAAACCATGCACGTCAACCTCGACAGCGTTTTCGGCATCGTGCAGGCTTCCGTGGCGCAAATGAAAAAACAAGGCAGGCCCGCTCCGGGGGCCGCGACAGGCTTTATCGTTCTGATCAGCTCCACCGCCGGTCAACGCGGAGAGGCAATGCATTCCGACTACGCAGCGTCGAAGGGAGCCATCATCAGCTTTACGAAAAGCCTTTCCAGCGAGCTGATCCGCGAAGGCATTCATGTCAACAGCGTCGCGCCCGGCTGGGTGGACACCGACATGTCGGCGGCGACGCTGCGCGATCCGGAAAAGCGCGAAAAGGTCCTTTCCATCATTCCCGCCGGACGCGCCGCCACAGCCCAGGAGATTGCCGGGCCAGTGCTGTTTCTCTGCACCCCGCTCGCCGGTTTCATCAGCGGAGAAATTTTCAATGTCAACGGTGGCTCGGTTCTGGTGGGCTAATTTGCCTTTAGGGTGGCACTTCCTAGGGAAGTGCTACCCAGTCCGGCGTTGCCTTGCCGTTGCGCTATGGCTCCCAGCGCTCTGTTTGCTTTGGCCGTCGCAGCTTTTCTCGCAAAGGGCCAGTTCAACCGTTACCGCGGATCAAATCAAAGCGCATCAGCTTTTGGAGACCTCCATCCAGGCACTGGGAGGTAGGGCATGGCTCGACCTCCAGACGATACGGAGCAAAGGCCGCACGGCGGCGTTTTTTCACGGCAATCCACCCGGCGTATTGCGCGATACGGTTGAGACGACCGCCCTGCCCGACCGGGAGCGAATCGACCTGGCTAGCAAGGGGCAAGTCGTCCTGATCTTCACGGGCAGCCAAGCTTGGGAAATCACCTACAAAGGGAAAAGAGATCTCCCAATCCTGCAAAGGGAAGACTATCTCCGCTGGCGCGACCATTCGCTCGGTGTTGTGCTTCGCCGCTGGCTTCGCGATCCCGCTACGGTCCTCGTCCATGAAGGACAATCGCTGGTCGAACGCCGCGCCGCGGAGAAGATCAAGTTAATCAGCGCTAGAAACGACGCAGTCACACTGGAGATCGATACCGAGAGTCATCTTCCGCTCCGGCTGAGTTTTCAATCGCGCGATCCGCAGTTCCATGACAAGAATCTCGATACTGTGGAGTACGACAACTATCAGCGCGTGCAGGACATTGCCACGCCTTTCACCATCACCTGGACGCACAACGGAGAAACAGTCCGCCAGCGCTTTTTCCATAGCGTTGAGTACAACGTCCCTCTGCCAAAGAATTCGTTTGACCCTGATGTCGTCGCCGCACATCTCAAATAGCGACGAATCTAAGGTCTCGCTTCTGAGACCCGGGATTACTGAGATTTAGCACAGCGAATCGCTGGTCCAAGGTTTTATAATCGGCTGGGCAACCATGGAAAAAAATAGCAACGCGCAACCGGAAGAATCTGGACTCACCGCCCCCCTCGACATCGTCGAGATCATGAGCATCCTGCCGCATCGCTATCCTTTTCTGCTGATCGATCGCGTCGTTGAGGTGGTCCGGAAACAACGCATAGTCGCGCTGAAAAATGTGACCATCAATGAGCCATTTTTCCAGGGCCACTTTCCCGATTACCCGATCATGCCCGGCGTCCTGCTGGTGGAAGCCATCGCCCAGGCTGGTGGAGCCTTATTGCTGAATGAAATTCCCGATCGCGGCGACAAGCTCATGGTCTTTACTGGAATAGAGCGCGCGAAATTCCGCCGTCCCGTAGTGCCCGGCGACCAGGTCCGTATTGAAGTCGATGTGCTCAACTGGCGCAGCCGCGCCGTGCGCATGCAGGGCAAAGCCCTTGTAGAAGGCAAGCTGGCCTGCGAAGCGATCGTAATGTGCCAGCTGGTGCCGCGTCGTCGCGCGTCGAGCGCTGACAGCACCGCACAGGGGCAAGAGGCGTCCGTCGAAGCGTGAGCATCCATTCCACGGCACGGGTCCACACTTCGGCCATCGTTGCGGAGTCGGCAATCATCGGCCCGGGCTGTAGCGTCGGTCCCTTCTG
>JBEPVW010000184.1:0-4615 GCA_041690775.1 Acidobacteriota bacterium | reverse complement strand
CCCCCCTTCTGTTTTGCCTTTGCTAATGCGGTTGACTACTTCTTTTTGCTGGTTTTCTTTGCTGCCTTCTTCGTTGTCTTCTTTGCTGCTTTTTTGGTTGCCATATTAACTATTCTCCCTTTCGATGTTGACATCGAGTACTGCAGGTTCTCACTGCAGTTACACGAAGGTATAGTTTTCTAAAAAATCAATGTCAAGAAAAAAATTACATTTCTTTCTTCTTTTTTATTTTCGGTACCGACACGTGAGCAGGCTTTTCAAGCAAAATTTTTCCCGCGACATCGTTCACACTGCCGCGCAGAGAAAAATTACGGCAACATCACGATGCGAAATCATGAAAAAATCTCATACGGAAACGGCGATCGGCATCGCGAGCGATCACCCGGAGAAGCCAGCCCGCGCGCACGCGCCGTATACTTTCCAGTTGCGGAAAATCTCTTTTTAAATCTGTGAGGTGCTGTATGGAAGACGTCGTTATTGTTGCCGGAGTTCGTACGCCGACAGGAAAATTCCTTGGATCGCTCTCCGACTTTTCGGCGCCGCAGTTGGGAGCGATGGTCGTGCGCGAAGTAGTCAGGCGCGCCGGAATCGATCCTGCTTCCGTCGACGAATGCATCATGGGCAATGTGGTGACGGCCGGCCTGGGACAGAATCCCGCGCGTCAGGCGGCAATCTTCGGCGGTCTCTCGCCGGAGGTCAGCGCGCTCACCATCAACAAGGTCTGCGGCTCTGGATTGAAGGCGGTTGCGCTCGCCGTGCAGGCAATCCAGACTGGAAATTCTGAGATCGTAGTCGCCGGCGGTATGGAGTCAATGACCAATGCGCCCTACCTGCTGCCGCAGGCGCGTAAGGGATTTCGCATGGGCGACAGCAAGGCCGTCGATAGCATGATCAACGATGGATTATGGGACATTTACAACAACTACCATATGGGCGTGACCGGCGAAAACGTCGCCGAGAAGTACGGCATCACGCGTGAAGAGCAGGATGCGTATGCGTTGAACTCCCATCGCAAAGCTGCCGCCGCGCAAAAGGAAGGCCGCCTCGCTTCCCAGATATTGCCAGTGGAAATTCCCGCGAAGAAGAAGGGCGAAGCGCCCACCCAGTTCAGTCATGACGAGTCCGTCCGCGAAGACACCACCCTCGAAGCACTGCGCAACCTGAAGCCTGCGTTTAAGAAAGATGGCACGGTGACTGCGGGCAATGCGCCCGGCGTGAACGATGGCGCGGGAGCGTTGCTGGTCATGTCGGCAAAGAAAGCGGCAGCGCTCGGATTGAAGCCGATGGTGCACATTCGCGCGCAGGCAACCAGCGGCGTCGAGCCGAAGTGGGTCATGATGGCCCCGGTCACCGGCATCCGAAAAGTTTTGGAGAAGGCGGGCTGGCAGGCCGGTGAAGTCGATCTCTATGAACTGAACGAAGCCTTCGCGGTGGCCGCGATCGGCGTAACGCGCGAGCTGGGACTCAATCTCGAAAAGGTGAACGTCAACGGCGGAGCTGTAGCGATAGGCCATCCCATCGGAGCCAGCGGCGCGCGCGTGTTGATCACGCTGATTTACGAGATGATGCGTCGCGACGTGAAAAAAGGCGTCGCCGCGTTGTGCCTCGGCGGCGGCAACTCCGTCGCGATGGCGGTGGAAAGATGAGAAACTGCGGTCTTGGTAGAATCGCATCATGCGATTGAAAGGCACATGGACGGTGCTGCTGGCGGTCCTGTTGCTGGGCATTTCGCCGCTGGCTTCCGCGTGCGACACGTCCTGCAACGCCCCTCACATCAATGCCGATTGTCATGCAGCCGCATCCTGTCCGTGCCCGATGCTCCAGGGCCATCATCGGTCTAGCTGTAGCGATCGAATGTACCGGCAAACGGCCGTTGCAACCATTCCTCGCGACGGTTTCCATCTAGCCCACTCGGTGAGCGCCGACCCGACAGAGCGAGTATTCCGTCCGGCAACCGTGGCGGCTGTCCGGATTTCATTCTTGCGATGGCAGCCTCCGCCCCCGAATTCTTCCGGATTCGATCCTCTCTGCGTCAGTCTGAAAGTTTAGGCTTACTGTTTCGAGCTCGCTTGTTTCGAGTCGAATAGGATCTAGCTGTTCCCATTCGAGCGACGTTCCGATATACAAGCTGCGGCCTGCGATGAATTCCATCGGAGGTTCGATACGGGATCGCCTTCATGAAGAAGTTCTCTCTTGTTTTTTTATTGGCCCTTTGTCCGCTGTTGGCACTGGCGCAGCACTCCACTCCAGGCCCAGGCACACTCGCCCGCAATCGTTCGCAATCCAATCCCAAAATGCAGGGAATGGAAGCAGGATCGATGGAAGGCATGCAGTCGATGCAGCCTCACACATTTCTGCAAGAAATTCAGCACCACGCCACCTCCGGAACCACGGCGGAACCGAACTCCACCCCGGCCCCCATGCTGATGACGATGCGCGGTCCCTGGATGCTCATGTTTCACGCGAACGTCTTCATCACGGAGGAACAGCAGACCAGTCCGCGCGGCGGAGATAAATTCTTTTCCACCAACTGGTTCATGCCCATGGTGCAGCGCCCTCTCGGCCCGGGTCGCCTCACCGCGCGTGCGATGTTTAGCCTGGAACCGGCAACCGTCAGCAGCCGGCGTTATCCGTTACTGTTTCAGCAAGGAGAAACCGCTTTCGGTTTGCCGATCGCGGACGGCCAACACCCCCATGACTTTTTCATGGAGCTCGCGCTTCTTTACGATCTCAAGTTGAGCGGGCGAACGCTGCTGACGTTCTATGCCGCTCCGGTCGGTGACCCGGCGCTGGGTCCGACGGCCTATCCGCATCGCGCCTCAGCATCTGAAAATCCGGTGGGAGCACTCGGCCATCACCAGGAAGACTCAACCCATATCGCCGACGATGTCGTGACCGTCGGCCTTGCTCACGGAATCGCTCGCATTGAAGCCAGCGGTTTTCATGGCCGCGAGCCCGACGAGTACCGCTGGAATATAGACCAGGGAAAAATCGATTCCTGGTCCACGCGCTTGACGGTGCAGCCCGGACAAAATTGGAGCGCCCAATATTCCTACGGCCGCCTGGTCAGCCCGGAACAACTCTTCCCGTCGGAAGACCAGGCACGCACCACGGCCTCCATCATGTACAACCGTCCAATCAGGAATGGCAATCTCGCAGCGACTGCACTTTGGGGCCGCACACGGTCCATTCCGGACAACACCAAGGAGAACAGCTATCTTCTGGAGTCCACCTGGAATTTCCGCACGCGCAATTATGTGTGGACGCGAATCGAGAACGCCGGCCGCTCGAATCAGTTGCTAATCGGCGAGAATCCTCTGCCGCCTGGATTTACGGAATCGCCGCTCACCCATGTGCAGGCGTACACATTCGGCTACGATCGCGACATTCCTCTGGTTCCACACCTCGCCTCAGCGATCGGAGCGCAGGTAACGGCCTACGGCGTCGGCGATCCATTGAAGCCCATCTACGGCTCCAATCCAGTCGGGGTAAATGTCTTCATCCGGCTGCGGCCCTTCTAACAACGCAAACAGGCAAGCGAATGTTAACGCCTGTGGCCGTTGCGCGATGCTATACTCACGCCACAACATCAAGCGAACTCCCCTATGCTTTTCAAAGCGTTCAGCGCCGCCGTTTACGGCATTCACGCCAACATCATCGACGTTGAAGTGGATTTCTCCGGCATCAAAACCAACGAGGACCATTTCCACACGGTCGGCCTTCCCGACGCCGCGGTGCGTGAGAGCCGCGACCGCGTTCGCGCCGCCATCAAGAATTCCGGCTTTGATATTCCGCCAACCCACATCACCATCAATCTCGCGCCTGCCGATCTGAAGAAGGAAGGCTCCGGTTTCGATCTGCCCATGGCCATCGGCATTCTCGGCGCATACGGCGGCCTGCAGTTGCGCGACCTCAGTAATTTTCTGCTGGTGGGGGAACTCGGCCTCGACGGAGGTCTGCGCCCGGTGCATGGAATGTTGCCGATTGCGGTAGCGGCGCGCGAACGCGGCATCAAAAATCTTTTGATTCCCGCAGCCAACGCTCGCGAAGCCGCAGTAGTCGAAGGCGTTGACGTTTACGGAGTGAGCAATCTGCTGGAAGTGCGGGAACTGCTCAACTCCGCCGCCAACGGCGGCATTCATGCCCAACCGATCCGCGTGGCAACGCGAGAGCTGCTCAGCGAGATGCAGCATTTCCCGCTCGACTTCCGCGATGTCCGCGGACAGCACACCGCGAAACGAGCGCTCGAAGTGGCTGCCGCAGGTGGGCATAATATTTTGATGATCGGTCCGCCCGGCTCCGGCAAGACCATGCTGGCCAAGCGCCTGCCCGGCATTCTCGCTCCGCTTAATTTTGAAGAGGCGCTGGAGACGACCAAAATCCATTCCGTCGCGGGCGTGCTCAATTCTGAAACCGGCCTCGTGACCCAGCGGCCTTTCCGCTCACCGCATCACACGGTTTCAGATGCTGGCCTGATCGGCGGCGGTGCCATTCCGCGTCCCGGAGAAGTCTCGCTAGCGCATAATGGCTTGCTCTTTCTCGATGAGCTGCCGGAGTTTCCCCGCAACGTATTGGAGGTCCTGCGCCAGCCGCTCGAAGACGGTCAGGTCACCAT
>JBEPVW010000183.1:0-4726 GCA_041690775.1 Acidobacteriota bacterium | reverse complement strand
CATGGATCAGATCAAAGGCAGGTTGCTCGTCTCCTGTCAGGCATCCCCGGGAGATCCCCTGGAACAAACTGAGACGATCCGGCGCATCGCGCTGGCAACGGTGCAGGGGGGCGCGGCCGGTTTGCGCCTCAATGGATGCGAGCACATCGCGGCCGTCCGCCAGGGTACAGACCTGCCGATTATCGGGATAGAAAAACAATCTATGAACGGGAAAATTCGCATTACCCCGGACTTTGCATCCGCCGCAAAACTGGCGGCCGCCGGAGCTGACATTATTGCTCTCGATTGCACTAATCGCATCTGGCCCACCGGGGATGCGTGGCAGGAATGTATTCAGAGAATCCACAGCGAGCTGAATTTACCGGTAATGGCCGACATCGCGACCCTGGACGAAGCAATGGCCGCCGCTGCTAACGGCGCCGACATGATCGGCATGACACTGAACGGCTATACGGAAGAAACCCGAGGAAACAACAGCTTCAGCTGGCAGTTGCTCGCTGACCTGGTTCAGCAGAGTGGCAAGCCTATCATTGCGGAAGGTCACATTACGACGCCGGCAGAAGCAAGGCGCGCTATTCAGAATGGCGCGTGGAGTGTCGTCGTCGGTTCTGCCATTACGCGCCCGGGCGTCATTACCTCCCGCTTCGTCGAGGCAATGACTCCTCAAATTTCAAAGGCGCCGGCAATCGGCGTCGATATTGGCGGTACTTTCGTCAAAGCGGGCATAGTGGATCGAGAGGGCTGTGTGAGCTTCGTGAATCGGCTGCCTACGGGAGCCAGCGAAGGACAGGCTGCAATTGCAGCGGCGACGGCGCAGACAATCGAAAATGTGTTAGCGGCCGCAAGCAAGGAAGGCATTCACCCGGTAGGCCTTGGAATTGCTAGTGCTGGTGCAATTGACGCGAGTCGAGGGATTGTATTTGCCGCCACTGACAACCTGCCAGGATGGACCGGATTCGATTTGCGGACTTTCGCACAAGAACGGTTCAGCCTTCCAACCTATTTCAACAACGATGCACACGCCGCTGCTCTCGCGGAGCTTTACTTCGGTCTTGGCCGCGAACTTTCCGATTTCGTTGCGTTGACCATCGGTACGGGCATCGGTGGCGGCGTCGTTTCCGGAGGCAAACTGATACGTGGGCAGCACGGATTCGCGGGTACCATTGGGCATCAAACGATTCGCTTCGATGGTCTCGCCTGCAATTGCGGACGTTTTGGATGCCTGGAGGCTTATGTCTCCGCTGCGGCATTGGTACGCGAATACGCGGTCTTGGCAGACATCCGCATGGAGCAGAATCGGACTGCTATTTCCATCACGGTAGAGGCTCAGGCCCAAGCGGTCCTTGAAATAAGCCGACTCGCTTCGGCGGGCGATCCATCTGCGCTGAAAGCATATTCCAACCTTGCGGGATACCTGGCCGAAGGAGTCGCCAATATCTTCAACATGCTCGATCCGGAAATGGTCATTATCTCCGGAGGGCTTGTTGAAGGATATTCCCAGTTCGTATCTGACGTTGGGAAGAAAACTACAGACCTTCTGCACTTCGGCGCTCGACGCACGCCGCGCGTGCAACTGGCAACGTCAACGCAATACGCCGGAATTCAGGGTGCCTCGGCATCAGTTTTTGAAGTGTTGTGAGATGCAAATCCAAGTCTGTGATTGACCGAAAACTGCCAGGACCTGGTTCTTGGATTAGCCTCTCCCTCTAAGCTGGACGATTGCTCGACGATCTCGCTTCGAGGGTTTGCCTTCTCTCGAGGTTTCGAAATCGTGCATTGCTTTACGCTCTTCCGCCACTTTCATCCGTAGCTCTCGACTGGCATCTGTCTCTCGGTACAGTGTTTGCGCAACGGCAGCGGGCCCGCGAACATCGCTGAGAGCCAGAACCTCAATCTGGAAATCGCCGCTGGCGTTTTTCACCTGTAGCAGGTCACCCACTCGGATGTCGCGAGCAGCCTTCGCCGGCTGTCCGTTGCAGGATGCTCTGCCAAGATCGCAGCCTCGCGCAGCAAGCGCACGCGTCTTGAAAAACCTTGCGGCCCAAAGCCATTTGTCCATTCGCACGTGGGTCACGACTCGTTCTCTCGACGGTGGAAAATTGCAGTTGGCACAAAACTGGATTGTCTGCGTGCAAGGACCATCCCTGCAACGAGACTCCGAGGGAAGAGTCTGGTTGCAGGGAGAATTCGAAATACGTAACGGTCGGTCAGCAGGATGCTCATCAATACGTCAGGCTTGTCTAATTCCTGAAGTGCGCATCCCCGCCAACTTTGCAATCTGCTTCGACCGATCGTTGGCCAGCGTCCACACCTGCAGTCCGAGCTGGCTCAAATGGGGCAAATCCATCATGGCATAGGCACTGTGGCCGGTCTGTTGATCCTCTCTCACATAGGTGCCCATCGGAGCCAGATACTGTCGATCAAATTGCGGACCGGCAAGCAGCTCTAATTTCTCTGTGGCGGCACGAGCTCGATCCGTGCTGCGGCTGCCATCGGGGGCTACGTCTGCAGGCATCGAGCCATTGCTGGACGTCGATAGATTTAGTTGCTCTTTTATTTTTCGGTTATCAGCGAGAATCTGCCGCGCAAAATTCTTGGTACTCGCATTGCTGCCGCGCTTCAGCGCAAGCCGGCTAAATTCCATTTCTGTGTCGACACTCTTGAGGATCGCGAGCGAGACATTCTGTTCGATCAACTGTGCATTATTTGGGGGGCCATAGGGCTATTCGACCGCATGTTGGGGGACATGCCATGCGAGTTCATGATTCCGTTCTGTCCTGCGAGCGGGTAGCTGCTATGCGCCAAAGCGGCAATCGCGGGTGTCGGGACAAGCAGCGATCCACACCTTAATAAAACAACGCCCCGCAGGTTCAAAATACCTCGTCTCATCTGCATCCTCATTAGAAAGTCTCGCGGGCAATTCTCAATCACCGGCACTACTGAGTCAGAGTGACACCTGTATGATTTAGAGAGCTCTCTGTCAAAACGGCATCGATACAGTAAGAGTTTACTTTTGCGTTCTGGGCCGGGCAAGCGCAGTATTACCATTCAAGTCATTACTCAGTTACCTCATATAGCCAAGCCGCTCCTGGCATTCAGAAAATTCGATCACTTGAATTGACTATTACCTGAGTGCTGGTTATAGCCCAGTTGCAGAGATGTTTGGCGAGCGGCTTCACGGAGCAATGCAGCGTGGGAAGCTTGTTTTTCGTGCCTGGTATGCTTCACCGGTAACGTGATGCTGATTGCCCCTACCGTGCTGCGACTGGAGTCGAACACCGGGGCCGCTAAGACCACGTATCCGGGTAGCAGCTCTTCATCGTTTACCGCATATCCCTGGACAACTACTTGGGCAAGTTCTTCCTTCATCCGATTAAAAGAAACGGTTGTCCGTTCCGTATACTTCTTTAGCTCGCGTGACATTAGTTGTTTTACCGTATCTAAAGGCATTTCCGCGAGAAACAATTTTCCGGAAGCGGTTGCATGGAACGGCCTACGTAATCCAACATCCGCAAAGGCATCTGAGGAACCGGGATAGCCCACCGAATGGATGAATAGAACTTTCCCTTCGGACGGTACGCCAAGTTGAACCGCGCCAGGAATTTGTTTTGCCAGCGCCTGCATGGGAAAAAATGCAGCGCGGTAAATCGCCGAATGGCGCAAGTAGCCGGACCCGACCCACAAGGACTTTGGACTGAGGCGGTAACGTTTGTAGGCGGGAAGATGTTCGACAAAGCCCGCTTCAACCAGCGTTGTGCATAAGCGATGGGCCGACGCCCTGGGCATTGACAGGACCGCTGCAATATCAGAAATACTAAGTTCAAAAGGTTCCTCAGCGAGCAACTCCAGCACGCGGAGGCAGCGCAATGTGGAAGTCATCGCGCTGGATCTTACGTTTTTTAGCTTCCGGGTAACTGCTGGCGCCATAATGAGCAACTGTACTTCCGCGCAAGGTCGGGGCACAAGGAGAATTCATCGGCACTGCAGCCAGAAGTTTTATTATGCGGGCTCCGTTTTTTCAGGAAAGATTCTCAGCATAGTTTGGATTCCAGCGAGTACGGATAACAATCCGCGGGTGTCCGCTGCATTGAAACGTGTGAAATAAGGGGTTGACATAGCTCATCAAAAAAGGAAATACTTCATCCACATCGCGGATATCATGCCCGCTTTGCGGACAGCAGTGAAAACCAACTGCGTAGAGGCGATGGAGAATGAACCTGGAGTTTGCGCGTAAGAGCAGGTATGAAAGGCAGAACGGCATGCAATCCGGTTCTGGATTGCGGTATCCATGGAGCCATCCTGTTGCGCAAAAACGATTTATCCTGCCTGGAAACCAGCTTAATTGGAGGCGACATGAAAGATTGTGCAAATCGAAGCATTAGCGTAGATGGCAGCGCGAACAAACAAACAGAGGCAATCAGCGGGCCATCACCACTTGCTGATCCATTGATGATGCGAGCTTGTCTTGGAGTGGCGCAACTCCTCCGCGGAATAAAAATATTTGCGTTCGCTCTCCTCATTTCTCTTGTTGTAGGTAGCGTCAGCTATGGCCAGAACACGGTTGGGTCGATTGTCGGAACGGCGACTGCCGCGGACGGATCCGTTATCGTGGGAGCAACGGTCACGGTTACCAACGAGGGCACTCATGCCACACGAACGTTAACCACGAACCAGCAGGGAGGATACTCTGCGCCAGATTTGAATCCTGGTACTTACGAGGTCAGCG
>JBEPVW010000182.1:0-4844 GCA_041690775.1 Acidobacteriota bacterium | reverse complement strand
ACCATCCATCGCGGCGAAGAATACAAGCGCGCCATCCAGCTTTACCATCGCAAAACCGGCGCGTATCCCACTACCATCGCCCAACTGCGGGAGACGAATAAAGTCCGCTTCCTGCGGCAGGACTATCTCGATCCAATGACAGGGAAGAAGGACTGGAAGCTGATCCACATGGGTCAGGTGCCGATGATCGCGATGGGCCTTTTTGGCAAGCCGATGCAGGCGGCGGGCGGAATGCCGGTTCCTGGAATGCCAGGTTCCGGAATTGCCGGAATGCAGAGCAGCGGGATGCCCGGTTCTGGAATGCCGGGCAGCAACGGCGGTGCGTTCGGCTCCTCCAACGGCATGGGTGGGATTGGCGGCAATTCTGGAATGGGGGGCGGCAACAGCTTCGGCGGCGGCTCCAGTTTCGGCTCCAACTCTGGCTCCAGTTTCGGCTCCAACTCCGGCTCCAGCTTTGGTTCCAACTCGGACTCAGGTTTCGGTTCCAGTGATTCCTCCAGCAACGACGATTTCTTCAACGACTCTTCGACCAAGGGCAACAAAGCTTCGGATGGTTCCGGTTCGAATGGCACGACATCGTCCGCGAATTCGGGAACGGACGGCAAGCCCTCCGCAAACGGAGCGGCTTCCTCCAACGCGCATGGCGACCAGTTCAACGCGACCGATACAACCGATACAGTTGACTCAGCGGATAGTGCTGACTCCGGGTTCGGCTCCAATGACTCGTCCTTCGGCAGTTCATCGGGAGGATCGCTGGGGGGCAATCAGTTGGGTGGCAATCAGATGGGCGGCCAGATGGGCGGAGGCCAGCTCGGGAATACGTTCGGTGGCGGCATGGGAAGCCAGGGTGGGATGAACGGTGTCAGCGGAATGAATGGCGTGAATGGGATGAACGGCGCTAGCGGCATGAACGGCTCGCCGATGGGCGGAGGCGGAATGTTTGGCGGCTCCGCCACGGGTGCGCCGATCATCGGCGTCGCTGTCCCGCTGAAGAAAAAATCCATCCTGTCCTATCGGATGAAGACCATGTACAACAAGTGGTGGTTTATCTACAATCCGCAGGAGGAAGCAGCCCAGGCTGCCGCTGGGCAACTTGGCGGCGGAGCGGCAGGACCTGGAATCGGCACACCCGCGGGCTCCTCTTCCCCTGGAGGCAATCAACAGGGTAGTCCGTTCGGCGGGCAGAATGGCGGTTCCGGCTTTGGTTCTACAAACAACTCCGGCGGCTTTGGATCGTCGAATTCCAGCGGCTTCGGATCGTCGAATAATTCTGGTGGCTTTGGCTCTTCGAACAACTCCAGCAGCTTTGGATCCTCGAGCTTCGGCAACAGTCCAAACTGAGAACGGCAATTTGCTGAAAGAGAAAAGCCCTCGCATCGCGCGAGGGCCTTTCTGTCTGATACAGCCAGCGATCTTCGATTTTATGCGTTGAAAGAAGAACCGCAGCCGCAGGTGCTTTTCGTGTTGGGATTTTCGAACTTGAAGCCGGAAGCATCGAGTGTCTCAAGATAATCCACGACACAGCCGTTCAGATACATCAGCGATGTCGAGTCCACAAAAACCTTCAGATCATCGAAGTTCAGGACCTTGTCCATCATCCCCGCCTGGTTCTCAAAAGACATGGAGTATTGGAAACCGGAACAGCCGCCGCCCACTACGCCCAGGCGCAAACCCGCTGGAACGGGATCCTGCGTGGCCATGATCTCGCGCACCTTGGCGACCGCCTGCGGTGTCAGCGTAACTGGAGGAGCCTTCACCGCTTCGGTTGCCGGAGTCTCACTTGCTGGAGTCGTCGTAATCGTTGCCATATAGGTAGCCCTCGTATAATACTGTCGCTCCTCCATGATACCGGGAAAATACCCCCAAAACAAGCATTCAGAACAATGCGGGTGCTGCAGGTTCACGAACTAATCCGGGGTCTTTCCCCTATACTCGGGGCAACACGACGCGCAGGCAGGAAGGGGTCTTCCAATGAGTTACATCGTTATCGTCTGGATAGTGTGGGGAGCGTTGGCGCTGGTGCTGCTTGGCCTGATCCTTTATCGCATCAGCCTGACCCAATATGAGGAGGACCGACTCTTCCTCGATGGCGGCAGCGAGATGCAGCATCGCGATCAAGATGCCATGCTGGCGAAAGTAAAACGCCTTGAACCTGTCATCCGAATTTTCGGCAGCGTCGAAGGATTGGCGACCCTGGCAATCGTCACCTTCTACGTGATGGACGCGCTGCGCCAGTTCTGAAAGACAATCCTGCCGCCGCAAATTCCACAACGTTTATGCTAACGTCGTTATCAATTGCGCCGACAATATGGATAGGGCAGCAATTCATTTCCTATCGGAGAGGGTAGTTTCCATGGCCTGGGTCGAACGCTTTACCTGCGATGTCTGCGGCAAACTGATGGGCGAGGCGGAAAGCTGGTGGGTCGCCGCCAACGAATGCGAACCCACAATTGGCACCGCCCAAAGCGCTACGTACCCAGTTCTCAAGCTGATGCCGTGGGACAATCTGCTTGGCCACAGCGCGGGCAACAAGCATCTCTGCGGCGCGGGATGCGCGCACACTTTCCTCGATCGCTGGATGGCTGAATTTCACTCCGGCATCGATAATTGCCCCGGCGGCACGCCCGCTTCGTAGATATTTTCTTCACAATAAAAAAGCCGCGTCGAGAATTCAATCTCGGTGCGGCTTTTTTCCTCCAGCGGAACTTACCGCACTGGTATATGCTCAACTTCCGCTTGCTTGTAATGCTCGGAAAAACCCGGGATCACCTGGTCAACGTAATCCTTCACGCGCGCCGCGGCAATTCCGATCAAAGCGCCCTTGATGTTCTCCCAAGCTTTGTACGCCTTATCCATCGTGGGCGAAGGTATGGCGCTCGCTTTCGGAACATTATGCGTCTCAGCTCCGGCTGCCTTTCGCAAACGGTAATCATACTGCCGCCCGCGCCTGCGTCCGGGTCTGCCGATGACATTGGACAGCAACATTCCGCCGCCAAACGCCAGGCCGAGAAAAATGGCTGGCCGGTTTTTGAACTGATAGCGCCAGTCCGTCGCCGACTTCACCTTATTTTCCAGCTCACGCAGGTTTGAACTCAGGTGCTCTCGTTTATCTTCAATGTGGTTCTCTATTTGACTTGCTGTTTGGCCCATTGCACATTCTCCTTCATGCTTGCGATCGTTCGTTCAGGTGGATTCACTCGCCGCAGTGTCTTCAGGCCGGCCATCAACGTGGCGCTTCCCACGACAGCCAGCAGCGCTGTCACAACCAAAGCGGCCGCCCATATCGGAAGCACCAATGCGAGCGCATAAACAATTGCCCACATCAGAAACAACGTGGCCAGTACGCCCGTCACCGCTCCAACAATCAGCAGCGGAGCGGCTGCCTTTACCTTGACCAATTCGTCAAGCAGTTCGCTTTTCGCCAGACGTACTTCAGAACGAACAATGTCCTGAACGTTGCCGATGATGTCCTGCAACACATCCGTGATGGAACGCTCACCTATAGCCATAGTGCCTCCCGTTAACCGCGTGAGTCACTGCTGAATGCGCGCGCAATCAGGAATCCCAGACCGGCGGCGACCAGCAGCGACGGCCCTGGATTCTTTTTCACCAGATCCTCGACATCGTTCATCATGCTGCTGAGATCGTTCTCGCGAACGTACTCTGCCGTCGCGTTTAGCTTGTCCGCGGCGGAGTGGGCAAAGTTCGTGACCTTTTCTCCGCCCGGCAACTGGTCCGCCCGCTGATGCAGACTGTCTGCCGCGCCTTCGAGGCTGCTGGCCGCTGCAACCCGGTTCTGGTCGAGCTTGTCGGCAGCCGCCGTGCCGAACTCCGCGATTTTGCTTTTGGTTTGTTCGACCGCGTCTGATACCCGGCCCGAAACGTTAAAATCCGTAAAATCCGATTGCGACTCTGTAGCTGGTTTGGTAGTAGCCATGGTTTGAACTCCTCGATTATGAAAGGGTGAAAACCGACGCCGAATTCTTTGGCATCGACTAGTGTGTAGGAGTAGCCGCACAGATTAGCGGTTGCTTGCGCTGTCGTTCATCGAAGTTCCATCTATGTTGATGCGGTGAACGGACCCGCCAAGGGATTACGATGAAAGCGGACATCGCAAAACGCGGGTGACACAGGTCTCGCTTTTTGAGACGTGGGTGTACTTCCAACGGCGATGTAGAGGATCAAAACGTGGCATACAGCGATCTGCGTGAGTGGATAAAAGAACTAGATAAGTACAAAGAAATAAAGCGAATCCAGCAGGAAGTTGATCCAATACTTGAGATTGCCGAGATCGCCGACCGCGCCTCCAAAGCGGGTATGCCGGGCGGCCTGAAAGGCTACGCGCCCGGCGGCCCGGCGCTGATGTTCGAGAACGTCAAAGGCTATCCCTGCCAAAAAGTTTTCATGAATCAGTTCGGCAGCGAACGCCGCATGTGCCTCGCGCTCGGCGTCGAATCGCTGGATGAAATTGCGGGCCGCATTCAGGAGCTGATGAACCTCCGCTCTCCGGAAGGCTTCCTCGACAAGATCCGTATGCTGCCCATGCTCGCCGACGTGGGTAAGTTTTTTCCGAAATTGGTTTCAGCCAAAGACGCTCCATGCAAGGAAGTCATTCTGCGCGAAGGCTTCAGCGTCCTCGACTTTCCCATCCTGCAATGCTGGCCTCAGGATGGCGGCCGCTTCATCACGCTGCCCTGTGTCGTCACCCGCGACCCGCGACAGCCAGATGGAAAAGGAAAAAGAAACGTCGGCATGTATCGCATGCAGGTCTATGACGGCCAGACCACCGGGATGCACTGGCAGCGGCAGAAAGTCGCCGCCGAACATTATCGCGAGCGCCTGCG
>JBEPVW010000181.1:0-4857 GCA_041690775.1 Acidobacteriota bacterium | reverse complement strand
TCACCCGGAGAGATCTGTTCGAAACGGTAAGCGCCGTCTTCCTGCGTGATATAGCTCTCGACGGTCATCGTGCGCGTGTCGCTGAGATAGACGATGGCGCTCCGGATGGGAACATCGGTCGCGCTGACTACGCGCCCCTGGACGGAGCGCTGCGTGTTCTGTGCCGAAGCATACGGTGGGGCGAGGGTCGCGATTCCTAACCAGGCGATGCCAGACATAACCACTGCAGCCAATACCCGCGTTCCATGCGAACGCGGCGTTAGCAAACATTTCATGAAATTCGCACCTGTCTTTTCTTTTTCTTCGTTGTTCTATTGTTTTTCTTCGTCGGTCTATTCTTCTTCTTCGTCGTTGAAAGCGAGGGCGCCCTCGTCAATCCCGTGTTCTTCCACCTTGCTCAACTCGATGGGATCGGTGTTGACGACTTCGTATTCCGCGCCGCATTCATCGCAGAGGACAACTTCGCCTTCTTCTACTTCGTCTTCCGCCAGAGTCAGCGTGTTTTCACATTCGGGACAGACTTGCATGACCGCTCCTTCAGCGTCGGGTTGATGGTACCTGCCTGTTAACGTGTGCCGAAGCTAGTGTAAGAGAATGGCAGCCCACGTCAAGCATGAAGATTGCATAGCCAAGCGCTTCTGGCCTGGTACGAGAATCTCTTTAAAAATCGTAACAAATTACAGCCGGCCTTTTTGGGCCGTTGCTGTATCTTATGTTGACGCATGACTGTGTCGCCGGGTTAGCCAGCCATAACAAGAACGCCGAAAGCGCTGAGCTTCAACAGGCTGGACTCCGGCTTGCCCCGCACGTAGGCTGGAAGAGTATGCCGCGCTCGAGCCCAATGATGCTATCCTTCCCTCCCTTTGCCGGGGTGATCCGCAAGATCATTCTGCTTACGGTCGCGATCTTTTTTATTTTTCTGCTGCTGCACTGGATTGCGCCTGCCCTAGGTACTGAGATTTTTCTGGCGGCGGCGCTGACTCCATCCAGTGTGATGCATGGCGCGATCTGGCAACTGGTCACTTACAGCTTTGTAAGCGGTGGGATTCTTCAGATTGCCTTTGACATGCTCTCGCTGTGGTTTATCGGAGCGTATCTGGAAACCACGTACGGCACCCGCTGGGTGACGGAGCTCTACTTCATTTCAGTCGTCGGAGCGGCACTGACGACGATTGCCGTTTCCTACACGCACATCTTCCACATGACACCCCACGCGACTACATACGGAGCGGATGGGGGTATCTTCGGCTTGCTGGCTGCCTGGGCAGTCCTGATGGGCGATCAGAAATTTATTTTATTTCCGCTGCCGATTTCGATCCGGGCGAAATATCTGGTGCTGGTTTACATACTGATCGCGCTGGCCAGCGTCATCTCCGGCCCTGCTGGTTTCGTTTACATCGCATATTTAGGCGGCGCATTGTTTGGGTACATCTACGTAAAGCAGGCTCCGCGGCGCGGCTATGCCTTTGCGGCATCGGAGCGGGCATTCTCATTCCGCAATGGGTACTATCGCTGGAAACGGCGGCGGGCTGCTCGGAAATTCCAGGTCTACATGCGCAAGCATGACCGAAACGTAGAGTTCGACGACAAGGGCAAGTATGTCGATCCGGATAAAAAGAAAGACCCGAACGACCGGCGATGGATGAATTGAAGCTTCGCTTCTACTGCGAAGAGAAAACCCAGCCGTTCTCCGTCGAGAAGGCCGATTCTATCACCCGGCATTGGGCGAACTAACTGCATTCAGCTCCTGCATTAGACGATGGACCAGTTCCGCCGCCGGCAGACTTCGCGCACGAGATACGCCTGTGCCGGCCCAAAGCGACAAAAATCTTGTATCTCCCTGTTTCGCCGCGGCTGTCCGAATTGGACGAGTCAGCGCATTCTGCTGTGGAAATGGCAGAATCGACTGTTCTTTTTCGCTGAACATGGCAATGAAGTCATTCATGAGACCCCGCGCGGGGCGGCCAGAGAAGGCGCGCGTGATGACCGTCGTGTCCTGCGTTGCTGCCAGGATCGCCTGTTTGTGTGCCGCCGATGCGCCGCATTCCGGACACGCCAGAAACGCGGTGCCGAGCTGAACCGCAGATGCGCCTGCCGCCAGCGCCAGCGCGATGTCGCGACCGTCCATGATGCCGCCGGATGCGATTACGGGCACGCTTGAAAACTCCGCAATGCCGCGCACAAGTTGAAGGGTCGGCACCATGGAAGCCTCAAACGGACCTGCGAACGTTCCCCGGTGTGCGCCAGCCTCAGCACCCTGGGCCACGATGGCGTCCACGCCGGAGGCATCGAGCAGCCGGCCTTCCTCAACCGTCGTCGCTGTGCCCATAGTTACGATGCCGGACGCCTTCAGACCCGCCATCTCTTCGGCGGTCGGAATGCCGAAGGTGAAACTGAAAACGGCGGGTTTGGCCTTGATGATCGCTTCCAACTGCTGCGGAAAGGGGCAGGATGCGGGGGGTGGCAGTGTTGGCGCGGGCAATCCGAAGTCCGCGTAAACCTCAGCCAGAGCATCGAGCATCGGCTGCGAATCGAAATCGGTGCCGTGATCGGCCATGGTCTGATAGCCACCCGCGAACAGATTTACGTTGAATGGTTTATTCGTCAGAGCTCGAACGCCTTCGATCGCGGCGATGATGTCGGCAGATTTCAGATAGGCTGCGCCGAGTGAGCCGAGACCGCCGGCATTCGAGACAGCCGCTACCAGCTCCGCGGTTGTGAAGCCTCCAGCCATGGGCGCCTGGATGATTGGATTCTGGATTCCAAGTTTGCTGAGAAATTCCGTATGACTCACTGACACTGCGACCTCCACCGGAAACTTTCACCGGGACCATTTACTTCCGTACAGAGAAAACCCACATCTCAAAATCGAGATGTGGGGCACCCGTTTCATTTTTCACTCCACACCGTTTCAGGATGAGCGCGCTAGACGGCGACAGTAAAGGTATCGCCAGTCCGTTCGACGGCGCGATATAGTGTGTCGCGTTCGAATGGCACGCGGCCAGCTTCGGTGATGAGCCGCACCAAATCTGCACGGCGCATGCCCTGCGGCGTTTCAGCACCGGCGTCGTGATAGATTTTCTCTTCGACCACGGTGCCGTCGATATCGTCCGCGCCAAAGCGGAGCGCAATCTGCGCAATCTTCGCCGTCATCATCTGCCAGTAGGCCTTGATGTGATCGAAGTTGTCGAGCACCAGACGGCTTACGGCGATTTGCCGAATATCGGTGAGTCCGCTGGTCTTGGGCAAATGGTCCAGGGCGGTGTTGTCGGGGTGGAAGGCCAGAGGAATAAATGTCTGGAAGCCGCCGGTCTCGTCCTGCAATGCACGCAGCCGCAGCAGATGATCCACACGGTCCTCGTCATTTTCAACGTGGCCATACAGCATGGTGGCGTTCGAGCGCATACCCAGCTGATGAACTATGCGCGCCGTCTCAATCCACTCCCCACCGTCGATCTTGTGATCGCAAATTATGTGCCGTACGCGGTCGGCGAAGATTTCCGCTCCGCCGCCGGGCATGGAATCGACGCCGGAGTCCTTCAGCTTCTGGACGGTTTCGCGGATGGTCAGCTTCGAGCGCTTTGCGAGATACGCGATTTCGACCATGGTGAAGGCTTTCACGTGGACTTTTGGAAAGCGCTCCTTCAGGCCGCTGATGAGGTCGAGGAAATATTCCAGATGCAGATCGGGATGCAGGCCGCCAACCAGATGAAATTCTGTGACGGCTTCGGAATATCCTTGCGCGGCGCGTTCCCAGGCTTCTTCGAGCGCCATGGTGTAGGCGCCGGGCGCGTCCTTTTTCCGTCCGAAAGCGCATAGGCGGCAGGCGGCTACGCAAACGTTGGTGGGATTGATGTGACGATTGACGTTGAAGTAGGCGATGTCGCCATGCATTCTTTCCCGCACGGAGTTTGCCAGCCAGCCCACCGCCAGAATGTCGGGCGAACGATAGAGCGCCACACCATCGTCAAAGCTGAGGCGCTGCTTCGCCATGACCTTCTCGGCAATAGAGGTCAGCTGTGGATCGTCTGTCTGGAAGGAGTGACGGGCCTTGCCGATTGCTTCCACGTTAGCCACCTCTCTTTATGATAGCCGCCTAATGGCGGCGGAACAACTGGCGCGCCACCGACCGCGTCGCGTGTATTTTTGTTCCGTTTATAGCAGCCCGTATACCTGGCATGATATTTCGAGGATTTTCTGCGGGACTGTTAGGCTATGAAAGAAAGATCCTTCATGCGAATGCGCCCTAAAAACATATTTGAACGTCTTTGGTTCGGACTGCTGATCGTCTGCTTTCTCCCGGTGCTGTTGATGCGGGGCTCGACAACAACGCCCCCCACTGCGCTGGGCGAGTTCCCCGCCATACAGGCGACCAGCCTGGACAAGGCAAAGCTCCATTTGCCACAGGATTTTGCCGGGCAATTCAACCTGGTCGTCATCTCCTTCGCCCGTGAACAGCAGCAGGAGGTGGACACATGGATTCCAGTGGCGCGGCAAATCCAAACCTCGCATAGCACGTTCAGCTACTACGAACTGTCTGCCATGGCCAAGGAAAACCTGCTCTATCGCTGGTGGTTCGATGCCGCGCTGCGCAGCGATACGACGGATAAGGATTTACGCAGCCGCATTCTCACGGTCTATGTAAGCAAGCTTAAATTTCAGAAATCCCTGCATATCGCGGATGAGAAGCGAGTGGTTGCGCTCCTGGTCGATCGGACAGGCAAGGTCTACTGGCGAGCCGACGGAGCCTGCACGGACCAGATGAAGACGACGCTATTGTCGACGCTGACGGCCAACGGCGCTTAAGGTTAGAATTCTTTCCCGTTGTAGAGAAAACCCATGTCTCAAAACCGAGAC
>JBEPVW010000180.1:0-4886 GCA_041690775.1 Acidobacteriota bacterium | reverse complement strand
ATGGTCAAGCAAACTCTTTATACTGCGAACGTCATTACGCGGGGCGGCCGCACCGGGCGCGCTGAAAGTGCCGACGGCAACCTGAAACTGCATCTCTCCATGCCGACTGGAATGGGCGGGCAGGATGGCTCCGGGACAAATCCCGAACAGTTGTTCGCAGCAGGATACGCGGCATGTTTTGGAGGCGCGGTACAGTACGCAGCCGACCAGAAAAAGATGGAAACCGGCGAGGTACTGGTGGAGGCGCATGTTGGCGTCGGGCCGAGTACGGATAAAGAGGGATTTGAAATCGCAGTGGCGCTCGAAGTAACGCTGCCGAAGTTGAGCCAGAAGGACGCGGAGTCGCTGGTAGCCGAAGCGCACCGGATTTGCCCGTATTCCAACGCTACCCGCGGAAACGTCGATGTCAAGCTTACGGCGCACGGCGGAGTGTAGCGCGCCTCAGGTCGTGGCGTCGGCGAGGACCAACTCACCGTAGACAAATCCTTCCCGCTCCACGTTGTGGGTGTGGCTAACAGGGATGGGTTGCGAGAACATGGGTCCGGCGCAGGCGAAGCTGTGGAACTCCCCGCGTTCGCCGCAGGGGTCCACTGCGGACGGCAAGTCGCTGAGAAAACTTTCGTCGAAGATGCGGCCGCAGAAGGACTCTTGAAGGTGGCGGGGATCAAGGCAGGTGATGCGCGCTCGCAAGCCCGCCGTTACCATTTGCCGGGCCAGCTGATCGGTTGGAATTCCCCAGATGGGAAAGCTCGGTTCAAGGCCGGTTCCGGCCAGGCGCTCAATGCGGTAAGCGCGGATGTCTTCTAAAAACAGATCGCCGAATGCGACCGCTTCGAAGCCTTCCTGCGCTGCTTGCAGGCACACGGCACCCATCCGCGATTCATAATCCTCATTGGTGCATGGGTAAGGGAGCGGAACCTTCCAGACAGGAAGGCCGGTAGCCTCTGCCTGACGGTCGAGCAATTCCTCCCGAAAACCATGGATGGCTACTCGGCCGAAATGCTCATTCACCGTGGTCAGCAGCGCGGCAACATCGTATTGCGGATTCTGACGCAGAGTGTGGAGAGCCCAGGCGCTGTCTTTTCCTCCACTCCAGCTTAGGAGCGTTTTTTTTGGCTTCAATTTTGGCCTCTCTTCCGGGTTGAACCCCACGTTATTGATCCGGCCCTGGAGCATTGAATAGTGGGTGCCCCATCCTAGCCGCGCCGTTTGCGGCTAGGATGGGATGCTATTAGTCCATTCCAAAGGTGCCGGATCATTAGCTTCGCGAAAGTGGTGCACCGGTATTTTTATTACGCCTGGAGCGCGGCGAGAAACTGTTTTGTCCTTTGGTGCACGCTTGCAATGGGTGTTGGCAGCGGCAACTGACTTCCGGATTCGATCAACGGCACCAGCTTGTCGAATTCGGGGCCGGAATGTGTGCCGGTCAATGCGATGCGCACGGGATGGAACAGGTCTTTGCCCTTGGCTCCGCTGGCGGTCTTCACTTCGTTCATTACTGTCTTGAAGGCCTCTGCAGTGATTGGAGCGGGTAGGGCGGCAATTCGGACAGCAAACTCTCGCAGTACATTTCGCGCGGCCTCGCTTGCCAGGAGCGCGGCGTTTTCTTCATTCGCTATCGCAGCAGCGGGATCGAATTGAAACAGGAACTCTGCCTTCTGCGGCAGTTGATCGAGCTGATCGACTGCTGGCACAAACAGCGCGAGCAATTGCTGGAACCAATTCTCAATCGCATCCGAACCTTGCGCGTCCGGCAGCCAGCCCTTGACGGTGAAGTAGGGCCAGGCGAGCTTTGCCAGGCGCTTCGGTTCGGCTAATTTCAGATACTGGCGGTTTAGCCAGTTCAATTTGTTGACGTCAAAGATAGCGGGCGAAGGGGTGACGCGTTCGAGCGTAAATTCGGCGGCAAGTTCCTGCAGGGTGAAGGTCTCGCGCGTGCCGCCCTCCGCGCCCCAACCTAACAGCGCAAGGTAATTTGTGAGCGCTTCGGGGAGAATTCCCATCTCTCGAAACGTGGCGATGGAAGTCGCTCCATGACGCTTGGAAAGCCGTGCTTTGTCCGGGCCGAGGATCGTCGATAGATGTGCAAACTCCGGCACCGGCCACTCGAAGGCGTTGTAGATGGCGACCTGTTTGGGTGTGTTCGATAAATGATCGTCGCCGCGAATGACGTGGGTGATGTGCATCAGGGCATCGTCGATGGTGACAACATAGTTGTAGACCGGCATACCGGAGGAGCGGACCAGAATGGGATCGGAGACGGTCTCGGCGGCAAACTCGACGGTACCGCGAACAATGTCGTGAAAACGGATGGGCTCTGTGCCGATCTTCAGGCGGATGGCAAACGGCTCTCCATTGGCGGCACGGGCAGCGCTTTCGGCGGGCAAAATGGCGCGGCAGCGGCCGGAATAAACCTGTGGCTGGTGACTGGCGATGGCCTGTTCGCGCTCCGCGTCAAGTTGTTCTGCGGTGCAAAAGCACCGATACGCCGAGCCTTCGGCCAGTAGACGATCGGTGTGTTCACGATAAATCTCCAGCCGTTCGGACTGGCGATAGGGGCCGACATTTGGCTGGTCTGGAGTGGCAGCGACGTCGGGCCCCTCATCCCAATTCAGGCCAAGCCAGCGGAGGTCTTCGAGCAGCTGCGATTCGTAGCGGACCTCGCTGCGTTCGACGTCGGTGTCTTCTATCCGGAGCAGAAAATCTCCTCCGAAACGGCGGGCGAACAGCCAGTTGTAGAGCGCTGTGCGGGCATTGCCTACATGCAGTTGGCCAGTGGGCGAGGGGGCAAAGCGGACGCGAGGTTTGGTAGAGGCCATAAACTTTGATGGTAGCAAGAGTTTTCGCAGCCTTCGCGCGCATTGGCAAATTGTGGAGCACAGGAAGACGGAGTCCCGTTATTTGTAGTGTTCCCATCCGCCGGGGGGCAGGGGCCGTTCCCGGCGCTTGCCACTCAGCGCGTCGATGAGTAAAACTCGAGGCGCGCCGGAACGATATCGGCGCATCTCGCCGATGCAGGTGATGCGAACACCGGCGATTCGGCGGGGAATATGCATGTCGGGGGAGGCGGTGAAGAGCAGCTCATAATCTTCGCCTCCGTTCAGGGCCAGTTCCAGTTTCTCCGCAGATCCCAGGTCTTGCGCGAGAGGATGGATGGGAATTGCCGCCGCGTCGATGGTTGCGGACACGCCGGACTCCTCGCAGAGATGGTCGAGGTCCGTCGAAAGGCCGTCGCTGATATCGATGGCCGCGGTAGCGCGGCGGTTTTTCAGTAGCCATGCGCCGACGGCAAGCCTCGGCTCGGGAAACAGATGCGGGTGCCGGTTGGGTTCAGCCGTTTCGCCAGGGGTGATAGCACGGAACCTGCGCGGGGATGCTGCCAGTTGTGCCAGTTCTGCCGCAGCTCCTCCCAAATTGCCGGTGACATAAATGCGGTCGCATGCCTTGGCCCCGGAACGCAGCAACGCCCGGTTGCGCGGGGCGCTGCCGACCAGAATGATATCCGCCAACGCCCACCCTGTGATTTTTCCGCCGATTTGCTGGCCAGTTGAATGCCTATCTGTTGAATTTTCTGGAGTTCGTGGAGATTGGGCAGTGTCCCCTCCAGCTAAAGGAACGTTATATCTGTCCGCCAGGGTGAGGAACCCGCCGAAAAAGCGGTCCCGCCAGGAAGGTTTGCCGAGTCGGCTCCGCACCAGTTCAGCCGGAAGCGCCAGGGACAGAAAGGCGGCCAGCGGCTGCGCACCCATGGCGGCAAGGTCGCTTAGACCGCGGGCGAGGCAGCGATGACCGACGGATTCGGGCGCTTGCCATTCGCGGCGAAAGTGAATGGATTCAACGGAAAAGTCCGTTGTGACGAGGATTTCGTGGCCGCGCGGCGGGGTCAAAATGGCACAATCGTCGCCGATACCAAGCGTTACCCTCTCAGACGATTTAGAATGGAGCTTGGAATGGAACAAAGACGCGGATCGCCGCGAACTGGACGACACCTCAGTCCGCTCGCGGATAGATTCGATCAGGGTTCGTTCGCTGGGTACTGGCTGGGAACTGGGCATCGACTGCCAGAATACAGCTTTCATCGCAGGATTTATCCCGCCGGCAGGGCGTGCAACCTCCGGTTTGGGGCAGGCATCTTAGGTCCTTTTCTCGATTGACGTGCCACGCGCCCTTTGCTAGGCTGGTGCCTCAACAGACAAAACTAGTATTCTCCGCATCTCCCCGATGCTGGATTTGCAGGTGTATTACCAGCGAATCTCCCGGGGCAGCGGCGATTGAGTCCGGCAACGGACAGATTGAAAGGAAACGCATCGCATGCGAAAGCGACATTACATCGTTTATGTCAGCCGGGACGAGCAGGGCCAGCTACGCAAGGTCCCAATTCCGATGCGGTATGCGTACGCCTTCGTAGCGGCGGCAGTTGTCGGCCTGTTCACAATCACCGGACTGGCCGGTTCCTACGGTAGGATGCTGGTCAAGGCGGAGCGGTTCAACCAGGTGCGCAGCGAACAGTTGGCCCTTCGCAAGCAGTACCATCAGCTGGAACAAGACACTAAACAGAAGGATATGCAGGTCGCATCCCTGGGCTCCCTGGCCAGTGAAGTTTCGGCGCTCTATGGCCTGCGGCAGAGCAAACTGGTTGCGCCAAAGCCGGCTGCAGCCAGCGCCGCCAGCACACTAGCCTCCGACGATAACGATAGCTCCTATTACAAATCTCTCGATCGCTTCTATGCCCTGCGCAACACAGCGCTTTCCGGCGTCGCGACCCAGGCACTGACGGCGGGGCTGCACCCTGCTTCCACCATTACGGATTGGGTGAATCTGGCGGATGCGCCGTCCTTATGGCCGGTGATGGGCCGCGTCACCAGCTCCTTCGGCGAACGTACCGA
>JBEPVW010000179.1:0-4966 GCA_041690775.1 Acidobacteriota bacterium | reverse complement strand
TTTTGAAACCTATAGAAACAAACTCTCAGAACGAAATGAATGGAACCCAAACATGAAGGTTGTTCTTGCCGAAAAAGTCTCGCCTGCCACTGTGGCTGTATTTGCCGACGGCTCCGATTGGAACGTTGTTACGCATGACCAGATTAAAAATGGGTTGCCTGCCGAGCTGGCCGATGCCGATGCGCTGGTTGTCCGCTCCGCTGTGCAGGTGGATGCCAAGCTGCTGGAAAGCGCGCCCAAGCTGCGCGTCATTGGCCGCGCGGGGGTCGGAGTAGACAACATTGACGCCGATGCCGCGACGCGCAACGGCATAGTGGTAATGAACACTCCGGGCGCGAACGCCGTGGCGGTGGCTGAACTTACGCTGGCATTAATGATCGATCTGGCCCGCATGGTTCCGCGCGCGAATGCCACCATGCACGCGGGAAAATGGGAGAAGAAATCGCTTCAGGGATTTGAGCTGCGCGGCAAGACACTGGGCATTGTCGGCATGGGGCGGGTGGGGCTGGAGGTTGCGCGGCGGGCGCGCGTGTTCGGGATGGAGCTGATCGGGCATGACCCGTTCGTCTCAGAAAAACCAAAAGAACGGGCCGCAATTGCCCGCGAATATGGCGCGCGCCTAACGTCTCTGGAAGAAGTGTTTCGTGAGGCGGATTATCTGACGCTGCATGTGGGACTGACTCCCGACACGGAAGGAATTATTAACGCGACGACACTGGCCAGCATGAAAAAGGGCGTGCGCATTGTGAACTGCGCTCGCGGTGAACTGGTTATCGAAGATGCGCTGGCCGATGCTGTGCGGAGCGGCCAGGTGGCTGGAGCGGCACTCGACGTATTCCGCAAGGAGCCGCTGAAGGATTCGCCGTTCTTTGGCCTCGAGAACGTGATTCTGACGCCGCACATTGCCGGCTCCACAGCGGAAGCGCAGGAAGCGGTGGGCATCCAGATTGCCGAACAGGTGCGGGCATATTTGACGACCGGTGTGGTGCAGAATGCGGTGAATTTCCCATCGCTGTCGCATGAGGAATACAGCGCCATGGCGCCTTACCTTGAGTTGGGCGAGCGGCTGGGGAAATTTCTGACCGCGACCTTTGGCGGCAAGATGGAAAGCATCCACATTGCATATTCCGGCGCGCTGGCCGAGATGCGGACGGAGATGATTCGCAATGCGGCGCTCTGCGGGTTGTTGGGCAGCTCCGGCCATGCCAACCGGATCAATGCTTCTGCGGTGGCCGAGGGGCAAGGCATCCATGTGCATGAGGAGAAGGCGGAGGCTGGCTCCGGTGGCGTGGGAAGCGTGCTGAAGCTAACGGTGCATATGGACGCACAGACGGAGCAGCGCAGTATGACGGTGAGCGGCACGGTGCTGCACGGAAAATTTCCTCGGCTGCTGGCCTGCGACGGCATTGATATCGAAGCGCCGCTGAATGGAACGCTGCTGTTCATCCGCAACCAGGATGTGCCGGGCGTGATTGGCCGTATTGGCACGATTCTGGGCGACCATTCGATCAATATTGCCAACTTTGCACTGGGACGGGCCGAAGTAAACGGCGACACGCAGACAGCAAAAGGACGCCGGGAGGCGCTGGCGGTGGTGCACATCGACGCGTTGACGGAGAGCTCGCAAATCCAGAAAGCGCTGGAAGCTGTGGGAGCGCTGGAAGCGATCAGCAGCGTGCGACTGGTTAAACTGAAATAGCGACGCGTTGGTGCAGCCGCGTGGAGTAACACAGGTCTCTCCAGTCCGCCACGCTCCGGTCGAGAGGACAATTTCTTCCACCCGCTTTATTTTCTCTTGCAGCACACGAGGTTTTCGTTCATGCCGTTATACGAGTACGAATGCAAGGACTGCCATCAACGCCTGGAGAAGATCCAGAGTTTCAGCGCGCCGCATGAGAAGGTTTGTCCAAAGTGCGGCGGAGAACTGGAGCGGGTCATCTCCGCGCCTGCAATCCAGTTCAAGGGCGCTGGTTGGTATGTGAACGACTACGCCAAGTCCGGTGCGAAGAAAGCGCCTGCAAACGGCGCTGACGGGAAGGCGGAGAGCAAGTCCGAAAGCTCTTCGGAAAGCAAATCGGAAAGCAAGAGCGACGGCGTGGGAGAAACAAAATCCTCGAGCGATTCAGCAGCCGCAACGACCACAGCCGGCGACTCGTCTTCTAGTTCTACGAAGAGCTCTAGTAGCGAGGCTTCCAGCCCCAGTAGTACGAAATCGTCAAGCTAGCGCAAGTTCTGGACCAGCTTTGACAATGCTTCGAGAACCGCACCCTGTAAGAAAATTTCGTGCTCCGCTCCAGGGAGCGCGACAAAAAGGGCGAGGAAAATCGCTACAATCGGGCTGTGCTTGAACATTCGCTCGCCGTTCCGGAAACCGCGATAGACGACTGGCTGGAAAGAGTTCCGGCGCGCACGGTTGTCTTTGCCCTTTTTGGCCGCGATGCCGCGAGCGAGCCTTACATTTCCAAGACTGCGAACCTGCGGCGGCGAATGCATCGACTGCTGGCGCCGGCATTTGCAGGCACCAAACGGCTGCATCTTGGCGGGCGTGTGGCGCGGCTTGACTATTCTGAAGTCGGCTCCCGGTTTGCGACCTCCTTGCTGCTGGTGCAGGCGACCCGTGCATTTTGCGGAGAACGCGCGAAAGAACGCCTGCGCCTGCGACCACCGGCGCTATTACGGCTGGCTGCTGAAAATGCATATCCGCGCGTATATGTCACCAACCGCATCACACAACGCGCGCTGACCTCGACATATGGGCCGTTTCAATCGCGGGCGAGCGCGGAGAGGTTTCTCGATGACTCGCTCAATTTTTTCGAACTGCGACGCTGCACGGAAGAACTGCATCCCGATCCGGAGTTTCCGGGTTGCATCTATTCCGAAATGAAGATGTGCCTGGCGCCGTGTTTTCGCGGTTGCACGGATGAACGCTATGCGAAGGAAACCGAACGGGTACGGGAATATTTCGCCTCGCGCGGGGACTTGACAATAGCCGTGTTGGAGAAAGGGCGGGAAGAGGCGTCGGCGGCGCTGGACTTTGAGAAAGCTGCCCGGCTGCATCAACGCGTGGAGAAGGTGAGGGCTGTCGCGCAGCAGGCGGCGGCGCTGGTGCGTCCGGTCTCTGAGTTGGACGCGATCATTATTCAACCGGCGGTACCGCAAGGGGCCGAAGTAGGTCAGACCTCCACGAAGCCGGAGAAATTGTCCAATCGCGCGCTTCGATCGGAGGCGAGCCATGTCGCGGTTTTTCTGGTTCGCGGCGGAAGAATTCTGGGACCTGGATTCTATTCGGTCGAAGGCATGCGTCACCCGAATGAGCGCGCCGGTTCTACATCTCTATTTGCGCATCCGACGCTGTTAGAGCCGACCCTGCTGGAAGCGCAACCGGTTTCGGCGGCCATTGGCGCTGCGAAATCTCCGCGCGGTCATTTGGAGGAGCGGTTGCAGACTGTGCTGGACGAATTGGAAGCCGGGACGCATTTGAACAAATTTCCCGTGGATCAACTGGGCGAGCATCTGTCGCTACTGGCGCGCTGGTACTATCGGCCGCCGGCGCGGCGCGTGGGGGAGATATTTTTTCGCGACGAGGCAGGCGCGTTTCCGTTTTCGCGGATTCTGCGGGGTATTTCTCGGGTCTTTTGCGGGCAGAAGGAATCCCCGGACGGCGTTGAACGAGCTGCTTCTACAAGCCCTTCCAGAGATGCTTCCGCGTCGTGATACGATTTTTTCACTCTTATGAAACGACGCACGGCGTGAGCGAGCCCGACTTACAAAAGAAATCATTTTTTACATCGGCTAACGACGGGACCTGGCGTGGATGGCGTCTTCGATTTGAAGTTTTGATCAGGGTGCTGGCACTGACGCCGATTGCTTTGTTTCTCATCGCCAGCCTGTGGCGGTTGCGATATCCCTTCCCGCTGGAGCAACTGGAAGGCCCGATGCTGCTGGCGGCGGAGCGCGTGGCGCATGGCTTGCCGATTTACGTCCGGCCAAACTTTCATTTCATTCCGTACATGTATGCTCCCGCATATTATTACGTGTCGGGATGGGCGGTCCGGGTGCTGGGTCCGGGCTTTGTTGCGTTGCGGCTGGTGTCTTTGCTGAGTACGTGCGCCTCGTTCGGGATCATCTATTTTCTCGTGCTGCAGGATACGGGCGGTACGCGAAAACGCAGGCATCTTGCCGCGCTGGCCGGGGTCGGATTGTATGCGGCAGCTTATCCCTGGACGCGCGAATGGTTCGATCTGGGGCGGCTGGATTCGCTGTATGTTCTTCTGCTGTTGGCGGCCTTGCTATGTACGCGCCTGTCCATGGAACGCCTGCATCCAACGGTTGCGGCGGTGGCTTGGACGGCGGCGTTTCTGGCCAAGCAAACCGTTTTTCCGGTGGCGGTGGTGATGCTTTGCTGCGACTGGAAACGTCCTCGCCGAGTGCTTTGGGGCGTAGTGAGTTTTCTGGTAATGGCAGCCGCGAGTACAGCGCTTTTGGACCACGCGACGCATGGGTGGTTCTGGTTCTATGCGTTTACGGTTCCACACGCGAATGCGGATTTGGTACTGCGGCCGGCGGTGTTTTTTATTCCGGCGCAGATGCTGGCTCCGTTTGGTATTGCGTTGCTGGTGGTCGCCGTTGGGTGGGCACGCACCTGCGCCGGGAAACGCGATGTGGCGGCGCGGTTTTATCTGTTTGCCGCAGTCTCGACATTTGGCCTTTGCTGGTTTTTGCAGGCGCATGGAGGCGCGACCAGCAACACCCCGATGCCTGTGTACGCGGTGCTGGCCGTAGTGTTTGGGATTTCTTTCGGGCGTTTAGACGCAGCTTTGGCGCTCGAAACCTGGTGGGAGCCTGCGCGTGTTTTCCTGCTGGCTGCGGTTGGAATTGCGCTGATCACCTGGGTTTATAACCCGCACGATGTTATTCCGCACCACAATTTGACCGCTTCGAATAGCAAATTGGTCGCATGGATGCG
>JBEPVW010000178.1:0-5023 GCA_041690775.1 Acidobacteriota bacterium | reverse complement strand
TGAAAGATCGGCGAATGCGTCGCATCGGCAGCATCGTTGCGATGCACTTTGCCGGGGATGACAATCCGCAATGGCGGCGGCTTAAGCTCCATGGTGCGAATCTGCACCGGCGAGGTATGCGTGCGCAGCAGTAGACGATCGCGCAGCGGCTTATGTTCCTGGTTAGCGATGACCAGCGTGTCCTGCGTGTCGCGGGCTGGATGGTTCGGAGGGAAATTCAGCGCTTCGAAATTGTAGTAATCGGTCTCAACCTCGGGTCCCAAGCCAACCGAATATCCCATCCGCTCGAACACGCTGACGATTTCGTGCATCGTCCGGATCAGCGGATGCTCCGCCCCCAGCGCTGGCCGAATCCCCGGCAGGGTGACGTCGATGGGATCAGCGCGGTCTATTTTGGATTTATTTTTTATTTGACTGCTCAGGCCGTCGAAGGCATCAGATCGAGCGCCACCATTGGGCCGGCTTTGAGGGTTATCCGAAATCGACGAGGCGCTCAACCGCGACCTGATATGTTCCTTCAGCAAGTTCAAGCCACGCCCAAAATCCTTCTTCGCTTCGGAAGGCAAACTCTTCAAAAGCTCATCGACCTGGTTCATTAGGCCCTGCTTGCGCCCAATCCAGCGTACGCGCAAATCCTCAACTGCTTCCGGCGTGTGGACCTGGGCTGCATCTCGCTCGAATGAGTCTTTGACCGCTGCGAAGAATTGGTCGAGGGATGCCGAGGAATAATCTGTAAGTGTTGGAATTTCTGTTTTTGACATCAGTTCTTAGAAGGCTCGTGAAGTTATGGCTTGTCGAAACGGTTTCCAGCTAGGCTGAAATCGGTATTTCACTCACGCGCGTGGTTGGTTCCGGAATAGGTTCGCCATCCGCGCGCAATCCCTCAATGTGAAACTCGATGCCTTCGCGAATCAACTGTTCCGTCTCAGCATAGGTTTTACCCGCGACGCCGAGGCCGGGCAAATCCGGCGCATATGCGCTCCAGCCCGTAGACGTCTTCTCGAAAACAACAGCATATTGCCTCATTTGAGACCTGCCTGTTTCAGAATGTTTTGAAACGTGCCTTTCGCCATTTCTTCCGACGGATGGCCTGCAATCGTCACTTTCCCGGATTTTTCAGGATGCTTGAATTGACGATGGCTACCTTTTTGGCCCACAAGATACCAACCATCTTGCATCACCTGCTGAAGTACGTCGCGAACTTTCATCGCGCGGGAACAGTCCGACAGTAGTGTACAACGCAGCGCCGGGAACACAGCGACAGAAACGCCCCATGAAGCGGGCCGGATTCGTAGCTCTCTAATGTTGCGATCCGCGCAGAAGACATTGCTTTGTTGAGGATAAATGACAGAGGCGGGAAATACCGATTTCTAAATATCGAAAATGCCCCTTTGTCGCGTCTCGACATCGTGGTCAAATCGGGAAAGGGAGAAAACATTGCGGACCATCATTTTTTTGCTGGCAGTGGCAGGCATCGTCGTCTCATCTCTTGCATGGCAGATCCACTATTCCAATAAAGTTCAGCCATGCGACATCAACGCCCATTGGGACTGCGGCATCGTGAACCACAGCCGCTATTCCATGATCCGTGGAGTTCCTGTCGCCGCAGTCGGCGTCGCCGGATATCTGTTGATCGCCCTGCTTGCACTGTTTCGCAAGCGGCAATGGACGCTGATCTTCGCTCTCGCCGGCCTGGGATTTGCGCTCTATCTCTCCCACATCGAAGCGTCAATCCTGGAGGTCTGGTGTCTCTACTGCGTCATTTCGCAGTGCATCATCGCGCTGATGACCATCTTGGCGGCGGCAGACCTCGCCCGCGGTTCCCGGACCAGGCCGGACTCAGCCAGTGCCCGGTGACAACCTTGGTGCCCCCACAACTAAAAGGCACGAATAGTGTCGAGACGATTGCGCCCCTGGGCGTGTACTGGTCTGATACTGAAATTGCAGATCGACACCCAGTTCCGCTCATCGCGAATCTTCCGACGTGAGTTGTCCGGCAGACGCGAAGTCTCCGAAAGGACACTTATGAAATTAAGCACTTATCTTGGTCCCTGTCTTACGGCAGGCACATTTCTGCTTGCTGGAACCCTGGCGCTCGCACAAACTTCCTCCGCGGCAAGAGGAGCGCACCCGCGCGATACAGCCAGCGGACAGTCCTCTGGCCGGCTGGCTCAATCCAGCCAGGTTTCCGGCATCGCCGTTGATCACGCCGGCGGCAACGGCGTCGCGCGCATGGCTGGCGCCCACAACTCCTCCAGCAACCCCCAGGCGGCTCAGAATAACAATTCCGGCGAGAACCCGCTCTATGAGTCGAAGGACAAAGCGAACCTCAAGCCGAAAGCGGGAGGTTCCGACGTTGTGGAGTACAAGGATGGCGAAGACATGACGACGCGGTACCGTCCAGGAAACAACAAAAAGACGGCCAGCCGCATGGCCCCCAGCCATACCGGCAATGGCGGTAGAGGCATGGCGGTCAACGAACAGGGTTCTTCCACCCCCGTTCGCCATCGCCATTGATGGTCCCGGGCCTGCCGCCGGTACTGGCAAGCCACAAATAAGCTGCAAAATGCGAGAGGTGATTCCTCAGGCTTAGGAATCACCTCTCTACTTATCGTTGTGTATTTGAATTCCGTAAGACCGGGACGCTAGGCAGCCTTGCTCAATGCACCCTTGGCCTGTTCTGCCAGAGCCGTAAATCCGGCGGCATCCTTAACTGCAATGTCGGCCAGAATCTTCCGATCCAGCTCGACACCCGCCACCTTCAAGCCATGGATGAACTGCGAATAGCTCATGCCATTCAGCTTGGCCGCCGCCCCGATGCGCACAATCCACAGCGAACGAAACTGGCGCTTCTTTTCGCGGCGGCCGCGATAGGCAAACTTCAGTCCGCGCTCGACAGCTTCCTCCGCGGCCTGGTACAGCTTGGACTTCGTAAGGAAGTAGCCGCTGGCGCGCTTCAGAATCTTCTTGCGATATTCTTTGCGTTTATTGCCACGTTTGACGCGAGGCATAGTTGGTTTCTCCTTTTTGCGTTTCGTTGTATGCGGCTGGAGGCAGGAAGGTCTTCTGGACCCGATCGCCTCTTCACTCGCTTTTTTCTTGCTCTGATCTCTGCGGAAGTTTTACGTTCCGGGGGCCACCAACGCGTGCGGACCCATGCTTTTTTTAGAAGCCGATCAGGCGTAAGGAATCATGCGCAGCACCTTTGGCAGGTCGGCAGCCGAGACCATTGCAGATGCGGCAAGATGCCGCTTGGTCTTGGTAGCCTTCGAGGTAAGAATGTGCCGCATGAAGGCCTGGCCACGCTTCACTTTACCGGTTCCGGTTTTCTTAAAGCGCTTGGCCGCGCCTTTGTGCGTCTTCAACTTCGGCATCGTAAGTCCCAATCTAAAAACAGTTTTACCGCTTCGATCAGTATACGTGAGCGCGATACCCTATGCCAAAGACAAATCCCGACCCTTGGAGCCGGCTTCGCCATCTTCACACCCTATTTTACCGGAATGTAATCGTTGACCGTGACAGCCACATTGGCAGAATGCTGCAGGGTGCCACTGGTCCCAGTCACGGTGACGGTATAGGTCTGCGACTTATCCTCGATCCCGATGTTGGCGCACCCCATCATTCCAGAGCTCGCGGCAAGGCTGAGCAGGATAAGCGCCAACAACACCACCGTGCGCGGCATCGATTTCAGCCGCTTGCGCAGCCCGGCAATCCCCAGCAACGGCAATGGCAGCAGCAGGAACCCATATCGCAGCATGGAAGTTCCACGCCCCCGGCCCTGCTCCCCGGGCAACAATTCTGCATGGCTGGCCGCAGTCACAATGGAAAGCGTTGCCGTGGACGCGCCGGTGCTGCCGACCGATACAGTCCCCGGTGCAATGTTGAATGTCGCTCCAGCGGGAAGCCCCGTAGCCGCCAGCACAACCGACCCGCTGAATCCCCCCGTCCCCGTCACGGCTATCGTGTACGTCGCCGTCGAACCAGCACGGACGCTCTGGCTGGCCGGCGTCGCAGTCAGTGTGAAATCGCCCACTGTTCCGCCCCCGCCCGGCCCGGTAACTGGTCCAGCGCCCCCGTTGAGTTCGATCGTCTGCATGGTCAAACCGACAGTATTCGGGTAGTCAAGGACCGGAGAATAGTCTGTGATGGCTGCCGTTCCCTGAATTGTCCCCGACGTTAGCGGCGTAAAACTGAACAGAAATGTGCAGGAGGTCCCCGAGGGCAGGCCCACTCCCAGGGAACTGGGATCCAATAGCAGACAAGTGCTGCTATTACCAAGTGTAAAGCTCTGGTTCGAGATGGCTGGGTCAGGTCCGGAATTCGGCACATAAAACACCAATGAGTCTTCGCCGGTAAAGGGCATATTATCGACAATCGTGTTGTTCCCGATGTTCGTCACCGTAGCGGCTCGCGGGCTGTCTGAGCTGGTCGTGCCGACGGGTGGATTGCCAAAATTCAGGATGCCCGTGGATACATTCACCTTGCGAACAGTATCGTAGGAGGTAGTTGGCAAGCTCTGGTATGAATCGCTGATGTAGAGATTGCCCGCGCCGTCCAGCGCTATGTTGAAGGGAGACAGGCCGGCGTTGGTGGCTGGTCCTCCGTCGCCGCCGTAACCCGGCGCGCCGCTGCCTGCGATGGTCGTGATAATGCCCGTGCCGGCATCAACTTCGCGAATAACATTGTTGGCTGCATCCACGATGTAAAGGTCGCCCGCACTGTCCACAGCGATGCCGTACGCTCCATTCATCTCGGCGTTAATCGCTGGTCCGCCGTCGCCACTGTAACCAGGCGTTCCGGTGCCCGCTACCCGCGTGATAATACCGGAACTCGCCGAGATCATCCGGACGTCCTGGCCGACGCTGTTTTCCGTAAAGTCATCGGAAACGTATAGGTTGCCTACGCTGTCCACAGCAATCATGACAGGATAATTCAGTTCAGCGCTGGCGGCCGGCCCTCCATTTCCACTCAAGCCGTTGGTGCCGTTTCCTGCCACGGTCGTGATGATGCCAGTGTCCGCAGC
>JBEPVW010000177.1:0-5023 GCA_041690775.1 Acidobacteriota bacterium | reverse complement strand
ACTTGATCGCCGTAGCCATTGAACATCAGCGTGGGCTGGCGGGCCTTCCAGAACGGCGCTCCGATCACGCGCTCGTACTTCTGGCTCCAGCGAGGATGATCCACGCTGGGATTCACATTGGAGTAGAAACCATACTCGCTCGGCGCCGACTCGTTCCATGTGGTGCGCGGCTCGTTCTTCACAAATTTGATCTCGACGAGCGACTTGGCCGACTTGAAACCGTACTTCCACGGCACCACCAGGCGCACCGGCGCGCCGTCCTGGTTGGGCAGCGTCTGGCCGTACAGTCCAAAGGTGAAAAGCGTGAGCGGGTTCATGGCCTCATCCATCCGCAGGCCTTCGGAGTAAGGGAAGTGCAGATTGGCGGACCGAATCTCCGGCTCTTGTTTCGGATCATCGAGCGATAGAAATTGCACATAACGCGCGGAGCTGAGCGGCTCGCATTGCTTGATGAATTCCGACAGTGAATAACCCACCCACGGAATCACCATGCTCCAGGCTTCCACGCAGCGCATCCGGTAGATGCGCTCTTCCATGGGGTGAAGCTTCATCAGCGCATCGATGTCGAAGACCTTCGGCTTTGCAACCAGGCCATCTACTTTCACACTCCACGGGCTCGTCTTCAACCGCCCCGCATTGTGGGAGGGATCGTCCTTGCCGGTGCCGAACTCATAAAAATTGTTATACGTGGTGATGTCGTTGTACGAGGTCTGCGTCAAGCCGGTCGTGGAATACTTGCTGGGAATCGTTGCGAGCTTGGTCGCTGCATCGACGGCGTGGCGGGGAGAAGCAATCTCCATCAGCCGCCCTGCTCCCAATGCGGTGGCGCCCACGGCTGCCGCGCCGGTGATGAACTTGCGGCGGTTCATGTAATCGGCCTTCGAGGTAATTTCTGAGGATGGAATGTCGGATGGTTTGCGAATCAGCATTTTGCTACCCCCTCGCCTGCTATTAGACTCAGGCGGACGCGCTTTGGCTCTCTATTTATGAGAACGTTTTTCAGGCGTTTGTGGATGATGAACAATTTCCGCGTCAATTATCGTTTCGCAGGCGACTGGAAGGGAATCTGCTTGCACCAGTTGTGGAAGAAACGCATTAACGGGCGCTCAACGGCAAGATAGCAGGCGATGCCGATGATAATGCACGTGAGCAGGCAGAGCAAAACGCCTGTGTCGCCGCCCCAGCGGCCAAAATACCGCCAGAAATGTTCGATCATGCTGCGTGCGGGGTTGGTGCATAGATAAATGGAGTAGGACGCGTCTCCCAGAAATATCAGCACGCGCGCCGGCAACGATTGCATTGCCGGGCTCCACAAAACAGCGCCAAGAACGAGCAGCGCGGAGGGAACCCCCCAGACACCCAGGCGCAGCCAGCCGCTAAGGCCGGCGAGAATCGAACTGGCCTCGCTCGCCATGCCGTAGCCGGTAAAAATGGTCGCAACCAGCGCCGCAGCGCCCAACGCGGCAAATAGCGGGCCAAAGCGGCGCGCCTGATTCCGTACGGTGGGTGGCACATCCGCTGCGCCCAGCTTCATGTAAATCTGCGCGATGATGCATCCGAAGACAAATTCCACGGCAACCGGATTGGACCAGATCACAAGTAGCGGGCGATGCAGTCCCACAGCCGCGCCAACCGCGACCATGCCCGCGAGAAACAAGCTGGTGTTGCGAACCATGTGCCGCGGCGTCCACCGCATCCACACGGTTAGCAGCAGGTAAAAATAGATCTCAAAAAGAAGACTCCATCCCAAAGACAGGATAAGCGGCGGCACGGGATAATGCCAGCCGGGCAACAAGAGCACGGTTGGAATCCAGGGAACGCGATGCCACTGGATCGGATAACTTCCAAGCTGCGCTTCGAGCACAACGACCAGCGTCAATATCCAATAGAGGGGAAAAATTCTTGTAACGCGGCGCGAAAGGAAAATCCGCGGAGACTGCCGCGCCCGCATGGCTACCAGCGAAACGATAAATCCGCTGATGACGAAAAAAATATCCAACCCGCAGGCGCCGAAACTCTTCAGGTTGAAGAACCTGGCCTGCACCGGAGACGAGTGGTATCCGGCGGCGATGATGGAGTGCGTCCATACCACTAAAAGAACAGCGACCGCGCGAAGTCCCTGGACCGCGGTGAGCTTGCCCTGGGGCAAAGTCGCGGTTGCAATAGACGTTGCTGGGTTCGCGGACGTGGCCATAAAAATTTGTCGCAGGACAGGAACTGCCTTCGCCGTCATTCCGCTGATTCAGCTGGCGAAGAGCCCTTCCTGCCCTGCCAGATCCGGCTTGCGTCGCGCCGAGGGATGGATGACGGCGACAATTTCCAGCGATTGCAATGCCGTGCGCGGGACAAAAATCCGTTGCGTATTCGAACGCATGTCGGGCGGAGCAAACTGGATTCCTTCCACCTCGAGCAGGGACACATCGTTGCTGGCCAGGCCCTCGATCTCGTCGCCGTCCCGCAGTCGCAAACGCAGCCACAGGCCGGGGGTGCGCGGCCGCGAGGTGAAACTGCGCCGGATCAGCCGTTCAGGCTCATCCCCGGAAAAAAATTCGCGGACGAAGCACATCATTTTGACTTCCTGCAGGGAGATGCTGATCACTTTGCCGGTTAAGTCCAGCAGCTCCAGCCGGCCGTTGGCGGCAAAGTTCAGCGGATCGACGTAGCCGGACTGCCAGTCGCGGGAGAGCTTTCGCACGATCACCTTTTTCCGGCTCGATCCCGAGATGGGCAACGGATGCTCCAGAGTTCAACCTCTTGCTGCGACGGCCTGAAAGTCAGCCCGGAAACTAGCCAGGATTGTCGCATGAAGCGGGATCCGGCGCAGCGTAAATTGTGCAATCGGGATGGAATGACCCATTCCAATGTGTGATATTATAGAGCTTTGCGTGCGCGACATTGTCGCCTACATCTATTTGAAAAGACAGGGCTTAGCGGCATAAGAAACCAGCTGCGGGCAGAGGCGAATACTGGGCATGCCCGATTATATCCAACTGCTTGAATCCAAGCTCTCCCCAAACCAAAAACAGGCGTTAAACGCCATGACCGACGTGGCCCGGGCGCGCAACATCACCGTATTTCTTACCGGCGGCGCGGTGCGCGATATTGTCAGCGGCGCTTCCGTTCGCGACCTGGACATGACCGTTCAGGCCAACCCGCTGAAGTTCAAAAAGGACCTTGAAAAGGCCGGGTTTGCTGTCACCGGTCAGCATGAGCCATCGCAGACCGTATATCTGCGGTTCGGCAATCAGGCGCGCCTCGAAGTCTCCGCGGCACGAACTGAAAATTTCCCCAAGACTGCGCGGCCGGAATATCATCCGGCGGGAATTCTCGACGATCTTCGGCGGCGTGACTTTACCGCCAACGCGATGGCTCTTTCATTGAATGAAGGGTCCTGGGGGCTGCTGCTCGATCCGTTGAACGGGGCGGCGGACATTTACGCGCGCCAATTGCGGCTGGTCAGCAACTATGGTTTCCTTGAGGACCCCATCCGGATGGTACGCGCCATCCGCCTCATCTCCCGAACTGGCTGGGAGATGGAAGAACGCACCAAGGCCCGCTATGAGAATGCGAAAGCCGAAGACGTCATCAGCGCCATTACCGCCGTACAGCGCGGATATGAGCTGGAAGAGATCGCGTACGAAGAAGAGCCCTTGCAGGTGATCAAAGCGCTGGAAGCCGAAGGCTGGATGACACATCTGTCGCCCAACTGGACCAGCCGCTCCGCGGATGCGCAGGGAATCGAGCGCCTGCATGAGCGTTTGGTGCAGTTGCTGATGGCGGGGCTTGCCCCGGACGCCTCAGCGGCGCAGTTTCATTTATTGACGTCCAAGCTTTCGCCCGCCCACTTTTCGACGCTGAAGCGGCTGTTCGTACGGACCGACCTGCTTGCGGAAGCCGATTCGCTCGATAAGGAAGCGAAGAAAGTTCTGCAGCAGATGACGGCCAAAGATGCTGCCAAGGCGTCGCAGTTGTGGAAGCTACTGCACAGCGTCAAGCCGGAAGCAGTGCTATGGCTGTTCTTTACGGGCAAAGGCGCGATTATCCAGAACCGTTTCGAAAACTTCTTTACCAAGTGGCCGGAAGCGCGCCAGAAAATACCGAACGCGATTTTGCAGGACATGCGGATTGTGCCCGATGTGCCCGGCTATGACGAGTTGCTGGACAAGCTGACGTTTGCATTTATGGATACGGAATTACCGGACGAAGAAGCGATTCGCAAGTTTGCCGAGCCCTACTCTCCACCGCTCCCGCCCGCGCCGGTGATTGTGCGACGCAGTCGCACGGTCAAGAAGGTTGTCGAGCCGAAGGGATCGAAGAAGGGCAAGAAGGCCGCGAAGAAAGCTGCCAGCGAATTGTCGGCCCAGGCGACCATCGCTGCATCGGGCGAACCGAGCGCGTCCGGCGCCGCGGCAACAGGAGCAGTTCCGGCGAAGGCGGCTGACACCAAAGCAACCGCGAAAGGCGCCGCCGCGCCGGTCAAAGCCGCCGCAGCGGTTGCCGCGACGAAAAAGACAGAGAGCGTTGCCTTGCCGGCTAAAGCGGACAAGGTCGCCAAAGTGAAACCAGCCGCTGCAAAGGGCGCGAACGCAAAGCCTGAAAAGTCGAAATCAATCTCGGAACCCAGGCCTTCTCGATCTGCCGCGCTGAAAACGGCAGGGAAGCCGGTGAAGGCTGTTGCGAAGTCCGCAGCCGGGAAAGCTGCCAGGGGAAGCGGCAAACCTACCGTCAAAGTGAGTGGTCCCACCCACACGCACAAGGCTGGTCTGTCACAGAAATCCAGTCAGAAGCCGTCTAAATCTGCAAAGGCAGTTGCGCGCCTTGCCGCGAAAAAAACTGCCAGGCCCGCCAGGACCCACGCTGTGGCGAAAGCGCCAGCGAAGGTCGCTCCCAAAAAGATCGCCCGGCCATCCGCTTCGAAATCCAGATCCGGCGGAAAAGCCACAGAGAAAAAATCTGCGGCTCGTCCCGCGAAGAAAGCTGAAAAGCCAGCGTCCAAAGCGGCAGCCAAACAGGCATCGACATC
>JBEPVW010000176.1:0-5148 GCA_041690775.1 Acidobacteriota bacterium | reverse complement strand
GATGTCAGCAGAGCCAAACAAGTTCTAAGCATCCAGCTCGATAGCAGTTTCCGGTTTGCAGCTGCATGGCAAGCACGTTCCGGGATCAGGTTGCACGTCGGTCGGATGAAGATATTTCACTCTGCCACTCACTAAGCGAGTCAGGCATGTTCCGCAATCGCCATAGCGACATCCGAAGGTGATGTCCACCCCATTCATCTCAGCAAGTTCCAACACAGTTGCCGCATCGCTTGACCATGGAACGATCTTCCCGGATTTTGCGAATGTGACTGTCAATTCAGGGGATGCTTCGGTGTTGCTATCCTGTACTTCGGCTGCCAATGCGGAGCGAAATGCGAGGCTGGAAGGCCCGAAGGATTCCGTTTTTATCCTCTCCCGCGCTATACCTTCGTTTATAAGAGTTGCCGAAATGGCGTTCATCATCCCAGGCGGGCCGCAGACGTAATACTCCATATCGAGGGACGGCAAAATCTGCCGCAGCAATGCGCCGTCGATGCGCCCAATTCGGTCGTGGTCAATGCCTGGAGCATCCTCGGGTCGGGGAGTTTCATACAGCACGTGCATGCGAATGTTCGGGCAACGCGCAGCGATTGCGCGGAGATGTTCCTTGAAAACATGGTCTCCGCCATGCCGAAGTGCAAAAACAAAGTAGACCTCTCTGCTCGACCCGGCTTGGCAAAGCCCGTTGATCATGCTGATCATTGGCGTGACCCCGATGCCGCCGGCCAACATCGCAACGGGATGGGTTTCGTTCGGATCGAGGTAGAACTTGCCTGAGGGCGACTTGGCTTCGATCACGTCGCCGATTTTCAAAACATCATGGAAATAGGTGGAACTCAACCCGGAGGGGATGTTTGCCTGATCCGGCGGCGGCAATTCCTTTTTGATCGTCAGGCGGTAATGACGTTCATTGAAGCAATCCGAAAGTGTGTAACAGCGAATGACCGGGCGAGGCTGACCGGCGATGTGGAGACGAAGCGGCAAGTGCTGCCCGGGAAGGAATGGGACAAGCGGCTCTCCATCCAAAGGGACCAGGATGAATGACTTTGCAGACTCGCTTTGCTTTACGACGGATTGAACCGCAAACTTTCTATACGACTGCGACATTCGTAAGCAATCCTCTAGCGATGTTCTGGCATCAACCAGCGACTTGCTTCAAATCGGCGCGGGTATTTTCGTAGGTGGTGTTGTACGCCAGCAGGGATGGATCGGGTTCGATGCCCCAATACTGGCAAGCCTGCCGATAGACATCCGGCCACCAGTTCCTGTGCTGCGTTACCCCTTCGGCCCGCCATTTTGCCCAATCCGACAGGATGCGCGACCACGCCTGGTCGCCATAGGCCAGCGCTTCCATCTGTGAACCCAGCTCCGGCACCAGCCATTCGCGGCCGATCCTCGCATGCAGAATCTCGTCCGCCCAGTCATAGTCCTGTATCAGGGTAGTCAGCGGATTTGTTGTCGCTACGGCAATTTCCCATTCATTTTCTTTGCCGTTCTTTTTTGGCATGAGACCTTGTTCGATCGTGTAGAGAACGGCATGACGGTCTTTCGCCGTAAGTTGCGTGTTGAGTCCCAGCGACCACGTGAAGTTCAGCGGGATGGTTGTCCAGTCGACGCCCATGGAGACGAAGCCGATCTCGCCCATCATTGCGTGGCGCGCTTCATCCCATAGCTGGCGCGTCATGTCCCGGTAATACTCCCAGGGCTTTCCGGGAGTTTCCGCCAGGATGCTGGACATGACTTCCGGTACGTCGATTTCGCGCATGCGCTTGAAGTACAGCATGATCGATTTCGGGAGCGGCTCAATGTCAGAATTGAACAACAGTGCTTCCGCGTTCACACCCATGTTGTACGGATCCTTGAAGCGCTCATCGCGCTGCGGGACGCCATCATACTTGTACGGAACAGCGGAGAACACGCGATCCACTGTCTCTCCGGTCGGCGGAAGAGTGCCATCAAGATCTCCAGCCGCTCCCAGCATTCGTTCCAAAGTCGATGACCAGCCATTTAGAGATTCACGCTTCTGCGGGTTAACGAGACAGCGGACTGCTTCGGCGCCATACTCGAGGACATCCCGCATTTCGAGCAGTGTGAGACGACATAAGCGATAGGTTGGGTGATCGAAAAGCTTATTCGTGTCGGCGATCAGCCGCTCGAGAGCGCGATTGACAGCCGGCACCGCGTGGCCATACAGACCGAGCACCAATGCCTCTGCATCCGGCGCAGCCAATATCTCATCGAAAAACAGATCGAGCGATGCGTCTGGACAGACCTCCAACCCATACGGCGGCTGGCGCATTTCTCGAACGCGTTTGGCGAATTCGCCAACATGCTCCGCGCAGTAGTGGGCGTGCAGACTGAACGCCATCTTCAATTCGTAAATCGGAGTGGCGGCGATGCGTGCCACAAAAATCCCGTGGAGTCTTTTGAGCGACCAATGCAACCGCTTTAAGCGCGCCACCGAATCCGCTATGGAAAGCCCTTTTGTAACGGCCTCCGCCATGGTCTGAAGCCCAACCAACGGGGGCAGGCCGGCGTAACCCCGATAGGCCTCAAGACGATTCTGCCGATTTTCTTCCAGGTGATCTCTCGTTGTCATTTTTGCCTCCATTCATGATTTCGAGAGAGAGGAAACTGCTCGATTCATCCAGCCTAATTTTGTTATGAGGCTCTGTCTCGTCTGGTATTGACCGGTTTATGTACTCAGTTTGCATTCCACCTTCCCAAATAGCCTTATCGCTGTCAATTGAATTAAGCTGAGTTCATGAAGGCGCATTTCGAAAAAGTGACGCCAGGTGATTCCTCGTTTCTCACGTTCGAGAGGGCTGACCCGGCATTTCCTTTCAACTGGCATTACCATCCTGAATTCGAGCTGACACTGATTCTCGATAGCCACGGGCAGCGGCTGGTTGGCGACGGAATTGCAGACTATGGGCCGGGAGACCTGGTGCTGCTCGGCCCGAACCTGCCCCATAGCTGGCGCTCGGGTCCGGTCAGGCCGGGCCCTCGGAAGATTCACCGCGCCGTCGTCATACAGTTTCGCGAAGACTTTCTCGGGGAACAGTTCTTTGCATTGGAGGAGATGGAGTCGATCGCCCGGTTGCTGAAGCGTTCCGCGTGCGGCCTGGCATTTGGAGACACAAAAGCTGGCCGGCAAGCTGCGAGGAGACTGGTGGATTTCAGCTTTCTCTCTCCCGCTCGGCGGATAATTGCCCTTGTATCGGTTCTGCTGGATCTAGCTGAGGAATCGCATCCGCAAACGCTCTCGACGAACCGCCTCGCTCCGATGTGCCGCGTGGAAGACCAGCAACGCATTGATGCGATTTGCGTCCATCTGAACAGGCATTTTGAGGAAGAGATTGATTTTGCCAGCCTTTCACGTCAAATCCATATGGACCAGACATCGCTCTGCCGGTTCTTCAAACGAGCAACTGGACGCACCATGACAGCGTATGTAAATGAGCTACGCGTCGGCGCAGCCGCCCAGCTTTTAACGGACACAGACGAAAGTGTACTGGACATCGGATTCAAGGTGGGATTCGGTAATTATTCGAACTTCAACCGTCAATTCAAGAAAGTCAAAGGTTATAACCCCAGGGCACTGCGACAACAATTTCTGCCGGCTGGCCAACCACACCCCACCGCTCCAATGATCGAGGAGCAAATGAAATGCACAAACCTGTCAATCCCAGCGAAGACACTATCCAGCCGGCTGGCTTAGGCTGAGCGTCAGTTCAGCGATGCTCATTTACGCATTCCTCAAGCGGTGAAGGAATGAAACTCTGGGCCGGGGATGAAACATGTGGACGATCTATCTGGCATGCGCACGTGCCTGGTTGTACCGGTTGACATGTATCACCGGTCGAACTTACAAACGACGCTATTCCATTGAGGCCCTTTGACAATCCGGTTATTGCGCTGCGAGGTAAGATGATCCGGACGAGGGATGGCGTTGAGACCGCAGTCAGGCTGGTTCCGTTAGGCAATGCTCCTATACTGCGCCGTCTCACGTTCCCGGTCATCTAGCGAGAAGCAAATCTGCAGATGTTTGGCACCGCCGACCTTCACGTGCAAATAGGTCTCTATGGTTGACGCTTCTGAAAATCTATCGCCGTTCAGGAAAAGACTGCGATTTGAGAGGTTTAAAGGGCATGGAACTTACTGAGAAACTGAAGTATCTCGAAGACCGATTGCGTGAGCTTCGCAGTGTTTTAGTTGCCTATTCGGGTGGAGTGGACTCGGCGTACCTCGCTTACGTTACGCATCGGGTGTTAGGTGACGAGATGCGCGCCATCATTGCGGATTCTGCCAGCCTGGCACGCACGCATCTGGAAGATGCGTTGAGCTTCGCGAAGGAGCAGTCCATCCCGATCCAGGTCATCACCACGTCGGAGCTGGAGGATCCTGACTACGTAAAGAATGACGCCACGCGCTGCTTTCACTGCAAAGACGAATTGTTCACCGTGATGGAGAAAGAGCGGCAGCGGCTGGGATATCGGCATCTGGCGTACGGCATGAATGTCGATGATCGCCAGGAGTTTCGTCCCGGCCAGCAAGCGGCCAGAAGGCACGGTGTTCTTGCTCCCCTGGCGGAAGCAGGCCTTACCAAGCAGGATATTCGCACGCTCGCGCATCAGGCGGGATTGCGCATTTGGGACAAGCCGGCGTCGGCGTGCCTGGCATCTCGCATTGAATATGGGCGTCCCGTGACCAGCGAAGTTTTACAACAGGTGGAAGATGGTGAGACATTATTGCGCCGCATGGGATACCGTCAGTTCCGGGTTCGGCATCACGGCGAACTGGTCCGCATTGAGATTGCGCGTGATGAGATGCCGCGTGTGCTTTCGATGGATCGCATGGACCTGCTCGTCACCGGTTTTCGGGCGTTAGGTTTTCAATATGTTGCGCTGGATTGCGAAGGCTATCGTTCGGGATCCATGAACGCTGTCCTTCCGCTGAGCGCGATCCGCGCGGCAGACCATTCGCCAGTTTCGCGTGATTGATCGCTTGTTGCTCTGGACCGTAGTAATTAGGATTAAGAACATTATGCGGGCCGCTTACCTTGAGTGCTTTGCCGGAATCAGCGGCGATATGTTTCTGGGTGCCTTGATTGATGCTGGTGTTGACATCAAAATGCTGGAAGCAACC
>JBEPVW010000175.1:0-5311 GCA_041690775.1 Acidobacteriota bacterium | reverse complement strand
GCAATCTGCTGCTCAATCTTTTCCGCGGCCGAGCCAATCGTGTAGACGGCGCGGACGCGCTCCTTTAACAGCGGAGTCAGCAACGTGTAGTCAGAGTCCTTGTCCTTGCCGCCGAGAATGAGATGAATTCCCCCGGGAAAAGCGGCAATGGCCTTCATAGTCGCATCGACATTCGTCGCCTTGGAATCGTTGTAGAACTCGACGTTTTTGATGCGTGCGACAAACTCCAGGCGATGCTCCACGCCCCGGAAACCGGCAACGGATTTGCGGATCACTTCCGGAGAGATGCCCGCGAGTTTCGCGGCGCATACGGCAGCGAGCACATTTTCGACGTTGTGGATTCCTTTCAGGGTGATTTCGCTTACCGGCAGAATTGGCTCTACAGCGGACTGCTCATCCGGCCGCCAGACAATGGCATCCTGATAGACAAAAGTTCCCTGCCGCACGGGACGGCGCGCGCTGAACCAGAATATTTTGCTATTCGTGCGGATTGCGGCTTGTTGCGTCTGGGGGTCCTCGGCATTCAGGACGAGAAAATCGTCGCCTGTCTGGTTGGAAAAAATACGCTCTTTCGCGGCCACATAATTTTCGAGATTGCCGTGGCGGTCCAGATGGTCGGGGGTGATGTTCAGGATCACAGCGATACTTGGATGGAAATCCACAACTGTTTCCAGCTGGAAGCTCGACACTTCGAGCACACTCCATCCCTGATCGGTGCTTTCCGGGACCAGCGAGATGACCGGGACGCCAATGTTTCCGCCTACCTGAGTCTCCTGACCGCTGGCGCGGAAAATTTCGCCGCAGAGCGCGGTGGTTGTGGTTTTTCCGTTCGACCCGGTGATGGCAAGGATTTTGCCGCGCAGGAAACGCGCCGCGAGTTCGAGTTCTCCGATCACCGGCGTGCCGAAGTTGCGCGCCTGCGCTAGCTCCGGCGTGTCCAGCGGAACGCCGGGGCTGACGACGATCCAGTCCTGCCGGCGGAAGGTGAGCAGGCCGTGGCCGCCTGCTTCCACCATGACGCCTGCGTCCAGCAGGGCCGGCAATTCCGCCGCCAGAGCTTCAACGCTGCGCACATCGGAAACGGTGACCTGCGCGCCTTGTTTTCGCAAAAAAATGGCGGAGGCTACGCCGGATTTCCCCAGGCCGACCACCAGAATTTTTTTGCCTTTTAATTCCATGGATGACTCTTTTTCAAATGCTATCGATTCGATTGTGACATGTTCTTGCGGGTTCGGCGTAGTGCTGAAACGCAGGCCTCAAACGCGAGACCCTTCGAAAAGCTCAGGCAGGCTCTGGGGCACCCGGCGAAGCATCTGTGGATTATCGAAAAACCACGAGATCCTTCACTTCGTTCAGGACGACATTATCTTTTCTATCGCAGCTTCAGGGTGGTCAGGGCGAAGAGTGCGAAGATCAGGGCAGCGATCCAAAAGCGGACGATCACTTTAGATTCCGACCAGCCCATTAGCTCAAAGTGATGATGGATGGGCGCCATTTTGAAAATGCGTTTCTTACGCAGTTTGTAGCTGCCCACCTGCAGCATTACGCTGACTGCCTCCAGAATAAAGACGCCGCCGATGAATGGCAGCAGCAGCTCCTGCTTGATGATGACGGCTACCGTTCCGATTGCGCCACCCAGCGCTAGCGAGCCGACATCGCCCATGAAGACCTCCGCAGGGTGTGCGTTGTACCAAAGGAAGCCGATGCTGGCGCCCACCATGGAGCCGCAGAAGATGGTCAGCTCAGAAACGAGGGGCATGCGCTGGAGCCCGAGATAGTCGGCGAAGACCACGTTTCCGCTGACGTAGGTGAGCACGGTAAGCGCGCTGGCGGCGATGATCATGCAGCCGATGGCGAGACCGTCCAGCCCGTCGGTCAGGTTGACGGCATTGCTGGAGCCGACCAGAACGAGCATGGTGAATATCACGAAGGGAATAAACGCCAGTACCCACAGATGCGGCATGTGACGGAGAGCACCAATCGCCAGCTCGGGTCGAAGATTCTTAAAAAACGGCACCATCAAGCGGGTCGAATATTCCGCGTCGCGGTGCAAGACGAGCAGCAGAATGGCGATGAGGACAGCGACGCCGATCTGCGCCCCCATTTTGGCGCGAAACGTCAGGCCCAGGTTCCGCTTATGGATGATCTTGATGTAATCGTCGGCAAAACCGATACCGCCGAAACCGAGGGTCGCGAGGACGACGAGCCAGACGAACGGGTTCGACAGGTCGCTCCACAACAGCGTTGGGACGAGGATCGCGACTAGAATCAGCAGGCCGCCCATGGTCGGCGTTCCCGCCTTCTTCTGGTGGTCCTTGGGGCCATCCTCGCGAATGAACTGGCCGATCTGAAATTCCCGCAGCCGCTCGATGAGATAGGGGCCGATCAGCAAGCCGATGAGCAGCGCCGTCAGCGTAGCGAACGCAGTTCGGAACGTGAGATAGCGGAAGATGCGAAACGCGTGGAAGTGTGGAAATAATTTCTGGTAGAGAAGCCAGTAGAGCAAATGACCTCCGCGCTGCCGCCGGATTCAAACCTGATTGTACGAGCGCTTTTCTCAGCTATGGTAACTGCTCTCGCGGTCCAAGGGCGCAGTTACGCAAACAATCTGCGGGATTGGTTCCAGTGTAGGCAATGGCGGCTGGTTTCGGGGAGCGGAGGAGTACAACCGCGAGGTCCTTCGCCTGCGGCTCAGGATGACAACTCTTAGGTCACTTGCTGGGGGCGATGTTACTTGCTGGGGCGTTTGCGAAGTATCCTTCGCGGGTTCTCACGGTCAGCTTATGAAATCCCTTTGCCTTCGCGGTGACGCGAATGGAGCGATAACCGCCCGCGCTGATGGGTCGGGTGGGGTGGTAGCCGAGGATGTATTGCTGGCGAATGTCGCGCGCCACTTCTCCGGCGATGGCCTCCACTTGATTGAGAGATTTGGGGAAGAAGGCAATCCCGCCGGTCTGATCGCTCAATGTCTGCAGGGCTTTGTGGGCCTGATGCGCCTGGTGGCCATCGTTATCGTAAAGCAGGCCAATGGAGTAAACGATGGGGCCGTTCAGGCTCTGAATACGCCGCACGGTGTCAGCGAGCGTAGCGCTGGAGCTGTTGTCCTCTCCGTCTGTGATGATCAGGATTACCTGCTTGGCGTGTTGCGCGCGTTTGGCGAGGTGGTCCGCGGCGGCGACTACGGCGTCGTAGAGAGCCGTGCCGCCTTCTGAGTCGATGTGGGAGAGACCCTTTTCAAGTAGATTGATTTTCGAGGTGAAGTCCTGATCGAGAAATGCCTCGTCGGAAAAATTGACGATGAACGATTCATCCTGAGGGTTCGAGGCCCGCACTAAATTCAGGGCGGCGAGGTTGACCGCGGCGCGCTTCTGCTGCATGGAAGCGGAATTATCCACCAGGATGGCCAGCGAGACGGGGACATCTTCCTCGCGAAACGAAGAGATCGATTGCGGAACATTGTCTTCGAAGACGCTGAAGTCCTGCTTCTGGAGCGTGGTTACGAGATGCTGGTGGTCGTCTACGACGGTGGCGTAGATTACGACCTCACTGACGCTGGTGTGGATGGTGTACTGTCCGTTCGGGCCGGTCTCGACGGGCTGCTGGGTTTGTCTGGGCTGGGTCGGGGCCGTCGCAGGCCGCTGCGCCGTCGCATCTGCCACTGGAAAAAACAGGCAGCTGGAAATGATGGCGAGGAGTGCGGCGCATTTCGCATTGTGTCGAGGCATTTTTTTCGACTGGCTCGCGGTCCTGAATCCCGCATCCGCTTCTTTCACCATACTTGTATTCATAGGTGGTTGCAGGAACCCATGTCTCAGATGCGAGACATGGGGCACCCAGATGTTTCTCCGCCTCCCGTTGCAGCGAGAAAAACATGTGCCTGGGATAGAATCTGGTTATAGCACCGCACAGCTTTACCTGATTGCAGGGCCCGATTTTAGGGCCTGATTGCAGGCTGCACCTGAACTGACAGGAGTTTTTCACTCGAATGGCCCGTATTTATCCGTTTCGCGCATGGCGCTATAATCCCGGACTGGTCCGCGCTGAAAATGTTGTTACCCAGCCGTACGACAAAATTTCGCCGGCAATGCAGCAATCCTACTATCAACGCAGTCCGCAGAACCTGGTGCGGGTGATCCTGGGGTTGCCCGAACTTTTCGACTCTGCGGACAACAATGTTTATACGCGGGCCGCAAAATATTTCAGCGAGTGGCGCGCAGAAGGCGTTCTGGCGCAGGATAACGAGGCCTCGGTCTACGCCTATTCGCAGCGCTACGAAGTTCCGGGCGCGCCGGGCACATTCCAGGAGCGCCGCGGATTTATTGCGCTGGGCGAACTAGTGGACTACAGCCAGGGCATCATCTTCCGGCACGAACGGACCCTGGCTAAGCCGAAGTCGGACCGCCTGAATCTTCTGCGAGCTACCCGCGCCCACTTTGGGCAGATCTTCATGCTGTATTCCGATCCCGGCCAGACGGCGGAGACGTTGCTCTTTGCCAACCCGTCGACGCCCGATATCGAACTGACGGATGAATATGGAGTGCTGCATCGCGTCTGGAAGGTTTCCGAGCCGGGCACCATCAATATGCTGCTGAGCGCAATGCAGGACAAGAAGCTGATTATTGCCGACGGGCATCACCGCTATGAAACCGCGCTGAACTATAGCCGCGAGCATGGCGCGGAGGCCGCGGTTGCTGTGGAGCGCTCAACCGGCAGCTTGCCGCAGCCGTCCTTTCCGGAAGCAGCGACCATGATGACATTCGTCAATATGGACGCGCCGGGGCTGACGATTCTTCCTACGCATCGCGTGGTGCATGGGCTACAGGGATTTGAGACGGCGGAATTTCTCAAACGGGCCGGGAAGTATTTTGATGTTCAGCCGGTACCCGCTGGCAGCGATACGGCTGGCATCATGCGTCAACTGGCCGCGGCCGGCAAAAACGGAGTCAGCTTCGTCGCCGTCACTCGCACCGGCAACCATTTGCTGACGGCGAAGAAGGCGGAAATCGAAAAGCGATTGAGCGACCAGCCGGAGCGCCAGCGGCGCTTGGACGTGGTGCAACTGCACTCTGTCGTATTGGAGGACGTGCTGGGCATTTCAGCCCAGGCGGTGCTCGACCAGAGCCATCTGCGCTATGTGCGCGAAGCTGCCGATGCTATGCAGCAGGTACGGTCAGGGGATGCCGACGTTGCTTTCTTGATGAATCCTGTCGCCCTAGATCAATTGCGGGAAGTGGCGTTTGCAGGAGACGTGATGCCGCAGAAGTCGACCGACTTCTATCCAAAATTGTTGAGCGGCCTTACTATTTATGCG
>JBEPVW010000174.1:0-5327 GCA_041690775.1 Acidobacteriota bacterium | reverse complement strand
CTGGAAGTGAGCCGATGATCCTGGCCGGAGATGTTGGGGGCACTAAAGTTCATCTGGCGTTATATCGTTTCGAGCAGGGTACGCTGCGGCACGTGCGCGACCAAAAATTTCCCGCCGCCCAGCACCCTGACCTGCAGTCGATCGTGCGCGAGTTCCTGGATACGAACGGCACCAATGGAACTAAGGGTGAAGGCGGACGCAACGCAATCGATGCGGCTTGTTTCGGGGTTCCTGGTCCAGTTCGCAAAAATGTTATTCAACTCACCAATCTTCCCTGGACGCTGGACAGCCGCCAGCTCGCGCGCGACCTCGGCATCGAGCATCTCTTCCTCATCAACGACCTGGTAGCGAACGGTTATGGGATCGCCGAGCTTAGCTCCGATCAGATATTTCTTCTGAGCGAGGGCGATAGTAGCCTGGTTGGCAATCGAGCCCTGATCGCCGCGGGAACTGGGCTGGGCGAGGGATTTTTGATATGGAATGGAAAAAATCACATTCCGATGGCGTCGGAGGGGGGCCACGCGGATTTCGGCCCGCGCACCGACCTGGAAATTGAACTCTTCCGATATCTACGGGCCGATCCGGAAATCGACGGGCATGTCAGTTGGGAACGGGTTTGTTCCGGCCTCGGATTGAAGAAAATCTACACATTCCTGCGCGACGAAAAAAAGATGGAAGAGCCGCCGGCCCTGCTGCAACGGATGCAGGAGGAAGATCCGAACGTAGTCATCGGCGAGCTGGGCCAGTCAGGCGAAAGTGAGCTGTGCGCAAAAACGTTGGACATCTTTGTTTCCGCCTATGGCGCGGAGGCGGGCAACCTTGCATTGAAGGTTCTGGCCCATGGTGGCGTCTATATCGGTGGAGGAATCGCGCCGAAGATTCTACAAAAAATGCAGGATGGCGCATTCATGGAGGCATTCTGCGATAAGGGGCGCATGCACGATCTGGTTGCTCAGATGCCCGTGCGGATCATCCTCGAAAGTCGCGCCGCGCTGATTGGAGCGGCTGCATACGCGGAAGCGCGCGCGGCGGAACTTTCAGGTCGATCACTTCGAGCGGCGTCAGTGCATTCCAGAGGATGATCAATCTGTGATGCGTAGACATACATGGACCGCTTCGCTGGCAGTGCTCTTATTTGCCGCAGCGCCAAGCGCGTTTGCCCATGCCATCCTGATACATTCGACACCTGCCGACCAGGCGGTCGTACACAGCCGCAATGTCGATCTGACGCTCGACTATAACTCCCGGGTGGACGCCGCTCGCTCGACTCTCACCTTGACCGGCCCAGCCGGAACCAACCTGCCCGTGCAGATCGAGTCCAGCGCAAAGCCTTCGGAGTTGAAGGCAATCGCCAGCAATCTTGCGAGTGGAACCTATCACATCCACTGGCAGGTCCTCGCCAGCGATGGGCACATCACGCGAGGCCAGGTCGAATTTACAGTCGATGCCCAATGATCCGCGCTACTGCACTGTGAAACTCTTCCGCAGCGGAACATTCTCGGAAGAGTCTCCGACGAAGACCAGGAATTTTCCTGGATCGACCTTCCACGCATGGGTCTTCACGTCCCAGTAAGCCAGCGAGCGCTTATCCAGAGTTGCCGTGACATGGCGCACTTCGCCCGGCGCTAGCATGACGCGCGAAAAGCCCTTCAATTCCATCTGCGGCCGTCGCACAGTGGCCGACGGATCGCCGACGTAGATTTGTGCAACTTCAGCTCCATCGCGTGAGCCGGTATTCTTCACGTCGAAGCTGATGGTGATGGGCTCCGTCGCGGCGGCGGAGGTGGGCGAAACCGACAGATTGCTGAAGTCGAAGCTGGTGTAGGACAAGCCAAATCCGAATGGAAATAAGGGCTTCACTGCGCTGGTTTCGTAGTAGCGATAGCCAAGAAAAACTCCTTCGGAGTATTTCACCGTATGCGTACCCGGCGCTTCGTAATAAGTTTTGTAAGTCGGGTTGTCTTCGATCTTCTTCTCCCAGCTGATTGGCAGTTTGCCTGAGGGATTCACATCTCCGAATAGAACTTTGGTCAACGCATTGCCAGCCTGCTGGCCCGCGTACCACGTCTGCAGGAGCACCGGAACCTTATCAATCCAGGCGCTGGTCGCTACGCTGCCGCCGGATGTCAGCACCACGATGGTATGCGGATTTGCGGCGGAAATGGTCTGGATCAACTGCTGCTGGCCGAAGGGTAACCGGTACGTGCGATCGAAGCCCTCTGACTCCGTCTTTGGATCGAAGCCTACCGAAAGCACCACGACGTCAGCCATCTTGGCCATCTGGACGGCTTCGGGATTGATTAATTGATTTTCGGGAATCACGCCGAATCCGGCGGCATTTTCGTCGCCGCCTGGGAAGCAGGTAAACTGCACCTTCGCAGCCTCTCCCGCGTTCAGGGTTACTTGTGCCGACTGGGGATCTCCGCCTTCGTCCTGTGTCTGTTCGAAAATGCGCTTGCCGTTCACCATCACCTGATAACGGCTTTCGCCGACCGTGACCGATACAAAGCGATAGACTCCCGAGGTCTTCGGAACGAAATAGCCGCTCCATTCCACGCGGCGTTTTGTCTTCGCGGGCTCGCTCCATTCCGGTCCGTGTGCACTGTCTACTGTAGAGTCAATCTTTGTCAGCAGCTTGGCGTTTGTCGCGACAACGTACTCATCGCGGCGAAGCCCGTTTTGCTGACAGGCCGCATCGACACACCATTTTGAATCCTTGAAAATATCCGACGGAGTTTGAATGCCGGAGTTCCAATAGACCTTCACGCCGGGATACAGGGAATCGCTCAGGCCCGTCATGAAACTTACTGGAGCGAAGGCCGTGACGTTTCCGCTGCCGCCGGCGGTTGGCGCCGCCGGGTATGCGTCCGGGCCAAGGACCGCAATCGAGTGGATTGCCTGCCTGTCGAGCGGGAGGAGGTTGCCCTCGTTCTTCAAGAGCACCGCGCCTTCTTCGGCGGCCTTCATCGCCACGATATTTCCGTGCTGGTTAAAGAGAGGAATATTTAGTTTCGCCTGCTCGCGGTCTAAAAATCCAAACTGCATCGCCGTCCGCAGGATGCGGCGCACTTTCTGGTCGATGGTCGCTTCAGTAACCTTGCCGCTTTTGATCGCGGGCAGCAGCGTTTTCGCGTTCATGAAATCCGCGGACGGCATTTCCAGGTCAAGCCCGCCATTCGCGGCCGCGATCGCATCGTGGGTCCCGCCCCAGTCGGACATCACAATGCCGCGAAAGCCCCAATCCTTCCGCAGCACTTGAATGTTCAGGAATTTATTTTGCGTTGAGTGTTCGCCGTTGACCAGGTTGTAGGAATCCATTACCGCGCCGACATGTCCTTGTTTCACTGCCGCTTCAAACGCGGGCAGATAAATCTCCCGCAAGGCTCGTTCGCCTACGATCGTGTCCACCTTCTGCCGGTCATATTCGGAATTGTTCGCGTCATAGTGCTTCACTGTGGCGCTGACGCCCTGGCTCTGGACGCCGTCAATATAGTTCGCGGCGATCTGGCCGGCGAGGTAGGGGTCTTCGCCAAAATACTCGAAGTTGCGGCCATTCATAGGCGCGCGATAAATGTTGACACCCGGACCCAGCAGAAAATTGACTCCGCGCGCCCGCGCGTCCTGGCCCAACCCGGTGCCGATTTCCTGGGCCAGCGCCGTGTCCCAGCTCGCAGCCAGGCCGATGCCGGCCGCATAGGCCGTCGACGGTCCCCAGGTGCGGACTCCCATCGGGCCATCGGACATTTTGAGTCGCGGAAATCCAATACTCGGCAATGCGCGGGTGAACATGCCGTCTTCTCCGCCGATGAGGATGATTTTCTGTTCCAAGGTGAGTTTGTGGAGCATCGCATCCACTTTCTGCTCCATCGCGGCGGTGACCGGTTGCGGCCCGTGGTTCGCGGCAGCCTCACTCGTTAGTTGAGCCAGCGCGGCCACAGTGGCAAGCGAAAGCACAGCAGGCAGCAGAAGCAATGGGAACGCAGAAAATCCTTTTCGCATCTTGAAGGGTCTCTTTCGCAGGTGATTTCGGACGGATGGATACTCGAGACCGGTTTTCCTATTACTGTAAGGTGGCGAGAAATCTTTATGTGCATCCGTTCTTTAAGGAACGGATGCGTAAGCCTCATTATCCCGCCGTACACCTATAGGAAAACCGGTCTAGAACAAAATTATGTCCTATCTCACGGCATAGCAAGGGTAATCATCGCAAATCACCCTTCTGCCGGTGCCTGGATACCGCTTTTGGGAGGAGCCCTGAAGTCGATACCAAATTCCGATAGGAAAGGGCCTTCGTCCAGTGGGTTGTTCATACCAGCAAACCTGATTGGCGATAGCCGCCTATACCTACTTGACACGGACGAGTGGGGGAGCCTGTACTGAACCCGATGCGCGTAACCGCACTCTCCCCGCGGTGCCATGCTCGCCCCTCCCCCAGATAACTTCCAGCTGTTGAGCTTTGCACGAAAGGAAAATCCCATGCGCAACGTTCCTGTCCTAAAGACTTCCTCCTCGATGTCTCCAGGCTTTATCAATGGTCGCAAATATCATTTTTCACTTGCATTAGGCATCGTTGCGCTACTGGCATTCTCCGCAGCGACGTTGTCCGCGCAGAACACGGATGACACGCAGCCCTTTCTGCCAACTCCTGTACGCAGCGTTTCCACTGTGCCGGCCAATGGAGATGTGAACCCCTACGGGGTCGCATTTGTTCCCTGGAACGTAACGGCGGGGATGCTCCATCCTGGAGACATTCTGGTATCGAACTTCAACAATAAACAAAACCTGCAGGGAACCGGGACCACAATCGTTCGCGTGCCCAGCAAAGGGCAGCCGTCCACCTTTTTCCATGGACAACCAAGTATCGGGCTTTCGACAGCGTTGCACGTTCTGAAAGCCGGCCTCGTCCTGGTCGGCAATTTCCCCTCCACGGATGGGACTTGCGCGACAGCGAAGCCGGGTTCGATCCTGATACTCAATTCCCATGGGAAACTGCTGGGCAGTATCGCCAACCAATACATTGACGGGCCATGGGATTCTGCTGTCATTGACCGTGGAGATCGCGTCACGCTCTTTGTCGCCAATGGGTTGAATGGGACAGTCAGCCGTCTTGTGCTTGACACGGATTCAAACGGCGGCGTGCAGAGCGCCACGCAGATCGGCTCGGGCTACGCGCATCAATGTGATGCGGTCACCTTTGTGGATGCGCCGACCGGCCTGGTTTACAACCCGAAAACCGGCAGTCTGTATGTCGCCTCCACCGCGGACAACAAGGTTTTTGTTCTCCACGATGCCGCTACAACCAGCAAAGACGAGGGGACGGGCCAGGT
>JBEPVW010000173.1:0-5361 GCA_041690775.1 Acidobacteriota bacterium | reverse complement strand
ATGCGCGATATCGAAAGCGGGACCCAGCGCTATTGGGCACTCCTTCAGGCTCGTCGGCGGGTGCGGCAAACGTATTTCCTGGTGTTGCTGCTGCTGACCGTGCTGACCCTGTTCGTCAGCAGCTGGCTGGCATTATTCATATCCAAACAGGTGACGCGGCCAGTGGAAGCGCTGGCCGATGCGATGGATGCCATGGCCTCCGGGGACTATGGATCGCGCGTCGACGTCGCCGCCGGGGGAGAGCTGGGCGAACTGGTTCGGTCGTTCAATCACATGGCGACCGACCTTGAAACCAGCCGTAGTCAACTGGAGGCCTCCACGCAGCAATTGTCGCTTGCAAACACGGCCATTGACGAGCGCAGGCGCGAGCTCGAGACAGTATTGGAGACGATTCCGAGCGGCGTTGCCACGCTCGATACCGATCTGCGGATTTTGCAGGCGAACAGAGCATTTCTCGAAATGCTGGATCCAATGGGCGAGCTGTCAATTGAAGGCCAGCCCATTCAGGCGCTGTTCCCGCCAGAGTCCGCGGCTGAAATTGCGCGCGTGCTGCGCCGCAGCCGCCGTCTGCCCGCTGCCTCCACTGAGATTGAAGCGCACAGCTCGCGGGGGCCGCTGCATCTGATTTTTACAGCCACGGAGTTGCGCGGTTCCGTACAGGGGCACCTGGTTGTCATGGACAACGTGACCGACGTGCTGCATGCCCAGAAGCAGATGGCATGGAAGGAGGTCGCGCAGCGCGTTGCCCACGAGATCAAGAATCCGCTCACACCGATTGCACTCTCGGCGGAACGCATCGAGCGTCACCTGGACCGCGGACTGATAGAGGACTCCGCGCAAGCCTTGCGTGGCGCTACGGAGGTGATCCGCTCCTCCGTGCAGACGCTGCGCCAGTTGGTGGATCAATTTGCGGCGCTTGCGGACTTCCCCGCTGCGCGGCCGAAGCCGACGGATTTGAATGCAATCGTCGAAAACACACTGGCGCTGTTTGAGGGGCGCATGCAGGGAATCGAATTGCGGCTCCATCTAGCGCCGCAGATGCCGCCGGTGATGGCCGATGCGGACGCGATGAAGCGCGCGTTGAGCAACCTGATCGACAATGCCGCAGAGGCGATGCAGGAAAGCCTGTTGCGCGTGCTTACGGTGCGGACCGGATGGAATAGGGTGCTGAGGACGGCGGAAATTGTCATCGCCGATACGGGCCACGGCATCACGGAAGAAACTCGCGAGCGGCTTTTTCTGCCGTTTTTTTCGACGCGCCGCAGGGGCACCGGCCTGGGACTTTCAATAGCGTCAAAAATCGTACAGGAACATCAAGGCAGCATTCGCGTTGAGAAGAACGCTCCCGCCGGCGCTCGGTTCATCGTGGAGATTCCGCTGGCTGAGTCCATCGGCACGCAGGAAACGCCCCTACCCGATACAAGAGCGGTGGCGCGATGAACCACATCCTCGTGGTCGATGACGAGCCGGATATTCGCCGCACGCTGGAGGCGATTCTGGCTGAGGAAGGGTACGCAGTAACCACGGCGGCGACCTCTGGCGAGGCCCTGGACCTGATCCGCGATGCAATCTTCGATGCGGTCCTGCTGGATGTCTGGCTGCCCGACCGCGACGGCCTTGAGGTGCTCCGGGACATTCGAGCGATGGACGGCGGAACCGGGCCGGAGGTCATCATTATTTCCGGCCATGGCACGATTGAGGCGGCGGTGCGGGCGACGAAACTGGGCGCATACGACTTTCTGGAGAAGCCGCTATCTCTGGAGCGGACGCTCATCATCGTAAAGAACGCCATCGAGGCGCGGCGGCTGCGCGTGGAGAATCGCGAGTTTCAACAGCAGTTGACGGCGCGCGCGCGCGTTACGGGCGAAAGCGTGCCGGTGAAGGCGCTGCGGCAGCAGATCCGGCTGATGGCGCCTACAAATGGCCGCGTGCTGATCTATGGCGAGTCCGGCACTGGCAAGGAGTTGATCGCGCGCGCCATGCATGCGGAGAGCCCGCGCGCGGACCGCGTTTTTCTGGAGCTGAATTGCGCCGCCATTCCTGAGGACTACATCGAAACGGAACTCTTCGGATACCGCCACAATGCCTTGCCCGGCGGGCCGCCGGAAAAGCGCGGCACGTTTGAACGCGCCGACGGAGGCACGCTCTTTCTGGATGAAGTTGGCGATATGAGCCTGAAGACGCAGGCCAAGGTTCTTCGCGCGCTCGATGAACAGCAGTTCACTCCGGTGGGGGCGGCGAGTCCCGTCCGCGTGGATGTCCGGTTGATCGCCGCGACCAACAAGAATCTTGAAGATGAAATTGCCAAAGGAAATTTTCGCGAGGATCTTTTCTATCGGCTGAATGTGATCCCTTTTTACGTGCCGCCGCTGCGCGAACGGAAAGAGGATATTCCGCTGCTTGCGCGAGAACTGCTGCGGGAATTTGGCCGCCAGTACGGCCGGGCGCGGATGGAAATTGTTGACGACGCACTGAGTTCGCTAAAGCAATATCACTGGCCGGGAAATGTGCGGGAGCTGAAAAATGTGCTGGAGCGGGTGATGATTCTCAACCCGCAGATCACGCGCATTGAAAGGAAACACTTGCCTGTGCTGGTGGCGCGCAGCGCTGGCCGGCGCGGAGAGGATTTTTCTTCGTTGCAGCAGGCAAGGGAAGCGTATGAGCGCGACTACATTCTGCGAAAACTGGAAGACTGCCACGGCAACGTGAGCCGCGCGGCGGAAATTCTGGGGCTGGAGCGGAGTCATCTTTACCGCAAGATGAAGGCGCTTGGGATCAATGCGAAAGAGGCGTGAGTGTCAGTCCCTGACTCCATTCAAACCTTATAGAAATGTCATCCTGAGCGAAGCGAAGGATCTCGCGTTTTGCTCGCGAAATGCAATATCCTCCGTTCCCCGTTGGATGAAACTTATTAAAAATTGTCATCCCGACCGGAGTCCGCGACAGCGGACGGAGTGGAGGGACCTGCGTTTTTCTTCGCGCGATAGAAGAACTGCTCCCCGCTCCGCGTTACTCTTTCGCTTCACTCTGCTGCTTGCCCAGGCTTTCCAGTTGATTTCGCCAGTCGAGCGAATCGAGAAATGCGCCGGAGCCGCGCCAATCATCCGCAACTTTTACGAATAAATCAAGATGCACCTGCATGCCGAGGAAAGCTTCAAGTTCCTTGCGTGCCGCGATGCCAATCTGTTTCAACATCGAACCGCCTTTGCCGATCAGGATCGCTTTCTGTCCAGAGCGTTCGCAGAAAATTGCTGCGGCAATGCGAGTCAACGGTTTTTGCTTCGGCTTGCCGGGCTGAGACGCTTTTGCCGCTGCACGCACTTCAAACCGCTCGATGACGACGGCGCTGGCGTAGGGGACCTCTTCGCCGGTTAGGTTGAGGATTTTTTCGCGGATGATTTCAGCGGCCAGAAAGCGTTCCGGCTGATCGGTGAATTGACCTTTCTTGAAATGCCGCCGTCCTTCGGGCATGTGTTCGACCAGCTTGGCGATCAGACGATCGAGGCCATCGCCGCCACGCGCGGAGACCGGGATGACCTCGGCATAATTGTGCAGGGCGCTGAACTGCGCGATGAGCGGCAGCAATGTTTCCTTTTCATCGATGGCGTCAATTTTGTTGAGCACCAGAAACACGGGACACTCAAGCTTCTTGACCAGCTCCATGATGAATGTATCTTCATTCTCCAACGAATGTTCGGAACGCTTGGGAACGTCCGATGGTCTCGCTGGAATTTCCACTACAGGCCCGGTAGCGGATGAAATTTCGATTTCCTGGACTTTCGCCGAGGGGAAACGCAGCCGCCGCGTGACATCGACGACATGCAGCACCACATCGCGCGATTCGAGCGCGCCGTACACCTCCTGCAACATGCGCTTGTCGAGCAGGTTGGTAGGCTTATGCACTCCCGGCGTATCGACAAAGACGATCTGCGCGGCGGGGTGCTTGCCTTTGACCGCGTCTATTTCAAGCACGCCATGGATGCGGTTGCGAGTGGTCTGCGGCTTGCGCGTGACGATGGCGACCTTTTCGCCAACCAGCGCGTTGACCAGCGTGGACTTGCCGGCGTTAGGCCGACCGAGGATAGAAACGAAACCGGAGCGTAGAGGCATGCTCTTTTAGTATCAACCCTGGAGGTTTACATCTGGCGAGTGCTATTCTTCCGGAGAAAAATTAGTTGTGATCATCATCTCAACACTGATGGGTTTTCCGCCCAGCGTTGCCGGCTTGAATTGATATTTGCGGACTGCGTCTAATGCCGCATCATCAAGGAGCTGTCCTGCGGAGGACAGGAGATACGGCTCCCGTACTTTCCCGTCCTCGCCAATGCTTACTCCGATGACGACCGTGCCTTGTACTCGGTTCTGCTTTGCGGCGTCTGGATACCGCACTGGAGGAGGATGGTCGAGTTCAGGGGGCACTACGGTGAAATTAGATTTCGATGACAACAGATTCTGCGGAAGAGATGGAGCCAGCAAGATCTCCTGCTTATCCTGTTTCAACTTTTCCAAAAGGTCTATTGTCATAGCGACCCATCGATTCGTGTCAAATGCGACGTCAATCTTCCGGGGGATCAGGAGGCCCTGAAAGGATTGGAAGTTGTTATAGAGTGTGGTTATATTGCCTTTCAGATGAATCCGAAGAACACCTTCCGTGGTGAAGTAGTTCGCTTCTACGACTTTCACTTTAGGGTGTGATGCGCCGAGGTTATATGGCTTGGACAGAACGATTACGTTCACCGTGCTCAGTTTTTGGTGAGCCAGGCGCCAATCGCCGGCAGTGCTGGTTTCGGATGGGAGCCCGATTGGAACCGCGTCGAGGGCTTGCCGTAAGCGCAGCGGAACGTATGCTGACGTGGTATATAAAAGCGGCCTGCCGCCGTTGGCTATCCTCACCCACCGATAGTTTCCGAGTGTAGCCTCCTTTCGCCAGAGATCTTTCGATTGCCACCATTCTTCAATGGTTCCGTTGCCCGTGAACTCTGCATCGCCGGCGGCTACATACGTGCCTTTCAGGTGGAAGGGAATTCCCGCCGCTTCTAGATCGCTTAGCTGGCGAGCACGGGCGAGGAACTCTTTCGGCGTCTTTGGATTGGCAGCGGCTTTAGCTGTGTGGGGCGCGGGCACGCTTGCCGGCTGCGTTTGGGCGGCCAGCATCGCGGGAACGAACAGAAGGCAGAGCAACAGAGTCCAAAGTCCACAGGTTTGACGCATACAGGGCTGTCTCTTTGTAGCGCAAACCAGCGGAACTTGCCAGCGTTTTGTGTCGCGGGACTGCAGCCGCTATTCGTTGTAATGAAGCAAGCTGAACACGTCGAGGCCTTCGAAACGCTCGCGGCCTTTTAGAAAATCGAGCTCTACAGC
>JBEPVW010000172.1:0-5413 GCA_041690775.1 Acidobacteriota bacterium | reverse complement strand
AGTGTTCTGTCGGCATCTGAAAAAAAGAACGGGTATCTCCGGCAATACGCGCCATATCGATCCAGCTATCTCCAACCAGGGGCAACACGCTGGTGATCGCAGCGCTCTCGACTCCAGGCAGTTGCCGCAGCTTTGCCAGCATTGTCTTATAAAACTGCGCGTTTTTGGTCTTCGTGGAATAGTCCTTCGCCGGCAGATCGATCGTTGCAGTCAATATCCGTTCGGTTTGGAATCCGCGATGCACATGCATCAGGTGGTATAGGCTCATGGTCAGCAATCCGGTCATCAGCACCAGAGCCACACTGACAGCGACTTCCGCAGCCACCAAAGTCTTGCGCAGCCGCTTACCACCGCGCGATTCGCTGGCAGAGCGCGAGTCGCCGCGCAATGCCTCCTGCGGCTGCGTGCGCCAGCTCATCCATGCCGGAGCCGCGCCCGCCAGCAGAGTGGCCGCACCTGCCATCAAGATCGCGAAGACCGCGCCCGTCCAGTCGAGATGCAGGCTGCCACGGAAATTCAGCGCCGCAGGCAGATAGCGCTGCAAAATTGGAACCGCCACAGTTGCAAATAGTATTCCTAGCGCGCCCCCGATACCCGCCAGCACGCACGCTTCCCGCATCGATGCCCGCAGCAGATCGGTGTGGCTGGCCCCCAATGCCGACGCTACCGCCATCTCCTGTCTCCGGCCCACCGCCCGCGCCAACAGCAGATTGGCAATGTTGATGCAGCCGACGAACAACAGTCCGGCGACAGCCGCCAGCAGAATCCAAAGCGATTTACTCTTGTCTCCTACAAGATATTGCTGGAATGGAATTAAGACCGCGGACAGCGTCATTTTGTCATCCGCCGGCAAACTGGCAGAAATCGTATGTTCTAGCGCGTCGATCTCCGCAGTCGCCTGCGCTGCGGAAACTCCCGGCTTCAATCGCGCCAGACCGGGATAATTGAATTCCCCTACTGTCTCCTGCAATTGGTCTTTGCTGAACGCGATGGGGATCAGCGCCTCCGCCTGCTTCTGACCGCTGATCGTTATCTGGCCGCTACCAAAGCCCTGCTCGCACTGCAAATGAAAACCTGCCGGCATCACCCCGATAACGGTATAGGGATACCCGTCGAGCGTGATCGTCTTCCCAAGAATTTTTGGATCGCCATGGAATTGTTGTTTCCATAAGCCATGCAGCAGCACGACGACATGGTCATGGCCGGGCTGGTCTTCCTGCGTGGTGAATTCCCGGCCAAGCTGCGGCATCACATCCAGCACCGAAAAAATACCAGGTGTCGAGCGCAGCACGCTTACCTGCAGCGGATGGCCGCCAGCCCCCAGGGGAACGCTGTCCTGCTCCATCACCGCCGAAGACTGAAAGCTGCGGCTATGCTGCTGCCAGTTCATAAAGTGGTTGGCATTCATCGGCAGCGTGGGATAGATATCCTTGAACTCGGCTACCTGTTCCTGCATCACCACCAGCCGATCCGGATGCGCATACGGCAGTGGCTTCAGCAACACGTCATAGAGCAGCGTAAAGATCGTCGTCGTCGCGCCAATCCCCAGCGCCAAAGTAAGAATCGCAACCGTGGCGAAGCCTCGCGCTTTGCCAAGCTGCCGCAGTGCATAGCGAATGTCCTGAAACAAGGTCTGCATTCGATGTCTTCCTGTTCTTCGCGCAACCTACCTGTCGCTACATGGCGCATAGAACAATACTGCAATCCGGCCGCCATAGTTCCCGCGTGGTCGATTGCAACAAATAAAGAGCCCGCGCCGAATCAGCCCGGAGACATCCTGGGCGAGTGTCCAAATTTGAGAATCGCTGTCCAGAAATGGACGGAGGGCAGACAGCCGCACTGGAACAGAAAAACCCCATTAGATGCAGAAAAACTAGCATCGACATTCGGTGCGAACAAGTAGATGCACCGGTAGATATCGACTCGATCTTTTTGATCTCGATCTCCAGAATTTAAAGTCCGCAACCAATCCACCCCGCATCCCGGCACGTACTGGCTAAAGGAGGTCATTATGAAAATGACTGAAGAAACCGAAAATTTAACCCCCGAGCAGGAACTAAACAGGATTGGCTATTTCCGCTCTTTGAATCGTCGCCGTTTCTTAACCGGACTGGGAACTGCCGGCGCCGCTGCCGGAGCAGCCATGGTTCTCGGCTGTACTGGGACCAACGGTGGCCTGCTGAACGGTGGACCTCCTCCGGTAATGGGCGGCACACCCCAACCGAACGATGTTCTCAACTTCGCCCTCAACCTCGAATACCTTGAAGCCAGCTTTTACCTCTACGCCACCACCGGCAACGGTCTTTCCGCGACGGACATGGGAACAGGCACAGGATTAGGCACCGTAATGGGCGGCGCCATGGTCACCGACTTCACCCCCACCGTGAAAGCGATCGCGCAGCAGATCGCGTCCGATGAGCAGACCCACGTCGAGATTCTTCTCAAGGCGCTCGGCAGCGCGGCTGTTCCCATGCCGAACATCAACCTGGCCGCGCTCGGCACGGTCAACAATATGAAGCTGTTCCTGCTGGTCGCTCGCGCTTTTGAAGATACCGGTGTCAGCGCCTACCTTGGCGGAGCAGGCTACCTCGCCAGCAGCACCTCCACTTTGCAGGTAGCGGCACAGATCCTCGCCATTGAGGCATACCACGCCAGCAACATCCGCCAGAACATCATCCAGATGGGGCTGACGGCCATGGACAAGGCCACGGACTCGATGGATGTGCCCACCAGCGCAATCGATTCGACCACCAGCACCAATCAGTATTTCTGCGAAAAGGGCGGCCTCGCCATCGTCCGCACCCCGCAGCAGGTGCTGAATATCGTCTATGCCAACCCGGGCGCCGGAATCACTTCGGGCGGCTTCTATCCCAATGGCCTGAACGGAACCATTAAATCAACATAGGTCGATAGCACCCTCGTCCAATTCGACGATCATGGAGGCCCGTGCTGCTGACGGTGGAGTGCAGACCTCCTAGCAGAATGAGAGCAAAAGCCCCAGGTTAGCTTTGCAACCTGGGGCTTTTGCTCTGTGACCTTCGCGGCGTTCGGCACACGTACTTCTCAGCTTCTGCTCCTCCACCCTTCGGGCCTGTCCAAAATAAAATGGAGGCAACCCCGACTTCGTGTTTACTCTCTTAAAGTCAGTAGGTTATCGCCGGACGCCCCTCCTTCGCAGTTCTATCGCTAAGGGGGAGTAAACCGCCGAGGTGAATCATGCCTTCTGCTTTGGACCATTCCTACCGGACAAAGGTCTTCAACGACTTGTTCCGCGATTTCCACGAGACGTCCTTTGCAGTCCGCAGCGCCGACGGCTGGAATTGGAGTTCTTCTCCCAACGAGAAGCCTGAATGCACGCTGGTGTTTAAAACCGCTGCAGCCTGGCACGCGCTCATGGAAGACCCGACCGAGCTCACTCTGGGAGAAGCATTTATCGACGGCGAACTCGATGTGGAAGGCGATCTCTTCTCGGTATTTCCCGTCGTCCATTACATCATCGACCGCCCGGCTGGCTCCCGCTTCAGCATCCTGCGCACCATCTGGCATTCTTCGTCGGACTTCGCCCGCCTGTTGCGGCATGGCCCGCGGCACTCCAAGGCCCGGGACCGCGCCTCTATCTCCTATCACTACGACCTGCCCATCGATTTCTACCGCCCCTGGCTCGGCCCCACGCTTGCCTATTCCTGCGCCTACTTTCGCGATCCTTCAGAGAGCCTGGAATCCGCCCAGACCAACAAGCTTGAACTGATCTGCCGCAAACTGGGGCTGCGCCCCGACGACCGCTTCCTTGACATCGGCTGCGGTTGGGGAAGTCTTGTCCTGCACGCGGCTTCGCAATATGGAGCGGAATCGTACGGCGTCACCCTGAGCAAGGAACAGGCCGCCGTCGCCGCCAGCCGCATCTCTCACGCGCAACTCCAGAACAAATGCACCGTCGAGTTGCGGGACTACAGAAATATGCCAGAGCTGCCGACACGTTTCGACAAAATCGCCAGCGTCGGCATGTTTGAACATGTCGGCCTCAAGAATCTGCGCGACTACTTCACCATCGCGCTCCGCATGTTGCACTCCGACGGCGTTTTCCTGAACCACGGCATCGCGCGGTCAGCCACCTCTCCCCCTTCGAAGGATTCCTTCATCGACAAATTCGTTTTTCCCGATGGGGAGCTGGTCACTCTCGCCCAGGTGCTGCAGTTGGCCGAATCGGTCGGCTTTGAAGTCCGTGACGTGGATAACCTGCGCAGCCATTACGATAGAACGCTCCGGCTGTGGGTCGACAACCTGCAGAAGAACGCGCGAACCGTGCTGGATTATGTCTCTGAACGGACCTATCGCATCTGGCTGCTCTATATGGCCGGTTCCGCGGACGCTTTCCGGAGAGGAAACATCGAACTGTATCAGGTGCTCCTCTGTCCGCGTCCCGGCAAACCGCTGGAAACCCTCACAACCCGGGAACCCTGGTACCAGGGTTGGTCCACTGCCGCATCCAAGGCCGCTGTATCGTAAATACATGCGGACACCCATGCAGCGAATGAACGTATCGGGAGATTGCCAGCCTCTTCGAAATATCGTGACGGCGATCAGTCGTCCAGGGTTTGCGCTCCGTATCTCCGCCGTATCGGCGTTTCTGCTATGCACATCTCTCGCCGGCGCGCAGCCGACTGCCGCGCAGCAACTGGTGCAGCAGGTCATTCATAACGAGCTGGCCGCCAACCAGAACGACCACACCAAATGGATGTATCGCGACGCCGACAAGACCCCGGACAAAAATACGGTGAAGCTGGTTGTCGAGACTGAGGACGGTACGGTTTCAAAAACCGTCGAGACCAACAACCGCCCTCTCACTGCCCAGGAGCAGGAACAGGACCGCGCCAAAATGCAGAAGGTCGTCACCGACCCCGCCGAACGCGCCAAACAGCGGAAAAACAGCGCGCACGATGACAAGCAGGCTGTCTCCCTAATGAAGATGCTGCCCGACGCCTTTCTGTGGACCGAAGCTGGAGAATCGAACGGCGAAATCACTCTGAAATTCAAACCCAATCCAGCCTTTCAGCCGCCCACCTATGCGTCGCGAGTTTTTGCCGCCATGGCCGGCGAAATGGTTGTCGACGCCCAACAGAAGCGCCTCAAACTCCTCAGCGGAACCCTGATCCAGCCGGTCGAATTCGGCTGGGGCATCCTCGGGAAACTGCAGCAGGGCGGTACCTTCCGCATTATCCGTTCCGAGATAGCTCCCCACGAATGGGAGATCACCCAGACCCACGTCCACATCCTGGGTCACGCGCTGTTCTTCAAAAGCATCAGCGAACAGGAAGACGAGATAACCAGCAACTACAAGCGATCCCCCACCCCGCTCACCCTAGAGCAAGCCGCCCAGATGCTGACCAACGGCACCGCCGAGAAGGAAATAGGC
>JBEPVW010000171.1:0-5476 GCA_041690775.1 Acidobacteriota bacterium | reverse complement strand
ACTTGCGTGCTTACTTCTTGACTGGCGCGATGGCATCCTTGGCGGCCTTGGCCACGCGGAACTTGACCACCGTCTTGGCCTTGATCTTGATGGCTTCGCCGGTCTGCGGGTTGCGGCCCATGCGCGCTTTGCGATCGGCCTTCACCAGACGGCCCAGTCCTGGAATAACGAAGAGGCCGGACTTCTTGGTTTCCTTCACTGCGGTTTCCGCCAGCAGGTCGAGAAATGCCGCCACCTGTTTGTTGGTGAGCTCGAGTTTCTCGGCCATGTGCCGAACGAGTTGAGTCTTAGTCATACCTGCTGCCATAATTTTTATTCCTCCTGTTCCTGGTTACAGCAATGGCCGGAGCCACTGCTGGTTTTTGACTTCTGTGGACCTGACCGGTTCCCACCTGCCCGACTCCGCCAAGGGAAATGCGCGGGCCGAACATGTTTCGTGCAGGATTGATGCAGGTTTCAGAAACCCTTCCGCCGTTTACCTTGCGGCTTTCAAAAGCATTTGTCAACGGAAAACAGCGTATTTCCACAGGTTTTCTTTGGTTTTTAGCGGTTTTTCTGGAAAACAGGCCTAAATTGGCTGATTTTTGGGGTTTTCTGGGCGGCATCGCTTGGGCATCGGCGATTCCCATGTCTCAGAAACGAGACCCTTGGCAGGCTCTGGGGGCACCCAGGTTTTGTTTCATTCTCTGGCTATACTAATTTTAATGGCACAGGAGACTGGACGAACGATGAATGGAGCGGGCACAGAGCGGGTGTCGCTGGAGCAGGTGCTGCGGGTGGCGGAACTGGCGCAGCTTGCATTAACTCCGGAGGAAGAGACGGAAATGCTGCGCGATCTGAATTCTATTCTGGGTCACGTTGCGCAGTTGAATGAGCTGGACACGACGGATGTTCCCGCGATGGCGCAGGTGAATGAACTTTTGCAGGGGTGTACCGGCGATGGGCATGGCGGCGCGCTTCGCATGGACACACCGCGCGCTTCGCTCGATCGCAAGGCGGTGATGGCGTCGGCTCCCGAGACGGATGGCACGTATTTCAAAGTGCCGAAGGTGATTGAGCGTTAGACGTGGTTCGCGATTACCTGACATTTTATATCCCGGATTTTCGTTGTTGTTAGAGAAACAGCGGGTCCCTCCACTTCGCTGCGCTCCGGTCGGGATGACAGCGCTTTGGGAGTTGATTTCGGTGCGATGATTCCTCTGGCGCGTTCACCCATGTCTCAGAAGCGAGACGTGGGGCACCCGGATTTTCGTTGTGACAAAATCATATTTGTAACAGTTACTGTTTCATTAGGACAGACGGATGACAGGATTGAGTTCCACATCGACGAAGACTGGCGCGCCGCATACGATTCGGGCTGCGCGCGAGGTGATTGTCAGCGGCGAAATGAGTGCGGTGGCGCTGGCCGAGCGATACTACGAAACCATTGCGGCGGAAGATTCGCGGATCAATGCGTGGCTGGCATTGAGTCGGGAGCGGGCGCTCGAACAAGCCTCGCGCGTGGATGATTTGCGTGCGGCGGGCGAGACGTTGCCGCCGTTGGCGGGGGTGCCGATCGGCATCAAAGACGTGCTGACGATGCGGGGCGCACCCGCTACTGCCGGCTCGAAGATTCTGGAAGGATATCTGCCGCCCTACGATGCGACGGCGGTGGCGCGCCTTGAAGCTGCGGGCGCCGTGCTGCTGGGCAAATTGAATTGCGACGAGTTTGCGATGGGCTCGTCGAACGAAAACTCCGCGTATGGCCCGGTGCACAATCCGCGGGCTCTGGACCGGGTTCCCGGTGGGTCGAGCGGCGGATCGGCGGCGGCGGTTGCGGCGGACATGGCGGTCGCCACGCTGGGGACGGACACTGGCGGTTCGATTCGCCAGCCTGCTTCGTTCTGCGGAGTGGTGGGGATGCTGCCGACGTATGGCCGCGTTTCGCGCTATGGGTTGATTGCGTTCGCGTCATCTCTGGATCGCATTGGGCCCTTTACCCATACGGTGGAAGACGCTGCGACACTGTTGGGCGTACTGGCGGGATATGACCCGATGGATGCGACATCGGCGACGGCGTCGGTGCCGGATTACGCCGCCGCGTTGGCAGAGCCAGTGAAGGGATTGCGGGTCGGCATCCCGGAAGAATATTTCGCGGAGGGTCTGGATACGGAAGTGCGAGCCGCTGTTGAGAAAACAGCGGACATGCTGCGCGCTGCCGGATGCACGCTGCATAAAGTTTCTTTGCCGCACACACGGTATGCGATTGCGACCTACTACGTGATTGCGACGGCGGAGGCCAGTGCGAACCTGGCGCGGTTCGATGGCGTGCGTTATGGGCTGCGCGCGGCGGATGCGGCAACGCTGGCCGACATGTACCGCAAGACGCGCGACCAGGGATTTGGCCGCGAAGTGAAGCGGCGCATTCTGCTGGGAACCTATGTGCTGAGCGCGGGCTATTACGACGCGTACTACCGCAAGGCGCAGCAGGTGCGCACGCTGCTGACGCGCGACTTTCTCGAAGCGTTCAGCACGGTCGATGTTCTGCTGACTCCTACGGCTCCTACGCCGGCGTTCAAGCTGGGAGAGAAAACCGACGATCCGCTGGCGATGTATCTGGCGGACATTTACACGGTCACAGCGAACCTTGCGGGCATCTGCGGAATTTCTGTTCCGTGTGGAACTTCCCAAGAAGGCTTGCCGATTGGGGCGCAGATTCTTGGGAAACATTTCGATGAGGCGACGGTTCTGCGGGTGGCCAATGCGGTGGAGTTAGCGCAGCGGTAGGTTTCAGCGGTGGTGAACGCAGGTCTCTCCACTGCGCTTCCCACCCCAGCGACGAAGACCTGTCGCCGGGGACCCCGGCTGCGCTCCGGTCGGGATGACAATCCTTTTTGTATGCTGAGATTCCTGCGACGCTTTAAGCCCCAGGTCTCAGAAGCGAAACCTGGGGCACCCGGATTATTTTCTATGCCATCGTTCTCAATTTGGAATTGTTTGCTGGCCGGTGATCGCGAGGGGTGCAGACAGGCCGGTGCCGTCTGAGGATGGCTGGCCGCCGCCTACGAATACTTTGTAATTTCCCGCGGATACTGCTCGCTGGCCATCATTCTGGACGTGGCTGAGTCGGTTGGAATCCAGCGTGAAGCTGACGTGTTGTGTTGCGCCCGGATCGAGATGGATGCGGGTGAATCCGGCGAGAGCGCGCAGGGGCGCGCCGTCGGCTTGTGACGGATATTCGAGATATAGCTCTGCTACTTCATCGCCGGTAAGCTTTGATGTATTTGTCACACTCGCAGTTACAGTTAGCGGATCGCCTGCCTGGATATGGTTGCTAGATAGCTTGAGACGGCTGTAGCTGAAACGGGAATAACTCAAGCCGTAGCCGAATCCGTAGAGGGGCGTGCCATTGAAATAGCGGTAGGTTCGGTTGGCCATCGAGTAGTCCGCAAACGGCGGTAGCTGGCTGGTCGAAGCGTAAAACGTGACCGGCAATCTTCCTGCGGGATTGTTTTTTCCGAGAAGAGTATTCACGATGGCCTCTCCCCCGCGTGCGCCGGGATACCAGGCTTCCAGAATAGCGTTGGCGTGTTGCTGCGCCCAGGTCACCGACAGCGCGGAGCCATTCATCAACACAACCACGAGCGGTTTGCCGGTCGCGGCAAGAGATTGTAACAGTCTCTGTTGCACTTCCGGCAGGGCGATGGAAGTACGATCGCCGCCGGAAAATCCTGGAACGTGGATCGGCATTTCTTCACCTTCAAGATGAGGGGAAATGCCGACAAACGCGACCACGATGTCCGCCGTTTTTGCGAGTTCTACAGCCTGCTGACGCAAAACATCGGCTGGCGGTTGCCAACTAAAGACGATCGCGGCGCTGAACAGCGGGCCGGGATGCGAATACTCCATGCGGAAAGCGTGAGGCCGCGTATCGGAGAAGTGGACGGTAAACGCTGTGTTGTTGTGTTCGTGATCACCACCCGCTGGGCCGCCCGCAACCGATTTTCCGTTGAACCACACCTTGTAGGTGTCTGCATTTCCGCATGGATAGCAACCGGGCGATATTACCTGGAAGCTGTAATCTCCGGCTGCGGGGGCGGTAAATGTTCCCGACCAACGGGCGGAAATTGCCTTGGCCGGAATGTATTTCGGCGTTGGCAAAGCATCCCGTAGATTCGTGTCCACGTTGTCTACGAGGACGGAAACTCCCTGGCCGGAAAAGTCGAGATTGGAAAAGTATTGAACGGAGAGACCAGGACGGCTATTGGGGGCATCGGTATGAAAAACGTTTGGCGGAACGGGGAGCATGCGCTGCTCAACATAGGGAGAGCCCTGCTCGTCGAGAACATGAAAACGCTTCTGAACCGCGAGCGTTTTGAAAGCGGCCAGCGGAGTTTCCGGATCGATCGGCGTGCCGTTGTAATTGCCCTCGAGGGACGCTATTGACGACACATTCGGACCAATGACGGCGATGGTTTTCACGTTGTTGCGCAGCGGCAGCACTCCGTCATTTTTGAGCAGCACCATCGATTCTTCGGCAGCGCGCAGCGCCAGCAGGGAGTGCTGCGGCGAGAACACAATGGACTGATCCAGAGAGCGGAATGGGCGATCCTTTTCGGGGTCGAACATGCCGAGGCGGAAACGGGCGGTCATCAAACGCTTGACGGAAGTATCGATCTCACTCTCTTTGATGAGGCCGTCGTGAACGGCCTTCGCGAGCGTCAGGTATTCATCGCCGCAGCTGAGGTCGGTTCCGGCGCGCACACCATCGACAGACGCCTGCTCCACGCTGGGAGCATACTTATGGCCGACTGCGATGTCGCCGATTGCGCCGCAGTCGGAGACCACATAGCCATTGAAATGCCAGTCCCCACGCAGGATCTTCTGCAGCAGCATCTTGCTAGCGCACGCGGGCACGCCATCCACTGCGTTGTACGCACACATGATAGAGTCGGCCTGGCCGTCGACGATGGTGGCGTGAAAGGCCGGCAGGTATGTGTCCTGCAGATCGTGCGGCGAGACGTTGACGTTAAATTTATGCCGCTCGGACTCCGGGCCGCTGTGAACATCAAAATGTTTCGGCGTCGAGATTGCGACGTAGTATTTGGGATTGTTCCCTTGCAGCCCTTTCACGAACTGGACGCCCAGTTGCGAAGTGAGGAAGGGATCTTCGCCGTAGGTTTCCTGGCCGCGGCCCCAGCGTGGATCGCGAAAAATATTTACATTCGGCGACCAAAAATCCAGCCCATAGAAGATGGCGTGATTGTTCGCCTGCTGCGCGGAGTTGTACTTGCCGCGCGCCTCCATGCCTATGACCGAGCTCTCTTCGTGAATCAGCTGCGCATCCCAGGTTGCAGCCATCCCGATGGCCTGGGGGAAAACAGTGGCGTAACCGGAGAAGGCGACGCCGTGCAGGCCTTCGCTCCACCAGTCATACTCGGCGACGCCGAGGCGCGGAATGGCGGCGGCTTGATTTTCCATCTGCGAGACTTTTTCG
>JBEPVW010000170.1:0-5523 GCA_041690775.1 Acidobacteriota bacterium | reverse complement strand
CGGCTCCTTTGAATAAGTTGGCGTCGGCGTGGGTGGCGCCGTTTACCTCCTTGCCTGCCATGGGGTGGCCGGGGAGGAAGCAGGCGTTTTGGAAGCCGGGGGCGAACTCCGCGGCGCGGGCGCAGACGGCCTGCTTGGTGCTGCCGACATCCGTGACGAGCTGGCCCTGGCAGAGGACAGGGGCGAGACGGCCGATCCAGTCGAGAATGCCGAAGACGGGCATGGCGAGGACGATGCAGTCGGCCTGGCGGGCGGCGGTGATGGGGTCCTGCGCTACGGTGTCGATGGCGTGGCGGTCGCGGGCGATTTCTGCCTCAGCGGGGGACTTGTCCCAACCCTGGATTCGACCGGTGAATCCGTGGGCGCGGAGGGCGAGGCCGATGGAGGTGCCGATGAGGCCGGTGCCTAGGATCGTTACGCTGTGGATTGTTTCTGGCATGTCTGATTATGCCGCTTTTATTGTGTCGTTGCGCGGGAGAGAAGCAGGTCCCTCGGCTGCGCTCGGGATGACAATTTATTTTTATTGCGCTTCGATTTCTTATTTCCAGCGGAAATTCTCTGGATTCTTCACTTCGTTCAGAATGACTCCGTGTTGGAAAAATGCTTGTCGGGAGGTGGACAAAAAGCAGGTCCCTCCGCTGCGTCATCGCGTCGCGATGACTTCGGTCGGGATGACACCATTTTTTAATTGCGCTTCGCTTGGCTGGGATGACACTTTCTTTATTGTGCTTCGATTTGCGCGGGATGACATTCTTTTTATTATTTCTATATTTATTTTTCTGCAAACAAAACCCCACATCTCTAAAGCGAGATGTGGGGAGTTTTTTCGTTGCGCGATGAAAAGCAGGTCCCTCGGCTTCGCTCGGGATGACAGCATTTTTATTTTCTTTTAGGCGATGGTTCTTCCTACGGCGGAGGCTATGATGCGGAGCTCCTTCATTAGCTGGGAGAACTGGTCGGGGAAGAGGGATTGAGCGCCGTCGGAGATTGCCTTGTCGGGGTTGGGGTGGACTTCCATCAGGAGGCCGTCGCAGCCGGCGGCGACTGAGGCGCGGGCCATGGCGGGCACCATGTCGCGGCGTCCGGTGCCGTGGGAGGGGTCACCGAGGACCGGCAGATGCGAGAGATGCTTGAGGACCGGGATGGCGGAGATATCCATCGTGTTGCGGGTGTAAGTTTCGTAGGTGCGGATGCCGCGCTCGCAGAGCATTACGTCATAATTGCCGCCGGAGAGAATGTATTCGGCGGAGAGCAGGACTTCCTCAATGGTGGCGGCGATGCCGCGCTTGAGCAGGATGGGTTTGCGGATGAGGCCGAGTTCGCGCAGGAGATTGAAGTTCTGCATGTTGCGCGCGCCGACCTGGAAGACGTCAATGTACGGCAGCATGATTTCAATCTGCGAGATTTCCATGACTTCACTGACGATGAGCAGGCCGGTTGCATCGCCCACTTCGCGCAGCAGGCGCAGGCCTTCAAGACCCATGCCCTGGAAAGAGTAGGGCGAGGAGCGGGGTTTGAATGCGCCGCCGCGGAGGAATTTTGCGCCGCCTTCGGCGACCTGTTTGGCGATGGTGAACATCTGCTCGCGGGATTCAACGGAGCAGGGGCCGGCCATGACGGCGATTTCTTCGCCGCCGACGGTGACTCCGTTGGCAAAGCGGATGACGGTGCCCTGCGGACGGAAGCTGCGTCCGGCGAGTTTGTAGGGAGAGCTGATGCGGTGGGCATCGGCGACGCCGGACATGATTTGAAAATCCTGCACATCAAAGGTGCCAGGCTGTCCGACGCCGGCGAGTACGGTCTGCTGGGTTCCGGTGGTGCGATGCACGTTGAAACCAATCTCCACCATTCTTGCGAGGACTTGCTGGATCTGGTCTTCCGTGGCGTTCTCAAGCATTGCTACGATCATTGCCGATTTCTCGTTTCGTCTAATTTTTGTTGCGGGTTCTAACGCGATGCGGACTCTGCCGTCTGCTAGACGGGTTCATCTCTTTGCAGGGCACGCATGACATCAATAATGCGTTCATAAATGTGGGTCAGCTGGGCGCTGGGCAGTGGGCCGGAGTTCGCCTGGCGGACATTGTCGAAAATAATCTTTTCGCGGTTGGGCTCATAGACGGGCATGTGGGTCGCGCGTTTGAGCGCGCCGATGGCCAGCGCGGCCTTTGCCCGTTCATTGACCAAGCCAACGATCTGGCGGTCCAGCTCATCGATTTTCAAACGCCAATCTGCGATGTCCATAGTTCACCTCTAGGCGGGCATCCGTGCTATGCGAAGCATCTTTGGGGATGGGCCCGGCTGACAGTAGATATTGTTGCTTATCCTAATTGACTGGGAAATATTTTTCAGGAAAGAATGCTTTCTGAAAGCCGCGCGGGGGCACGCAGGCCGGCGATAAATTCGCCGACGGCTGCGGGGGCCTGCGCGGGCGTGGATTTCTCGATGAGCGAAACGATAGCGCTGCCGATGACGACGGCGTCGGCGAATTGTGCTGCCGAGGTGACGTGGGCGGCGTTGGAAATGCCGAAGCCGAGTGCGATGGGCAGTTTGGTGTAGCGGCGCAGGCGTTCGACGAGGCCTTGCGCGTCCGAGGCGACTTGCTGCTGCGTACCGGTGATGCCGACGCGGGAGATGGCGTAGATGAAACCTTCAGAGACGGCGGCGATGCGTTCGAGGCGGTTGTCGGGGCTGGTGGGGGCGACGAGAAAAATTGGCTGCAGCTGATGGCGCTTGAGGACGCTGCGGTATTCTGCTGCTTCCTCGACGATGAGATCGGTGAGCAGGACGGCGTCCACGCCTGCGGCTTCCGCGGCGGCGGCGAATTTCTCAAGGCCCATGCGCAGGATGGGATTGAGATACGAAAAGATGACGAGTCCGACGCTGGGGCGGGCTTTGCGGAGCGCGGCGGCGAGCGAGAGGACATCGACGAGACGAGTTCCGTTGGCGATGGCGCGTTCGCTGGCGCGCTGGATGACGGGGCCGTCGGCGAGCGGATCGCTGAATGGGACACCGAGTTCGATGACATCCGCACCGACGTCGATGGCGGCGAGGGCGATCTGTTTGCTGGTGGCGAGATCGGGATCACCGATGGTGAGATAGACGACGAGGCCGGGCTTGCGATGAAATTGAATGGCCACGATTATGCTCCCTGCAACTTGAGTTCGCGGGCGAGGATGCCCATATCTTTATCGCCGCGACCGGAAAGGTTGATGAGCAGGATGTCTTCGCGCTGCATAGTGGGCGCGATACGGATGGCTTCGGCGACGGCGTGAGCGCTTTCGAGCGCGGGCAGAATGCCTTCAGTCCGGGCGAGGGTGACGGTGGCGCTGAGCGCGGCTTCATCGGAGGCGGAGACGTATTCCGCACGGCGAGAGTCGTGGAGCGCGGCGTGCTCCGGGCCGACGGAGGCGTAATCGAGACCGGCGGAGACGGAGTGGGTGGTGGCGATCTGGCCGGCTTCATCCTGCAGAACGTAGGAATACGTGCCCTGCAGCACGCCGGGAGTGCCGCCCTGGAAGCGGGCGGCGTGATCGCCGAGAGCTGAGCCGCGACCGCCGGCCTCGACACCGACGAGGCGAACATTTTTGTCACCGAGAAATTCGTAGAACGCGCCGATGGCGTTCGATCCGCCGCCGACGCAAGCGATGATGGCGTTGGGGAGGCGGCCTTCGGCTTCGAGAATCTGCAGGCGGGCCTCGATGCCGATGATGCGCTGGAAGTCGCGGACCATCATCGGATAAGGATGCGCGCCGAGCACGCTGCCGAGCAGGTAATGTGTGGTGCGGACATTGGTGACCCAGTCGCGCATGGCTTCATTGATGGCGTCCTTGAGGGTGGCGGAACCGGAGCTGACGCCGCGGACTTCCGCACCGAGGAGGCGCATGCGGTAGACGTTGAGCTCCTGCCGTCGCATGTCGGTTTCGCCCATGTAGATGACGCACTCCATGCCGAAGAGCGCGCAAACAGTGGCGGTGGCAACGCCGTGCTGGCCCGCGCCGGTTTCGGCGATGATGCGCTGCTTGCCCATGCGGCGGGCAAGCAGGCCCTGGCCGAGGCAGTTGTTGATTTTGTGCGCGCCGGTGTGGAGCAGGTCTTCCCGCTTGAGATAAAGCCTGGCGCCGCCGAGCGATTCCGTGAGGCGTTTCGCGAAGTAGAGCGGTGTGGGGCGGCCAGCGTAGTTATGCAGCAGGTCGGCGAGCTCGGCGGCGAAGGCCGGGTCCTGCTGTGCGACGGAGTAGGCGTGCTCGAGTTCTTCGAGCGCGGCCATGAGCGTTTCGGGAACGTAGCGTCCGCCATACGCGTCAAAACGACCGATGGCGGGTGAGGGTACCGCTGCGGGATCGTTTTTTTCGACTTCAGTGCTGGCCATGACGGGTTCTTTCTGGAAGCTGAATTGGGAGCGGCGATTTTCTGCTGCAATCTATAACTTTTTCATACTCGCGGCGGATTACCAAGCTCGACTACAGCAAGCTCGTCCGCGGCAAGCTTGTCCGCGGCAGCATGGGCTTCGCGAATAAAGGCGGCGACGCGGGCTGGATCTTTTTTTCCGGGAGCGGCTTCGACGCCGCTCGATACATCCACACCCCAGGGGGCGAGGGTGAGGATGGCCTGGCGGATATTTTCCGGGCGCAGGCCGCCAGCAGCGATGAGGCGCAGATGACCGACGTGCTGGAGGAAACTTTCGCGCGCGGCGGACCAGTCGAAGGGGATGCCGGTGCCGCCCTGCTTGCCGGGGATGCAGGTGTCGATGAGAACTGCATCGGATAGCGGTTCGAGATTTTTCAGGTCGCGGGCGAAGTGGTCGGCGTTGTTTTGATAGCGGACGACGTGCACGATGCGGATGGCGGGAGAGTCGATGCGGGAACGCACGGCCTTGGTGGAGAGAGTTGAGTCGTGGAGTTGCAGGCCGGTGAGTCCTGCGCTGTGATGGATGGCGGCGAGCTCGTCAAGGAACGGGCTGACGAAGACGCCGATTTTTTCAATATGCTGCGGAAGTTTGTCGATGATGGCGCGAGCGTCTTGCGGCGTGATGCGACGCGGGCTTTCCGCGAAGACGAAGCCGATGGCATCGGCACCGGCGGCGATGGCGAAGTTGGCGTCTTCCAGCGATGTGATGCCGCAGATTTTTATCCACATGACGCAACGCCTTCGGCGGCTACGGCGGAGAGTAAGACTGCCAGCGCAGCGCCGGGATCGGGTTGGCGCATGAGCGATTCGCCGATGAGGAAGGCGTCGAAGCCCGCAGAGCGGAGACGGACGATGTCGGCGGCGGTGTGGATGCCGCTTTCTGCTACGCGAACGATGCCGGAGGGCAGGCTTTCTGCGAGGTCGAGCGAGGTGTTGAGGCTGACGTGAAAGGTACGCAGATTGCGGTTGTTGACGCCGATGGCGTCGCAGCCGAGGTCGAGCACGCGGGCGGCTTCGTCGGCGTTGTGGACCTCACAGAGGACGTCGAGTTGCAGCGCGTGAGCGGCATGCGTCAATTGCGCGAGGGATTGGTCGTCGAGCGCGGCGGCGATGAGC
>JBEPVW010000169.1:0-5523 GCA_041690775.1 Acidobacteriota bacterium | reverse complement strand
GAACTCGCGAGGCATTTGCTGACGGAGGCCATGCTTCTCAGCGCCCCGATGCTTATCGTCGCGGCAGTGATCAGCGTGGTTCTCAGCGTCTTGCAAACCCTGACCTCCGTGCAGGAGCAGATGATTACCACCGTTCCCCGCCTCGCTGCGGTCGCAGTCATGGCAATTGTCGGAATGCCATGGCTGTTGCGCAACCTGGTCTCCTACACGCTGCAGCTCTTCCAGGATTTCCATCGCTTTCTTGGCTGACACACATTGTTAGGAATGCATTGGAGAACGGTGGGATGGGATACGGGAACGTAAGCAAAGGCGAACATGATGTCCAGCTGGAGTCAATTTCTTATCGCAGCGACGCTGGTCCTGGTCCGCATCAGCGGAGCCATGGTGTTCGTGCCCTTTCTCTCTTCTGCTTCCATTCCCAACCAGATCAAAGTCGGATTCACGCTGGTGCTCACATGGCTGTTAGCGCCGATTGCCGCCAGCCTTCCCGGCGCGCATCCCCAGCTCGGGATGGTTTCAGTCCTGAGCGAACTGACGACAGGATTAATTTTCGGGCTGTCACTGGCTCTGCTGATGGAGATTCTAGGATTCGCCGGACAGGTCCTCGGATTCCAGTTCAGCTTCTCCCTGGTGAACGTCCTCGATCCAAATTCTTCGGTCGACACTCCGCTGCTCAGCCAGTTCCTGCAGTTGATCGGCGTGCTGGTCATTCTTGCCGCGGGCCTGGACCGCACGCTGCTCGCCGCCTTGATGCGCACCTTCACCGTGGTCCCGGTGGGAACAGCGTGGCTATCCCCCCACACGAGCATGACCCTGGTAGGAATGGCGTCGGGAATTTTTTCAGCGGGTGTGCAACTGGCGGCGCCGGTGCTGGGAGCAACGTTGTTGGTGGAGTTGGCGGTCAACCTCGTGGGCCGGCTTTCCCCGCAGTTGCCAGTATTGTTTGTCGGCATTCCGCTCAAGACATTAGTGGGTTATATGGTGCTGATCGGCTCCCTGGGAATATGGCCGCGCTATATCGAGGCTCATTTCGACACGCTGCTGAACCAGGCCATGCATCTGGTTGTGGCTTCGCGCCGCGCATGAATTCAAGCATCGATAACGCAGAAAGAGTTTCACCATTGAAGGGACAGCATGGCGGGAGATAAGACCGAGAACGCAACCGCGCAACGCAAGAAGAAGGCGCGGGAGCAGGGCGACGTGGTTAAGAGCCGCGACCTGAATGGCGCTCTCGGCATGGCGGCGGGCGTGGTCGCTCTCGGCATGGTGGCGGAACGTTTTCTGTGGGATTGGCGGCAGGCTTACTCCCGCAGCCTCGACATGGGCATCCACTCCGATCTGAGTCTTGAAAGCGGCGCCGTGGTGAACGCGCTGATGCGCGCCAGCATGTTGCCAAGCCTGATTGCGCTAGGCATCGTGCTGGCGGCAACACTGGCGCTGGCGCTCGCAACCGGCATGGCGCAAACCGGCGGGTTGCGGTTCTACCCGGAAAGCCTGCAGCCGAAAGCGGACCGTCTCAATCCCGTGACCAACGTGAAGAACGTATTTTCATTGCGATCTTCCGCGCGCCTCGCGAAGTCTCTGCTGCCTGCGGCGTTGGTCATGATCGTCGGAGCGCATTGGATGGAGCGCAGCGTTCTGTCGCTGCCGGTGCTTTCTATGGCTCGCATTCCAGCGATGTTTGAAAGCCAGTATCAGCTTCTGCTGGCGGCCAGCGGCATTCTGCTTGCCTGGTCGGCACTCGATTACCTGGTCGAATGGCGAAGCTGGGAGCAGCGCCTAAAGATGAGCCACCAGGAAATGCGCGAGGAGTTCAAGCAGACCGAAGGAAATCCTCAGATTCGCAGCCGCATCCGGTCCATCCAGCGCCAGATGCGCCACCGCAAGCTGCGGGCGGATGTCGCGCAGGCGACCGTGGTGATTACAAACCCAACCCACTACGCCGTCGCGCTCGATTTCGACTTCGAAACCATGCAGGCTCCCAAGGTGCTGGCGAAGGGCCGCAACCTCGTCGCGCAGCAGATGAAAGAAGACGCACGATGGGCCGGCGTGCCGATCGTGGAAAATCCGCCGCTCGCGCGTTCGCTGTTCCGTTCCGTTGAGCCTGGGCAGGCGATCCCGCGCGACCTCTATGCAACGGTTGCCGCGATTCTTGCCTTCCTCTATCGCCAGCAGATGGACGAAAAGATGCGCGCCGGCGAACGCGAACGGGAGCAGCATCTGCGCGCGCATCCGGATAGCGGCCAAACGGCCTCGGCAGGCGGGACAACAATCATGCCCTTCGATCCGCTGACACCCGGCGCAATGGAAGAGGACGCGACGGATGAATCCGGCGTGCTCGACGCGGTATGGGATGAGAAAGAGAACGGCGACGAGGAAATGAAGAATGAGGGAGAGAACGCGTGAGCACGCAAGCAGTCGTTCCCAATAATCTGGTTCTTCCAGCGGATAAGAAAACAGGCCTCGCCCGCTGGATGACGCCGGAAACGTCGCGGCGTTTGCAGGAGATGGCCCTTCCCGCCACCGCCATCAGCATGGTGCTGGTGATGATCGTCCCGCTCCCGGCTTTCATGCTCGATCTGTTGTTGACGCTGTCGATCACCGCGTCCATCGTAGTATTTCTCTCCGCGGTGCAGTTGCGGCGCGCGGTGGAATTTTCCGTTTTTCCCACCATGCTCTTGTTGCTCACCCTCTTTCGACTCTCGCTCAACCTGGCTTCCAGTCGGCGCATTCTGCTGCACGGTTCCCAGGGAACATCCGCTGCCGGGCAGGTGATTGAAGCCTTCGGCAATTTCGTGGTGGGCGGCAATTACGTAGTCGGCTTCGTGCTGTTTCTGGCGCTGATTGCCATTCAGTTTCTTGTAGTCAGTCATGGCGCGGTCCGTACCGCGGAGGTGACCGCGCGCTTCACACTCGACGCGCTGCCTGGCAAGCAGATGGCCATCGATGCCGACTTAAACGCGGGGATGATCGACGAAATTACCGCGCGCAAGCGCCGTGAAGGAATCGCGCGTGAAGCCGAATTCTACGGTGCGATGGATGGCGCCGCGCGCTTCAATCAGCGCGATGCGCTGGCGACAATTCTCATTACCGCGATCAACATTGTCGCCGGACTTCTCATCGGTGTCTTTCAGCAGGGCGTTGCCATCAGCGAAGCAATCAGGACCTACACCGTGCTGACCGTGGGAGATGGTCTGGTCACAATGATTCCTTCGCTGCTGGTTTCCGTCGCGGGAGCAATTGTCCTGACGCGGGCCTCTTCCTCCGCAAGCACCCTTGGCACGGAACTCGGCGCACAGCTATTCCGCCGGCCCAATACGCTGTGGATCGCGGCTGGACTGCTCACCGTGATGGCTCTGATCCCCGGACTTCCCAAGTTGCCGTTTTTACTGCTGGCCGCCGCTCTGGGATATGCCGCGTATCGCATGCCAGATTTGCCTGTAGTGGTCGATCCCGCTGCCGCGGGTACGGGCAAAGATGCAAAGCCAGCCGAAGCCGCGCAAGCGGAAAATTTAGCCGCCCTGCTGCAGGTTGACGATCTCAAGCTCGAAATTGGATTTCAGTTAATTCCTCTGGTCGACGAAAAACAAGGTGGCCAGATGCTGAACCGCGTGCGTGCTCTGCGGAGACATCTTGCGGGGGAGCTCGGCTTCATCATCCCGCCAGTGCACATCACGGACAATCTTCGTCTGAAGCCACGCGAGTACCTGGTCACATTGCGCGGCGCAGAGATTGCGCGCTGGCAGACCGAAGGCAATCATCTGCTGGCCGTCAATGCGGATCCAAAAGCGCGACCGCTGCCCGGGACGGAGACACGGGAGCCTGCCTTCGGCGTGCCCGCGCGTTGGATACAGCCGTCTCTTTCGGAGCAGGCGATGGCGGCCGGCTATTCCGTCGTCGATCCGACAACTGTGATTGCGACGCATCTGGGAGAAATCATCCGGCGGGAAGCCCATCGCCTGCTGGGCCGCGCAGAAACAAAACGCCTGCTCGACAGCCTGCAGGAATCGCATCCCAAGCTGATCGAGGAACTGGTGCCCAAGCTGATGACGCTGGGCGAAGTGCAACGAGTGCTGCAACAACTCCTGCGTGAGCAGGTCTCGATCCGCGACCTTGGTTCGGTGCTGGAAGTAATGGTCGAAAACGCACCCGCCAATAAGAACGTAGTGCATCTTGTCGAAGTCATTCGCCAGTCCATGGGGCGAACGCTGGTGCAGTCTCTGCTCGATCCAGAGGAGCAACTGCGTGTCTTCGTCCTCGATCCAGTGCTGGAAGAGGAAATTATCGCGACGGTCGGCGGGGAAAATATGCAGCGTCTGGTCGGCGACGGAAGTCAGCCGGCGCGGAACGCAACAAATTTTCTGCGCCGCATCGTCGAATCTTGGAAACAGCTAACCGGAACAGCCACAACTTCGGCAAGCCCTGTGCTCTTATGCTCTAGTCCGGCCCGCTATTATCTGCGGCGCTGGCTGGAGCCTTTCATGCCGCGAATCACTGTCATTGCGCCCGCGGAACTGCCGCCCGATATTCGTGTGCGTTCTCTGGGAATGTTGCGATAGATAGCGCGGAGACCAGCGCGACCGAAAAAGTTCTCTGGAGTGGGAGGAACAAGGAAATGCCGGCACCGCAATTTAAATCGATGGCGACCGCGGCCGGGAGGCAGCCCCCTCCTCCGCTACTGGTCAATTTGACGGCCTCCGAGCCCCTGCCCGCTGAAGAAGCAGCTATTCAGTTTGCCGATCTGGACCCCGTTGCCCGCGAACGAGTTCTGCTGGAGCACATGCCGATCGTTCGCTACATCGCCCGGCGCATCCACGAACGCCTTCCGCAGCATCTCGAAATGGAAGATCTGGTCGGCGCCGGAATGGTGGGGCTGATGGATGCGTTCAATAAATTCGACGCGGCCAAGAACATCCAGTTCCGCACCTATGCGCAGTTTCGCATTCGAGGCGCAATCCTCGACAGTCTACGCACGCTGGACTGGAGCCCGCGGGATCTGCGTCGCAAGGGCCGCGCCATTGAAGAAGCGATCCGCGCCCTGAGCAATCGGCTGGGCCGGGCACCGTCCGAAAGCGAAATTGCCGCCGAACTCGATCTGCCGTTGAGCGACTATCAGCAGCTGCTCGGTGAGCTGAAGGGCCTGGAAATCGGCAGCCTGCATGTCGAGCGCTCAGAGGACTCTGGCGAGGACGAACTCGCCTACGTGCCCAACCCTCCGGAGGAAGATCCGCTTTTCTATTGCTTAAAGGGAGAAATGCGGACGCGGCTCGCGGATGCGATTGCCAGATTGCCCGAACGCGAGCGGCTGGTGCTCACACTCTATTACCACGAAGAAATGACGATGAAGGAAATTGGATTGACGCTGAGCGTAGTTGAGTCGCGAGTTTCGCAGATTCACTCTTCCGCGGTATTGCGGCTGCGCGCGGAGCTGGCCGCAGGCGAAACCTGCAATGGCGGCACTCTCAGCAATGGCTCTGGAGGAAAAACTTCCAGATCGCGCAGGGGAGCACGGGTTGCCGCCGG
>JBEPVW010000168.1:0-5566 GCA_041690775.1 Acidobacteriota bacterium | reverse complement strand
AAGCCAATCAGCAGATACGAAACGAGGCCGACGCCTTCCCATCCGACGAAGAGCAGCAGAAAGTTCGCCGCCAGCACCAGCGTCAGCATGAAAAACAGAAACAGATTCATGTAGCTGAAGAAGCGCCAGTAACCGTCTTCCTCCGCCATATAGCTGACGGAGTAGAGATGAATCAGGAAACCTACCCCTGTGACAACCAGCAGCATCACCAGCGTGAGCTGGTCGAGAAGGAAAGAAAAATTTGCGTGAAAGCCGGTGACGGCAATCCACGGAGTGGCGAATCGCTCGACATACGGCAACGCCAGTCCCTGATGCACGCACGCCACAATCCAAAGCACCTGCGCCAGCGCCGCCGCCGGAAATAACAGCGCCACCAGCGACACAATCGACTTCGGCAAGCGGCTGCCAAACAGCCCATTCACCGCAAAACCTGCAAGCGGAAACAGCGGCAGCAACCATAGATGCAAGGGAAATGTCATAGCTTCATCAAATCAATCTGATCGACGTCCAGCGTGTTTCGAGAGCGGAAGACGGCAATAATAATCGCCAGTCCAACCGTAGCCTCCGCCGCCGCGACGACCATTACAAAGAAGACAAAAATTTGACCGGTGACCTGGTGCCAATGGTTCGCGAAGGCAACAAAGGCCAGGTTGACCGCGTTCAGCATCAGCTCAATCGACATGAAAATGGAGATGATGTTGCGCTTGATGAGGAAGCCGAAGACGCCGAGCGAGAAAAGAGTGGCGCTAAGGATGAGATACCAGGCAATCGGAACGGCCACGTCAATGCTCCTTTCGCGCGAGGACGACCGCGCCAAGAATTGCCACGAGGATCAAGATGGAAGTAACTTCAAACGGCAGCAGCAGGTTGCGGAAAAGAACGCGGCCCAGGTCCTCCGTCGTAGCCAGAAATCCGCCCAGTCTGGCGTCGCCGAAGCTGGTGCGCAGCGTGAAAAATGTCGAGGCCAATACCGCAAAGAGTGCCAGCACGCCTGGAATTCCAGCCATGTAAGCTGCCTGGCTGCCTTGCGTCTGCTTTTCCTCCCCGGCGTTCAGCAGCATGATGACAAAAACGAAAAGCACCATGATCGCGCCGGAGTATACGATGATCTGCGCCAGCGCCAGAAACTCCGCGCCCAGCAGCAGATACAGGACGGCGAGCGAAGACATCACCACGATCAGCGAAAGCGCGCTGTTGATGGGGTGCCGTTGCAGCAGCAGGTTCACCGCTCCGCCAAGGCACAGCAATCCGAAGATGATAAAGAGTGCTAGATGCATTCTGTCTTTGTTGCCGGAAGAACCTGGGTGCGAATGGAAGCGGCCAGGCCAGGACTTCCATTGGATTGTAAATCACTGTTTTCAGTGCTCCTTGCACTGGAAAACAGGTTGCAGGATGACAAGCGCTTAACCATGGAAGGCGAGCACCAGACTCGTCACCATCACATTGGCAATCGCAAGAGGCAAAAGAAATTTCCAGCCAAAACCCATCAGCTGGTCATAGCGGAAACGCGGCAGGGTCCCGCGCACCCAGACATAAAGAAAGAGGAAACAAAAAATCTTTGCGACAAACCAGAACACCGGAAGCAGGGCCTGAACAACCGGGCCGCCGACCGCTGGAAACAGGTTGCCGAACGGGCTCGACCATCCCCCGAGAAACAGCAGCGTGGCAACCGCGCCAACGTTGATCATGTTGGCGTACTCCGCCATAAAGAACATGGCAAACTTCATAGAGCTGTATTCGGTATGGTAGCCGGCTGTCAGCTCGCTCTCCGCTTCCGGCAAGTCGAATGGAGTGCGATTGGTCTCGGCGAAAGCTGCCGTCAGGTAAATGAAGAACGCAACAATCTGCACGCCGCCGAAAATGTTCCACGACAGAATGCCGTGCGTGTTCTGCACATTCACAATATCGCGCAGCCGCAGAGAGCCGGTGCGAAGCACCACACCAATAACAGAAAGGCCCAGCGCCAGTTCATAGCTGACCATCTGCGCCGTAGAACGCAGGGAACCCAGCAGGGAATATTTATTATTGGATGCCCATCCAGCCAGCGCGACTCCGTAAACACCGATCGATGTCACTCCAAGGATGATCAGCAGGCCGACATGTACATCGGCGATCTGAAACATATCCACGCCATGCCAGCGGATATCTTTGCCAAACGGCATCACCCCGATCGAAATCAACGCGCAGGAAAGCGCAATGATCGGCGCGAGAATGTACAGCGGCCGAAATACCGCCGTCGGCATCAGGTCTTCTTTTAGAAAAAGTTTCAGCCCGTCCGCCAGCGGTTGCAAAAGGCCAAACGGACCTACACGCGAAGGGCCCCAGCGATTTTGAATGCGTCCGACAAGCTTGCGTTCGAGCAGCACCGTATAGGCCACCGCCGTCAGAAAGATCAGCGTCACCACGGCAACTTTGAGCAAGCTTAAAAGAACAAAGATGAGAATATTCACGCCTGTTTCGTACCCACTCTGTCAACCATCGATATTCGCGCACCGCAATGCGCGGACCTGCCAGAAATCTTGAACTGCCAGCGCTACCGAATGATGAAATTTCAATCGGCAGCAACCATATTCTTTTTTTCTTGAAATACTTCTACTTCGTTCAGCTTCTCGCTGTAATGGCCGAGAGTGCCGGAGGTAAACAGGCCGTCGCCAGAGGGCACAACGCCATCCGGACGCTCGGCCAAGTCTGCAAGTTGCAGCGGCTCGATCGATGCTGCCGGCTGCACCTGCTGGCTCGTTCCACTCAGTAGGTCGATTCGGTCGAAGTCGTAGCCCGGAACCAGCCGCTGAATCTCATCGAGCAAGGCATTCGGGTCGAACGGGCTCAGCTTGGGCTCAAGATTGTGCGCCGCCAGCCAGATTCCGTGGCGGTCAGCTTCGCCCGACTGCGCTCCGCGCGATTGTCCCATGTCGCCCCGCACGCCTTTTCCAAAGGGAACCAGCGTGTGAACGTCTTCGCCCATCTGGTCGGCGATGCGCACGATCAGCTCCAGATCGCTGCGCACGCCGGCGCGGTCCGCCGCTTTCTTTACCGTCTGTAGATCGCCAAACGTGTTCGTCACCGTGCCGGATTTTTCGTACAGGTCCGCGGTGGGCAATACCACATCCGCCAACCTTGCCGTAGCGGTCAAAAACATGTCCTGCACGACGAGAAAAGTATTCTGCAAAGCCTGGGTGTGCATGCCCAGGCGCTCCACCGGATCGTCGCCGACGATATAGAGCGCAGCCAACTGATTGCGGGCAGCGGCGTCCAGCATCTGCGGCAGATCCAGTCCAGCTTGCGCAGGGAAGCGGTCACCATATTCCGCCTGCATCGCAGCGGAGCTTGCAACCGGCTGGTAGCCAGGGAGCAGGTCGGGGTAAAGCCCCATGTCCGCTGCGCCGCGCGAATTTACATAATCTCCCAAGCAGGCAAATTTCGTATCGGGTAATGAGAGCCCAAATTTAACCAGCTCGTCAATGGCGGCTCCGCGCACCTCCGCACCAAAAATGACCAGGAGATTCGGCTCCTGCCGCAAGGCATCCCGCAGAGCGGATGCATCTTTGCCGAACGCGGTATTTTCTTCTCCGCCAAGAAAGCGAGTGAAAGCCGCGTAGCCGTCCGCCGGAATCTGAACGAAACTTTCCGCCTGGCGTTCTAATTTAATGATGCGATGATTTGCGATGTAGATGCGGGTGCGATTGTGCCGCACGTTGGTGCGAAGGTTCCAGGCAAGCAGCGGATGCTGTTCGGTCGGATCGTTGCCCACCAGCAAAATTGCTGGAGCCGTAAGCGCATTTGCGACGCTGGCAAAGCGGTTCTTCTGGCCGGCGAGGGCGCGCGCAAAACCGACATAATCCGTGGTCCGATGATGATCGATGTTCGGCGTGCCAAGAGTGCCGCGCGCAAACTTCTGTAGCAGGTAAGCCTCTTCATTCGTAATGCGCGTCGAACCAATCACTCCGATGCTGGAGCCACCGCGTTCCTCGCGAATGCCCTTGAAGCTCCGCGCAACCACGGCAATTGCGTCTTCCCAGGTCACCGGCGCGAGTTGCCCGTTCGGCTGTCGAACCAGCGGCTGCGTCAGCCTCTCCGGGCTATCCGCAAAGTCGAACGCATACCGGCCTTTCACGCAGAGAAATTCTCCATTCAAGCCGCTTTTGTCGCGGTTATCTCCGCGAACGATCTGCATTCCATTCTCACTGCGCCGTACGCCCAGCGTCGTTTTGCAGCCGTCGCCACAGTGCGTGCAGATGGTGCCGACGTGGGTCATTTCCCACGGCCGGGTTTTGTAGCGATAGGTGTCGGAAGTGAGCGCGCCAACCGGGCAGATGTCGATGCACATGCCGCACTGTTCGCAGTTCAGGGAGGTCTGATCGTTCGGCGCAATCACGGAGCCGGAATTGCGCTGCTGGATGCCGAGCGCCGCGACATCCATGCCTTCCCCACAAACGCGGACGCAGCGATAACAGAGGATGCATCGCGGGCGATCGAAAAAAACGACGGGCGACCACTGCTGCTCATCGCGATGGTTCTTGATATCGACAAACTTTGAGTCGCCCGCGCCGTACTTGAAGGTCATGTCCTGCAGTTCGCATTCGCCGCCCGCATCGCAGACCGGGCAGTCCAGCGGATGGTTCGCCAGCACCATCTCCAGCATGCCTTTCCGCGCCTGCTTGATCTCGTCCGTTTCCGTCGAGACGATCATTCCTTCCGCAATTGGCGTGGTGCAGGCTGTCTGCAGCTTCGGCATTTTCTCAATGCGTACCAGGCACATGCGGCACGCAGCCTGCAAGGAAAAGCCGGGATAATAGCAGAAGGCAGGGATCTCAATTCCAACTTTGCGGCAAGCCTCAATGAGCAGCGTGCCCGCCGGAGCGGTGAGTCTCTTGCCATCGACAGTCAGGGTTACATCAGTCATTCTTCAGTCTCTCGCTTGCAGTGCAAGCCGGTGCTAAACGGCAGCCAGTTCTGGCGCCGCGGGTTGTAGCGCGGCGTGCTTCGCATACCGGCAGGGCTTGCCATCCAAATGATCTTCAAATTCCTGCCTGAATTTTTTCACGAAAGCAATGGTCGGCATCGCCGCCGCATCGCCCAGCGGACAGAACGTCCGCCCCAACATATTTTCAGCCAGGTAGCGAATGTTATCGATATCGCGCGCTTCTCCCGCGCCGGCATGGAACCGCGTCAGCGTCTTCTTTAGCCAGTCCGTGCCCTCGCGGCAGGGAATGCACCAGCCGCAGCTTTCGTGTTGATAAAATTTGATGGTGCGCAGCGCGAACTCCACCATGCATACTGAGTCATCGAGCACCACCACGCCGCCGGAACCCAACATGCTGCCCGCTTTGCCCACCTGGTCGAAGTCGAGGCCAATATCAATTTCACTCGGCAGCAGAACGGGAGTCGAGGACCCGCCCGGCACGACCGCCTTCAACTGCCGTCCTCCGCGAATGCCTCCGGCAACTTCGTAAATCAACTTTTTCAGGTTGTAGCCCATCGGCAGCTCATAGACACCGTTGCGCTCGCAATGACCGCTCACGCAGAACAGCCGCGTGCCGCCGTTGCGTTCCGAGCCGACCTTGGC
>JBEPVW010000167.1:0-5648 GCA_041690775.1 Acidobacteriota bacterium | reverse complement strand
TGATCACGGTCTATCTGGTGTCGGACGTTGGCAGCGTGGCGGGTGGATGGATGCCTGCCTTCCTGGTGCGCCGCGGTTTCACTGCGACTCGAGCGCGGCTGACCCCCATGCTGATCGGCGCGATCTGTGTGCTCCCGGTAATGTTTGCCGGATATGCGAAGTATGAGTGGGTAGCGGTGGCCGTGGTGAGTTTGGCTGCGGCGGCGCATCAGGCATTTATGGCGAACCTGTTCACCACGGCCTCGGACATGTTTCCGTCGAGCGCAGTCGGCTCTGTTGTCGGTCTGGGCGGGATGGCAGGTTCAATTGGCGGCGTCGTGATGGCGACGGTGGCCGGTCAGGTGCTGCAATGGACGGGCAGCTATGTGCCGCTGTTTATCTATGCGGGCGTAGCCTATCTTGTGGCTTTCGCGCTGTTACTTATATTGGCGCCCGGTCTTCGGCGAGTGAATATCGTGACCGAGTAGACAGATGAGTGAACATAACCATGAGTTGGAGGATGGAACAGCAGTGACGAGCGGAAATCAACAACTGAATATCCGGCCTGGCAAGACCTGCAAATGGGACCTGGTCAGCCTCGGAGAAGTAATGTTGCGGCTGGATCCTGGCGACGAACGCGTCGCTACGACGCGGCAATTCCGGGCGTGGGAAGGCGGGGGCGAGTACAACGTTGCCCGCGGCCTGCGGCGGTGCTTCAATCTGCGGACAGCAATCGTGACCGCGCTGGCGGATAACCCGGTCGGCAGGTTGGTTGAAGATCTGATGCTGCAGGGCGGCGTCGATCTTTCCCATTTGCATTGGATGCCTTACGATGGCGTGGGCCGAACCGTGCGCAACGGATTGAATTTTACCGAGCGCGGCTTCGGAGTTCGGGCTGCACTGGGCTGTTCCGACCGCGGGCATACGGCTGTTTCGCAGCTGAAACCCGGAGTGATCGACTGGGATGAAATCTTTGGAGCTGAGGGTGCGCGCTGGTTTCACACCGGCGGCATATTCTGCGCGCTCTCTGAAACCGCTGCGCTGGTTGCGCGCGAGGCCATGGAGGCGGCGCACCGGCATGGCACGATCATCTCCTATGACCTGAACTACCGCGATTCGTTATGGAAGTCGATTGGCGGCAAGAAGCGCGCCAGCGAAGTGAACCGCGATCTTGCCGGACTGGTCGACGTGATGCTCGGCAATGAAGAAGACTTCTCCGCCGCGCTTGGATTTGAAATCAAAGGCGTCGGCGACAACATCGCCGAACTTGATACAGCGCAATTCCGCGCCATGATTCGACATGCCGTCGCGGAGTACCCCAACTTTCGCGTGGTGGGAACGACGTTGCGCCACGCGAAGACGGCCAGCCGCAATGACTGGAGCGCCATCTGCTATTACGATGGGGAGTTTTACGAGTCGCGACCGATGCCGGACCTTGAAATTTTCGACCGTGTCGGAGGCGGAGACTCGTTTGCATCGGGGTTGATTTATGGATTGCTGAGTGACAAAGGCCCGCAGTGGGCGGTGGATTGCGGCTGCGCCCACGGGGCGCTTGCAATGACGACACCGGGCGACACTACCATGGCTACTCTCAACGAAGTAGAACGACTGATGAAGGGCGCGGGCGCGCGCGTGGTCAGATGATTTACAGGCCCACATCTCGACTTTGGGATGTGGGTTTTCTCTACACCAGAAGAGAAAATGAATGAACTAGGGAGACTGCAATGAGTAAGACGAACGTAATCCAACGAATCCATGAGATTGGCCTGGTTCCGGTGCTGCGTGCCACCTCCGCAAAGGAGGCGCTTACGATTGCCGACGCGATTATTGCCGGCGGCGTGACGGTGCTCGAAGTTACCATGACGGTGCCTGGCGCCATTCAGGTGATGGAGCAGCTGGTAAAACACCACGGTGACAGACTGCTGATCGGCGCTGGAACTGTGCTCGACCCAGAGACTGCCCGCAGCTGCCTGCTGGCGGGCGCGCAATTTATCGTCAGCCCGGCACTCAACGTGCAGACCATCGAATTGTGCCGCCGCTACAGCGTGCCGGTGATGCCGGGCGCTTTGACTCCGACCGAGATCATTACCGCATGGCAGGCCGGTGCGGACGTTGTGAAGGTGTTTCCGTGCAGCGCTCTCGGCGGAGCGAAATATCTGAAGGCTCTCCAGGGCCCGCTGCCGCAGGTTCAGCTGATTCCCACGGGCGGCGTTTCCTTGAGCACGGCCGAGGAATTTCTTGCGGCGGGCGCATTCGCGTTGGGGGTGGGCAGCGATCTGGTGGATGCCAAGGCCGCCGCCGAAGGGCGAACCGAAGTGATCACGGAGAATGCCCGGAAATATATCGGAATCGTCCGCAGGTTTCGGGGCGAAATTGGGAACCAGGTTGTATAGAAGAATTGCCGTCGCACGCGCGCCGCGGAGGCTTTATGAAAGTTGCTCGTACAACAAGTGATCCCTACGTGGTGGAAGCTGTCCTTCGGGCGCTGGATATTCTTGAGATCTTCGACGGCTCCCGCGAACTGGGCCTGAACGAGATCAGCCAGCGGACCGGCCTGAACAAGAGCCGGTGCTTTCGGCTGCTGCACACGCTGGCCAGCCGGAAATATGTTGAGCGAACCGGAGAAGGCCAGGGCTACCGGCTCGGCTCCTGGCCCTTCGACAGGGCGGTTGGTTCGCGCCGGGATATTCGCGAAATTGCCCACCCCTTGCTTGTGCAGCTGCGGGATCAATTCAACGAGACCGTGAACCTGGGCATGATTCATAACGGCGAGGTCCTCTATATCGATCTGGTCGAGAGCCAGCGGCCCTTCCGCATGGCCGCCATGGTCGGCAGCCGCATGCAGTTTGGGAGTACCGCCATGGGAAAAGCGATGCTGGCGAAGATGCCGAAAGCGGCCGCGCAGGAATTGTTGGCCGGGCACTCTACTCCTCGGGGGCTGCAGGCCAAACTGGAGCTGGTCCGGCAGCGGGGCTATGCGATCGACAACGAAGAGAACGAGCCCGGAGTGGCCTGCATCGGGGCTGCAATCCAGGATGCCGATGGAATGCCTGTGGCGGCCGCCAGCATGTCGGGCCCGGTACACCGCATTCTGGTGCGCGAAGCGGAGATCGCGAAAGCTTTGCAACGGCTTTGCCAACGGGTATCGGAGCAAATGGGATTCACATCGGCGCCCGCCGCCCGCGCAGGGCGCAACACCAAACCTTCAGCGCGAGCTGCCGCAGTTTGAAGCCGGTGCATCCTTCCCGGCGAAGTTCGTGGATTTCCGCAGCGCGGCCCCAGGCGTCTTCAGTCCGAGGAGTTGCACCAGCACGGTTCGATGACGCACGATGTCCGCGAGAGAATAACAATCCAGCACTGCGAAGTAGGCATCGAGCGCTTCCTTCAGGACCGGCCGCAATCCGCAGCCTGTGGGTATAGGACACCGGTTGGATGCGAGGTCGAAACACTCCACCGGGGTCCAGTCTTCCGTGGTCCGCAGCACCTGGCCAATTCCGATTTTGGCGGCCGGCTGTGCCAGTTTCAGGCCGCCGATGCGCCCGCGAACGGAGACGGCGTACCCCGCCTGGACGGCACGGTTCGCCACTTTCATCAGATGGTTGCGCGAAACGCCGTAGTGATCGGCAATCTCCCGGATCGTGGCAGTTCCATCCGGCTGGACCGCAAGGTGCATGAGAAGGCGCATGGTGTAATCGGACTGACGGGTCAGGTACATAGGCGAGTCCTCGTCGACGCGGAAAAGATGTATTCTATATACATCTTATAGCCTGCACCCTGGCAGGCAAAGGCGGATTGTGCAATGCAAACGACTACGGAGCCGGAGATTGCTGAACTCGTCGATAATTTCTACGGCAAAATTCGCACGGACTTGGTTCTGGGACCAATTTTCGCTTCCGTGATCGGTGACGACTGGGGTCCGCATCTCCAGAAGATGAAAAATTTCTGGTCGACCGTGATGCTCGCCTCCAGAACATATAAAGGCAATCCAATGATGGCCCACCTGAACCTGCCGCGATTAAGCCGGGCGCACTTCGATCGCTGGCTTCAACTGTGGCGGGAAACGACTGCGGAGATATGCGGCGAGCCTGCTGCTTCCTTGTTCGTCGAAAAGGCGGAGATGATCGGGGATCGATTGCTGCATGCGATCTCAGCGTATCGCGACTCCCTGCCCGACCCTGCGGGAGAGCAGACCTTGCAGGCGGGATAAACTGGCTGGTTCGTTTGCCGCGAGGTTTTCTGCCAATCCATCCTCCAAATCCCTTCGAATCGTGGCAGAGCTCCGTCGCTTCCGCAAAAATACCTCGTGAATATTTCCGGGTCCGATCCGCAATAGCGTAAAAATCAATAAAGGAAATATATGGACACTCAGATTGCGCAAGCTACAGAAGCGCTGTGGGAGCGCTGGCCTCGGTTGACACATGCCGAGCGCCTGCAGCAATTTCGCGAGCTTCATACCGGAGAAAAGGCGGACTTTTTTCTCGAGTTGAGCGCCCATGACCAGAGCGATCTGCTGCTGCGTCTGCCGGAGGACCAGCGACATGTCTGGATGCGCCTATTGGCTCCCGATGATGCCGCGGATCTGCTCCAGGAGGTCAGCCCGGAGCGCCGACACATCTTGCTTTCTCTGCTCGACGAGCCAACCCGCAAGGAAGTCAACGCTCTGCTGGCCTATAAGGAGGACGAAGCCGGTGGGCTGATGAGTCCGCGGTTCGCAAGGCTGCGGCCCGACTCCACGGTCGACGAAGCGATTTCTTATCTGCGAAGACAGGCTGCGGGCCTCGAGACAATCTATTACGGTTACGTGCTGGACCATGACCAGCATCTGCTGGGCGCGATTTCGCTGCGGGAACTGTTTTCCGCCGATCCGGAAAAGCTGATTCATGACGTGATGCACACCGATTTGATTTCCGTTTCGGAGGAGGCTGACCAGAAGGAAGTGGCTGCGATTGTGCGCGACAGCAGACTGCTTGCCGTGCCCGTCCTCGACGGAGATGGCAGGATGGTCGGCATTGTGACGATCGACGACATCGTCGATGTGGTGGAGGAGGAGGCCTCGCGGGACATCCAGAACGTGGGCGGCACGGCGGCGCTGGACGGCCCATACCTGCATGCCGGTTTTTTTGAGCTGGTCAGGAAACGCGCAGGGTGGTTGCTGATCCTGTTCGTTGGCGAAATGTTCACCGCCACCGCCATGGGTTTTTTCGAAAAGGAAATTGAGCGCGCAGTCGTCCTGGCGCTGTTTTTACCCCTCATTATCAGCAGCGGAGGCAATTCCGGATCGCAGGCGACAACTCTCGTGATTCAAGCCATGGCAACCGGTGACGTAAAGCTTCGCGACTGGTTTCGAGTCATCCATCGCGAGCTTTTCGTGGGCCTGGCGCTCGGCTGCATCTTGGGAATTGTCGGATTATTCCGCATCTTCGCCTGGCAGGTGCTCTTTCATTACTACGGCGCGCAGACGTTGCTGCTCGGGCTGACGATTCTATGCGCGCTCATCGGTGTTGTGGCCTTCGGCTCCATCGCCGGCGCAACGTTACCGTTCATTCTGCGACGATTAGGGCTGAATCCGGCAAGCGCCTCTGCCCCATTTGTGGCCACGCTGGTCGATGTCACCGGATTAGTGATTTACTTCTCTATCGCAAAGCTCATAATGCTCGGGCCGCATTGAT
>JBEPVW010000166.1:0-5688 GCA_041690775.1 Acidobacteriota bacterium | reverse complement strand
AATGCCTAAAGAGCCACGGCGGGTTCCCACCGTCTTAGGACGGGTTCACCGGCGCATCATCTTACGGCCAAGCGGGTCGGTTTTCTATTTCTGAATGGGATAGTTTGCTTGGCCCCCGGTGTTTTGGGACAGGGGCAGGTATATTTGTCCGCTACAGTTCCAGCGCAGAACAGGTGGCTAAGGCAATGCACGCAATCGGAACATTTGAAGTGAAAATTGTCCCGCTTGGGAGCGGCGACAAAGCGCCGGACGCAACGCTGGGCAGAATGTCGATCGACAAACAGTTCCACGGCGATCTGGAAGCCACTAGCTACGGCCAGATGCTGACAGGTGGAACCAGCGTCAAAGGCTCGGCCGGGTATGTTGCGATGGAACTCGTCACGGGTACGCTAAGCGGCCGCAGCGGCACATTCATTCTTCAGCACACTGGTACTATGACGCGCGGCGTACCGCAACTGAGCGTCACGGTAGTACCGGATTCCGGCACCGGGCAACTGGCCGGCATTGCCGGAGCAATGAGAATCGATATTGCGGATGGCAAGCATTCGTATGACTTTGCGTACACGATGGCGGAAATCAATTGAAGTCGGCCCGACCCCGGACTACCTAAGCCCGGTATTTTCCTCCTGTGCATCCACGCCTATTTCAGTTCGGCTTCTTTACCATTCCCGCATACGGTGTTTTCGCTGCCATTGCGTTGATGGCTGGGCTGATCCTCGCGATGCGAACGGCCGCGCGGTTGCGCGTGCCGCCGGATGGCATGTGGAACTTTGGCCTGATCAGTATTTTCAGCGCGGTTCTAGGTTCCCGGCTGTTGTTGATCGCCAGTCACTGGCATGATTTTTTGACTTACCCAGCGCTGATGCTCAGTGTGTCGACTCCCCGGACAGTCAATTCCGTTTTGACAGAACTGGGTCTGGCTATCTTCGCCGGCTTGCTGTATTTGACATTGAAAGAGATGCCATGGCTGCCTACGCTGGATGCTGCTGCACCCGCGTGGGCGCTGGGTCAGGGAATTCTGATGCTGGGATGCTTTTTCGCCGGTTGCGATTATGGCCGCGCCACTTCCATGCCCTGGGGTATTGTGTTTCATAACCGGTGGGCGATGCTGTGGAACGGCACGCCGCTTGAGGTTCGGCTGCATCCGGTGCAACTGTATCTTTGCGCCGTGGAGCTGGCGCTGTGTGCACTGTTGCTCTGGTGGCTGCCGCGCCGTCGTCAGCCGGGCGAGCTGGCGGGAGCGTGGATGTTTTTATCGGGCCTCGCACAATTCTTTCTCGACTTTTATCGCGGGGACAATCGATTGCTGATTTTTGACGGTGCTTTGTCTCTGACGCAGGCAATCGATTTCTGCCTGGTCGTCGCGGGGGCATTGCTGTTGCTGGAGCGCGGAGCAGCGAGTACAAAGTCGCCAGTCGAGGTGCGCGCATGAGCAGTCGCGTTACGAAACGTCCGTCGCCTAAGGATCCGGACCTTGACGTGGACGATGAGTTGGATGAGAGTCCCACGCAAACCAGTGCTGAGACGGAACGCAGATTTCCGGTGGAAGATGCCGGCGTTGGCCAACGCCTCGACCAGTTTCTGACCGCGCATTTCGAGGACGTAAGCCGGGCGCGCATGCAGCAGTTGATCGATCAGGACCGCGTGTCGGTCACTGGGCCGGAAGGTAAGCTGCGCGCATTGAAGGCCAGTGGAAAGCTGCGCGCCGGTGAAACTGTGATCGTAAGAGGCGAGGCTGCGGTGGCTCCGTTGCGCGCCGAGGCGGAGGCGATTCCGCTCGACATTGTGTATGAAGATGCGTTTCTGGCCGTCATCAACAAGCCGGCCGGGATGATGGTTCATGCCGGGTCGGGTGCAACCGACAGCGCGCGCAATCGGGGCACTCTGGTGAATGCTTTGCTGCATCATATGGCGACGCTCTCGACTACCGGCGGTGAACTGCGACCGGGCATTGTGCATCGTCTGGACAAGCAGACGAGCGGCCTGATCATCGTTGCCAAAGATGACCGCACACATCGTCGCCTGGGCGAGATGTTCGCTCAACGCCAGGTGCATAAGACTTACATTGCGCTGGTGCATGGATCGGTCAAGCTCGATCACGGAACGCTGGACGCTTCGATCAGCCGCGATCAACAGCGGCGCACGCGTATGACGACGCGCCGGGCTGGCGGACGGACTGCCGTGTCGCACTACCGGGTGCAGGAGCGGTTCGAGTCACGCTACGGGCACTTCACTCTGCTTGAGGTGGAGATTGAGACTGGCCGGACGCACCAGATACGCGTTCATCTTTCTTCGATTGGACATGCGGTGGTAGGGGACACGCTGTACGGCGCGCCGCAATATATTCTGCCGCGGCTGGAAGCGCCCGCGACACGCCTGCAGAAGGAAGCCGCCGCACGAGACGCCGTTGCGCTGGGCCGGAATTTTCTGCATGCGGCCCGCCTGCAGTTGACGCATCCGGAAACGGGCGAGTTACTGGAATTGAAGGCGCCGTTGCCTGTCGATTTGAAGGATAGACTGAAACAACTCACGTAGCATGATTCTGGCGACGAGGCAAAAAATCCGACGCTGGTAAAATCAAACAAATGATTCGATCAAAACGACGACTGCGGAGATGCGGGTTGTATGTGGCGCGACTGTCAGTGGCCGTGGTTTGCCTCGTGGTTTGTTTCGCTACAACGAATCTCGCGTGGGCTCAGGCGGCTGGCGTTCAGCTTGCGAACCCTGCTTCTTCGCAAAAAGCTTCGCCTGCCGCGGCGGGCTCGAAGCCTTCTGCGGCTCCGGCTGTGAAGTCATCCAGCAATCCCGCTCAGTCAGCGCAGCCAGCCGGGCAGCCCGACCAGACGCCGCAGAATTCGCAGGTGACGCAGCAGAATGGCTCCTATACCATCACCACCGTCGTCAATGAAGTGAACCTGATCTTCACGGTGACCGACAAGCATGGCCACTTTATTCGCGATCTGAAGGAAAACGAGTTCGCCCTGCAGGATGACCACATGGCGCCGGCCGAGGTCTACAGCTTTACGCAGCAGACAAATCTGCCATTGAGGGTTGGGCTATTGATTGATACCAGCAGCTCGATTCGCTCGCGCTTCCAGTTTGAGCAGAATGCCGCGATCGAGTTTCTGCTGTCGGTTTTGAGGCCGAAGATCGACAAGGCTTTCGTGATGGGCTTCGATGTGACGCCGGACATCACCCAGGGATATACGAACAACGGCGACTTGCTCAGCGCGGGGATTCGCAAGCTGGCTCCTGGCGGCGGAACGGCTCTTTATGATGCTGTCTATTCCGCGTGCCATGATGAATTGCTGCCGCTCTACGGGCCGCCTGCAATCCGCAAAGTGATCATTCTACTTTCCGACGGGGATGACGATCAGAGCCATGCCACACTGGATGACGCGGTGAAAATGTGTCAGCGCGCGGACACGACGATTTACGCAATCAGTACGAATGACAGCCCCAGCCGCGATCGCGGAGACGATATTCTGAAATCGATGGCGCTGGTGACCGGGGGGCGCGCGTTTTATCCGCCCCGCATGGAAGACGTGGCGAACTCGTTTCAAGGGATTCAAGAGGAACTGCGGAGCCAGTATTCACTGGTCTACAAGCCCGCGGATTTCAAGGCGGATGGATCGTTCCGTCCCATCTATCTGACTGCCTACGATCACAAATACAGGGTGCGCGTGCAGAAGGGCTACTTCGCTCCCAGCCCGGCACAGTAAGTCCCGGGAAATGCCCTTACGATTGCTTCTCGTGCTCCAACAATTCCAATAATCCAGCTTCATCGAGAATCGTAATTCCAAGGCCGCGTGCCTTGTCGAGCTTGGAGCCAGCCTCTTCGCCGGCGATTACGTAGCTGGTTTTCTTGCTGACGGAGCCCGCAACATTTCCACCTTCGCGTTCGATGCGGTCCTTGGCTTCGTCCCGCGTCAATGTTGGCAGCGTGCCGGTCAAGACAAAGGTGAGCCCGTTCAGTTTCGAGGAAGCCTTCTTCCGCTCCGCAGTAAAGTTGAGGCCGGCGGCGCGCAGTTTTTCTATCAACTCACGGTTGGCGGGGACTTCGAAATACTCGCGAATGGCCGTTGAAATGCGCGGACCAATCTCCGGTACCCGCTCCAGTTCTTCGCTGCTGGCCTGCATCAGGCGATCCATGGTGCCAAAGGCGTCTGCTAGAAACTGCGCGGTGCGTTCGCCGACAAAGCGAATCCCCAGGCCCAATACAACGCGGTCGAGGGGGGCTTTTCTGGAACGCGCAATCTGCTGCAACAGCGATTGCGCGGTCTTTTCTCCGATGCGTTCGAGCGACAGAAGCGCGGCTTCATCCAGTTGATAGATATCGGCGAGATTGCGCACCAAGCCCCGCTCCGTCAGCTGGTGCACCACGGCTTCGCCGAGCCCTTCGATGTTCATTACCTTGCGCGCGGAGAAATACAGCAGGCTTTCGCGCAGGCGCGCGGGACAGTTGACGTTGATGCAGCGCCAGTCGACTTCGCCTTCCTCACGAACGACGCTGCTGCCGCAAACTGGACACGTCGCCGGAAAAGAAAAACTGTGCGCGCCGGCTGGGCGCTTTTCCGGCAGCACTGCAACAACTTTCGGGATGACATCGCCGCCGCGCTCGACTGTAACAAAGTCGCCGATCTTTAGTCCGAGCCGCTCGATTTCATCCGCATTGTGCAGAGTTGCTCGGCTGACAGTCGTGCCGCCGATGGACACAGGCTTCAGTTCCGCCACGGGCGTCAATTTCCCGGTCCGGCCTACCTGGATGAGGATATTTTCCACCTGAGTGATTCCGGAGCGCGCGGCGAATTTATAGGCGATGGCCCAGCGCGGTGCGCGGCCGGTGAACCCCAGCCGGTTTTGCAAGGCTGTACTGTCCACCTTCAACACGACGCCGTCGATCTCGTACGGCAATGACTCGCGCATGGCGTCGGCCTGCGCGATAAATTTCAATACTTCGTCGATGCTGTGAACGATCCCCCGCTTTGGATTTACGCGAAAGCCTGCGGCGGAGAGTGCGTCGAGAGCTTCGCTTTGATGGGGAGAAATGTAGCCGCGCTGGTCCAGGGCAAAGTAAGCGTAAAAGTCGAGTCTTCGCTGCGCGACGATGTTCGGCTCCAGCGTGCGCAGCGTCCCCGCAGCGGCATTGCGCGGATTTGCCGCGGGAGCGAGTCCCTGCTCTTCGCGTTCAGCATTGAGCTTTTGAAATGCCGTGAGGGGCAGAACGACCTCGCCGCGAACTTCAAAGTTTTCGGGCAAGCCAGACGCCTTTCGCTTCGCTGGAGAAATGCTGAGCGGCACGGAGCGGATGGTGCGGACGTTCGTCGTCACATCTTCGCCGATCACGCCGTCGCCGCGGGTTACGCCTCGCACCAGGTGGGCTTTTTCATAAGTCAGGGCCAACGAAAGGCCATCAAGCTTCAGTTCATAGACATAAGCGATCTTTTCCTCGCCTGCCAGTTCGTGGACGCGGCGGTCCCACTCGCGCAATTCGGCCTCATCATAGGCATTGTCGAGCGAAAGCATGGGCCGCGAGTGCGGAACTTTGGCAAAGCCCTCTTTCGGCTTGCCGCCGACACGCTGCGTGGGGGAGTCGGGCGTGCGCAGATCGGGATGGGCGTCTTCAAGAGCGCGCAATTCGCGCATCCACGTGTCATACTGCGCGTCAGAGACCTCGGGGGCATCTTC
>JBEPVW010000165.1:0-5688 GCA_041690775.1 Acidobacteriota bacterium | reverse complement strand
GCCGCTAAAGTCCACGCTGTTCGGCAACACGACAATCGCGGACTGGGTGGTGCCGGTTCCGCTGAGAGGGATGCCCTGCTGCCCACCAGCGATATTGGCGGAAACAGTCAGCATGCCCGTGCGCCTCCCGCTGGCCGACGGAGTGAATGTCACCTGAATCTGACACGCGCTGCCCGGCGCGATGGAGCCGCTACAGCTGCCGGTCTCGAAAAAGTCTCCGGAGACGGCAATATTACTCGCGATCAGGGCCGTGCTGCCTGTGTTTGAGATGGTCACCGTTTGCGGACTGCTCGCGGTCTGTACCTGTTGCCCGCTGAATGTCAGGCTCGCGGGAGCCAGCATCATCGTCGTCTGCGGAACGCCGCTCAACAGAGGCGCTTGCCAGATGCCACGGCCATACGTGCCCACGCGCAGATAACCGCCGCTAGCCAAGGTCGCCGCCAGCGTGACCGCCGGGGCCAGCGGGAGGCCGGTACCGAAAATATTCCAGCATTGGCCGCCGCTCAACGTGCAGGCAGCGATGTTCTGCGTTACGAACACACCGCCGTCGGAGGCTACGTACACCACGCTGGCATCGTTGGGATCGATGAGAACATCGTTCAGCGGAAGGTCCGGCAGATTTTTTGAAACGTTAGTCCAGTTTGCGCCTCCATTTGTCGACAGATAAAGGTGGGGAACGCCGAAGCCCTGGATGGTTGCGTAAACGGTGTTGCCAGTGGCATCGTGCGGGTCTGCGTAAAGCGACGAAACGTCGAAACGATACGGATTGAAAATTCCGCCATAACTCTGCTCGTTGGCAACGGGCGATAACGCCAGGTCCGTCCACTGCGTGATACCGTCGGCAAGGTTGGCCTTCTGCGTCGAGAAAACATGACCGCCGACATTGCCTCCGCCGCCGTCGAGCAGCCCAGCCATTCCTGCATAGATGACCTGCGCGCCATTATTCTGCGAACCCGTACCCAGCTGCACATTCGCGCCACCCGCGGCCAGCGAACGAATCAAGGAGTTTCCATTGCAACTCGGCTCTGGATGTCCGTCGAGCATGGGGCTGATTGCATTCGCCGCACTCCATGCGTTGCCGCCCATTGCCGGCCCTCGCCAAATGCGGCAGGTGCCCACAATCATGTTGGCGTTGTCCTCGGGATCGAGCGCATACGGCGGGTACAGCAGCGACTGGTCGCCCCCCGTCTCCGGCGTGCCGATTGCCGGCTGGCCGCCGAAATCCGACGCGGTGCAATTTGCCCCCTGCGTACATCGCCCAATTGCAACACCCGGACCCAACATCGCATACCAGTTGTTTGGATTCGTTGGATCGATCGCGGTAAGGCCGCCCACCCCGCTTAAAAGTTGCGCCCATGCGGTCGCGCCCAGGTCCGCGGTCACCGCGGTGCCGTTGGTGCCGAAGCCCGCCAGCAATGCGTTCTCATCGCTGGCGCTGTTCGCCAGACCAGTCACTTCCGCGAGCGACCCCAATCCGCTATTTAGATTTTGATAATGTGCCGCATCACCTGTCGCACAAACTGCTCCCGCCTGATTCACTCCATCATTCGAACGCCACAGTCCACCATCGTTTCCGAAGTAAAGCAGCGGCAGCGTCTGGCCCGCAGGCGGCGCCAGAGATGCGATCGCATGTTGCGCCGGGGCAACGTGTGCGGCTGCGCATGTCGCGGCGTTCGTCGTATTGCGCCAGATGCATCCCGCCGCCAGACTGCAACGGAAAATGTCCCCCGTCCCCGCGAACAGCAGCGTGTCCTTGTTATTGGGAGCGCCGTTGGGAACCGCCGCCAGCGTCAGGTTGTAGGTGCCCTGCGGAATGGTTCCAGAACCACCCGCATCCTCGAGCGGCGCATCGGGTATCCAGACGCCGAACTGGACCGACGGATTCGCGCAGCCATTCGACCCCGCATTGCAGACGTCCTGCCACAAACCCTGATCGACATTGTTCGTGTCGACGGTGAGCGCGAACATATCTCCGGTCACCGGCTGAACGGCCAGCACACCGCGAAAAATCGTGCAGGAATTGCTTCCCATAAATCCAGGATTTGCCGGGCAATGTCCCTTCGTCAGCGCAGTGCCCGGCTGATTCGCCATTCGAACCCAGGTCACGCCATCCGGCGACTGATAGTAGCCGTGATATTGGACCGCCGCGTAGAACATTTTCCGCACAGGATTCCACACAACCGCGCTGACAGGCACTCCTGGAAATACGCTGGGAACCGTGTTCCGCGAGGACTGGATCACTTGATTCGACCCATCTTCAATCGTCGAAAGAAACCAGGTCTGCCCCGCGTCCGTCGAGTAATACAGGCCTGCCTCCGCCACATTGTTCGTCCCGCTGTTGTTGATGTTATTGATGAAGCCATCGTAAGAATCCGTTAATGCGGCCACCACCAGGTTCGTGTTCGCCGTGCTCCATGCAAAGCCTGAAAACGCGTTTCCAGCGAAGCTGTAATTTGTAATCCCGCCGGAAAATCCATCGCTGCTCTGCGTGATCAAGCGCCACGTCGTACCGCCATCGGCAGAGCGCAAAATCCCCGCGCCGTAGTAGGAATCGAGCACATCATTGGGATCGCCGGTTCCGGCCAGCACCACGCCATTCGGGCTGGTCCCGGGCTGCACGCTCACCGCGCCGATACTGAGCGACGTAATATTGACACCGGAAAATGCCGGGAGATCGTCCGTAAGCGGCTGCCATGTAACCGTGCTCGCATCGCTTGCCGCCGCGTTCGTCGAGTGCCAGACGCCGCCACCAGTCGAGCCGAGATAGACGGTGTTGCCCGACGCATCCCACGGTGCGATTGCTAGTGTAGTGACGCGCCCGGTCACATCGCCGAATTGCGTGGTCGCGATCTGATTCGGCCCAACCGGCTGCCACGGCTGATTGCCGGGGAGCAGATATGGCATGGCGATTCGTTGCTGCATTCCTTTAAGCCGCAATAACGCCGGGGATTGGCCTGCGACCGCGCGCGGCAGCAGAAAGGATTCAGCGCGCTTCCGAGCGGGGCTACCATGCAGCGCGATTGTCGAGAGGGGAAAAGTGTCGTCAGCCGCAGCTTGAATTGGAGAATGATTCTGCGCAGCCAGCGGAGATGAGGTCTGGGCGTGGAGAACGATCGGCAAGAAAAACGCAAGGCAGCACGCCAGGCGCAAGGGGAGTCCAGACATTCGACACCCAGCAATGAGGGCGAGGTATTTTCTCCATCATCCAAGTGTTTCGTGTCCGAGTCAACACTTTGGTAACTTGCACCGCCCGAAATGGACCTTCAGGAGAAATTTTGTCTCCTTGAAAATAGCGCAGGAGAAGTGGGATCAACCCCGTCGCCGTCTAAGCGCGCGCGCCCACACCGATGCGCGACTGGGCCTCATGCTGCTCCCGATACCAGGCGACCGTGCGGCGCAATCCTTCAAGAAAATCGACCTTCGGATCGTAATCGAGCGCTTCCCGCGCCGCCGAAATGTCCGCATACGAGTGTTGAATGTCCCCTTCGCGCGGTGGGCCGTACAGCGGCGGATTTTTGTAGCCGGTCAGCTCCGCCAACAGCTTGTATGTCTGATTCAGCGTGTATTGCGTGCCGCAGGCGCAGTTGAAGACCCGCCCAGCCACTTTTTTCGCCGGAGCCGCGGCGGCCTTCAGGTTTGCCTGGACAACATTCTCAATATAAGTAAAGTCGCGGCTCTGCTCTCCGTCCCCGTGGATTGTCGGCTGCTCTCCGGCCAGCATCATGCGAGCAAACTTCGCCATCACGCCGCTGTAGGGCGAGTCCGGCGCCTGGCGCGGTCCGAAAATATTGAAGTAGCGCAGCGCGACCGTCTCCAGCCCATACACCTCCCAATAGCTGCGGAGATACAGCTCGCCGACCAATTTTTGGACAGCATAGGGTGACAAGGGCCCTGGCAGCATCGATTCTTTTTGAGGCAAAGGATTCTTGTTGCCATACGCGGAAGAAGACGCCGCGTAAACGACGCGTTTGACGCCTGCATGGCGCGCGCCTTCGAGCAGGTTGAAGGTCCCGTCGATGTTTGCCGTGTGGCTGGTACGTGGGTCTTTGACGGAGAGTGGAACCGAGGGCAATGCTCCCTCGTGGAAAATAAAATCGACGCCTTCGCAGGCTTTGGCCACACCCGCTGCATCGCGGAGATCGACTTCCAGCAGCTCGATGTCTTTCTTCCAGGGAGCTAGATTCTCTCGTTTGCCAGTCGCAAAGTTATCGAGCGCGCGCACCGTTTCTCCGCGCTCTACCAGCGCCTGCGTGAGCCACGAACCGATAAACCCGGCGGCTCCCGTAACCAAATAGACGGCCATATTTCTCCTGTTCGCGCAGCGGGGATTTGCGTTGGGTTCGCGGCCTGTATTCCACCCAAGCATCAATGATAGCAATCGAGGTGCGCGAATTCTTTGCAGCCGAATTGTTATTCATCCCGCCACTCCCAATACGGTTCAGCTACCATGGGAGAAGCAGGCGGCTGGGCGGTCGCTGCCGGAGCGCCGCAAGGCAATCCGGGAGAGGAAAGTCCGAACTCCGCAGGGCAGTGTGCCGGATAACGTCCGGGACCGGAGCGTCAAGGCTTCGGGACGGCAAGTGCCACAGAGAAGATACCGCCCAGCCCGCAAGGGTTGGGTAAGGGTGAAAAGGTGCGGTAAGAGCGCACCGCTTCGGCTGTAAAGTCGGAGGCAGGGTAAACCCCACACGGAGCAAGACCAAATAGGCGGGGAGTTTTTCAGGCGCAAGCTTGAAGACTGCGTGCCGGCCCGGCGCGCCACAACCCGCGGGTAGGTCGCTATGAGCGCGCGCAGCAATGCGCCGCCTAGAGGAATGATCGTCCTCGACAAAATTCGGCTTATAGGCCGTCTGCTAATTTTTTAGTCAAAGAAGTGGGTAACGCAGTCTCGCTTTTGAGATCCGGCTTCGTCAGTAGGAAAGAAACAGCGCGCGTGAAATAACCAGGATGCTTCCGCCGATGGCGATCGCATCGCCCATGAAGGCAGCCGGAAGATCATGCCAGTGGAACGTACGGACCAGCCCGGTTCGCACCTCATATCCGACCCACGCGCCCACGACCGCGCCAATCAGCCCTGCCGCCGCGCACGTCTGCCATGTCGCGCCCCACATCTGGCCGCTGACAATGCCGCAAACCACGCCAAAAATCACGCGGCCTATCATGCCTGGAAGCCGCAGGCGACTGGGAGTAGACGGCAGTTTGTCGGCGATCAATTCCGCGACCGCCAGGATCGTCAAGATGACGATGGCAGTCATCGTATGCAGAAAATAGAGCGGGCTGCCGAGAATTTTAAGGTGATGCAGATGGAGCATCCATACCAGCACGGTGATCGGCGTAAACGCGCGCAGACCTGTCAGCCCGCCCAGACACAATGCAACCAGAAGCACCGGCCATACGCTGTTCGCCATACCCACCCTCCGCGCTACCTTGTTTGAACTGAATTGTAACGTTAGCACCGTGTAGCCCGCGATGAAAACATGGGTGCCCCAGGTCTCGATTCTGAGACCTGGGTTTATCTGTCAGAGTGAAGTATGTCGAGTAGGCTCACAGGACGCCCATCCTTCACGCTTTTGCGAAGGGCAGCGTCGCGCTACCGAGCCGCTACGCCCACCGGCTCCCGCAGCCATCCATAAAGCGGAAACTGCTCTGCCATTTCCAGTACCTGGCCGCGAATCTTCGCCAGCCGTG
>JBEPVW010000164.1:0-5800 GCA_041690775.1 Acidobacteriota bacterium | reverse complement strand
GCCTCGAAGATGCGGCTGCTAGGGGTTGCGCTGACTACGTTGAAGCGCGAAGGGCGCATTGCATGGCTCTGGGTCACCCACAGCGACATGATCCGGCTGGGCGCCGCGGAGGAGGACTGCGAAGGCATCGTGAACTATGCCATCGGCATTTCCGGGGTGGAAGTCGCGGTGTTTCTACGTGAGCTGCCCGACCACCGCGTGCGCATGAGCCTGCGCAGCAAAAGCAAAGTCCACGTGGCCGAGGTTGCCGAGCAATTCGGCGGCGGGGGGCATGAGAATGCCAGCGGCTGTACGCTGGATGGGCCGCTGTATTCCGCGATGGACCGCATTCTGGATGAGCTGCGGCGGCATTTGCGGCCACATGCTGTGATTGGTATCGCGTAATCCAAGAGAGAGAACCCACATCTCAAAGTCGAGATGGGGGGCACCCGCTTCATTTGCTTCCGCCGCCTTCCATTCGTGATTGATGGCTGGGTTTGGTAGGCTGGATAAGGTCTTCGCCTGCAATCGATTGCTAGACCGAGTCCTTTCGACGAACCAGTGACAGTCAACCGACGCGACATTTGGAAGCAATACCTGCCCGGGGGAACTTTCTGGCAGCAGCTCACAGCCGCAATGGTTGCCGAGTTTGCAATCCTGATTGGTTTCACGACTTTTTTCCTGGGCTATGGCCTGGTTCCCTATCTTGGTGGATCGAAGCTGGGCCTGGTCGGAGCGGATGAACCACGTTATGCCGAGGTAGCGAGAGAGATGCTCGCCCGGCATGACTTCATTACTCCAGTGCTGTACGGCAAGCCGTGGCTGGAAAAACCCGCTCTTTATTATTGGCGGGCCATGTTCGCGTTCAAAGATTTTGGCGTACACGACTGGTCGGCCCGTTTTCCCTCCGCTGAATTCGCCTTCATTCTGATCATCCTGATCTATCTGCACATGCGCCGGTTCCGTCCCGGAGGCCAGTTGGATGCGGCGTTGATCACTGTCTCCTGCGCGGCGATTATCGGTTTTGCGCGCGGCGCTTCGACGGACATGCAACTGGCTGCTCCCTTTTGTATTGGCATGCTGGGCTGGTATGCGTGGTACGAAACGGACAAAAAATTCTGGCTGTTCGATCTGTATTTTTTCGGCGGCGCGGCCACGCTCGCCAAGGGGCCCGTCGCGCCATTCATGGCTCTGGCCATCATTTTTCTCTTTGCAGCGCTGCGCCGGGAATGGTCCTTGTTGCGCCGCACTATCTGGCTTCCTGGGATCATCCTTTATCTGGCCATGGTGCTGCCGTGGTTTATCGCCGTGCAGCATCGCAACCCGCAATTCGTGCGCGTGTTCTTCCTGGAACATAACCTGGAACGCTTCGCCACCGATCGGTTTCGCCACGCGCATTCCATGTGGTATTACATTCCGGTCATGGCTCTGGCTCTGATGCCGTGGCTGGCGCTGGCGTGCAGCGCGATGTGGGACGCGGTCCGCACTTCAATCGACGAGTGGAAGGTCCGCCGCAATCCCGACCGCTATGTCGGCAACCCGCGCACCGGGGATGCGTTTCCGGAATTTCTTATTCTGTGGGCTATCTTTCCGGTGGTATTTTTCAGTTTCTCCGATTCCAAATTGCCCGGTTATATTTTGCCCGCGGTCCCGCCGATCACGATTCTCTGCGGAGATTATCTGAATCGCGTACGAAAGCGCGGGCTGCACGTTCGGCTGCTGGCAATCCATGCGCTGGTGGTGGGAATCGTTGTCGCTGGCGCGCTCATGCTGCCGCAGATCCTGGTCCATTCGGGAACCTGGCCCGCTACCCGCGTGATCGTCGCCGCAGTAGTGGTAGGCGGGGCCGTCGCGATCGCAGTACTGGTGACCGTTCTCCGTTTCGGGACCGCGCGGCTCCGCATCGCTACCATGATTCCGGTGGGATTGATTCTGATTTTCCTGCTGGGCACGCATAACGGAGTGCTGCTCGACCAGAAGTATTCCGCACGCACACTGGCGCATGAGCTGACCCAGTTGCCCGACGCGCCGCGCTCCGTCGCTGTCTTTCAAGCCCGGCGCGATGTGCAGTATGGGCTGGCGTTCTATCTGAATGAGCGCGTTTCCAGCTATCAGCACTCCGGCGTTCCTGCCGAGGCGCACCTTCTGGTGGTGCAGAATTACGCGCAAGGCCTGGAAGAGCAGCGGTCACGGGCGGAGCTGAAAAAGCTGCTGGCGGGGCGTGAGTATGAGCCTCTGTTTGTCTACGCGCCGCAGGATTTAACGGTCTATCGCGTGAGTGCGGAGACTTCTCCAGCGAACTGAGTCCGGCGACGCGGTTTAGATTCTGCAAGATCGATTTTCATTTCTCGCAATCCAGTCTTTCGATTTGAGCGATGATGCCGTACACTCGCGCAATACGGCTTGCTCGCACCCGCTCCCGCAAATTCGCCGCCCCAGCGATTTGTCGCGAGCCAACATTGACCATGACTCCGGCCCTGCAACTTGATTTTCTCGACCTCCGCCATTTTTCCGCCCAGCACCTGCGCCCGCTGCTGGATGAGGAAAGCGCGTTGTGGAGCCGACGCCTGCGCTGGGACTACCGCAACTCGGCCAGCCTGGTGCTGCAGTATGTGGAGTCCCATCTGCTGACCGGTTATGTCGCGCTGGACCAGCGCCGCGTGTGCGGCTACATTTTCTGCGTGTATGAAAGCCACAAGGCCGTCATTGGAGACGTGTTCGTCTCCCGCGAAGGGATGGACGAGTCGGCGGCGGTTGCAGTCGAGGTACAGCTGATCGACCGGTTGCTGGAGACGCTGCAGCACACGCCCGGCCTTACCCGGGTGGAGGCGCAACTGCTGCTGCATCCGCACGGCATGCACCGCGAACCGTTTGAGCGAGCTGGATTTCGCCTTTTTCCGCGACTGTTTATGAATCTGGATTTGCGTCAGCCTGCTCCCCAGCCAATGGATACTTCGTCTCATCCTTTTCAGATTGGCGAAATCGAAGAGGCTGGCTCGGCGCGATATCGGCCATGGGCGGCTGCCGACTACGAACTGGCTCCGGACGTAATTACAGCCGCGTATGCCGGGCATATCGACAGTGAAATTAACGATCAATATCTTTCAGCCAGCGGAGCCCTGCGTTTCCTTCACAACATTGTGCGCTTCCCCGGATGCGGAATCTTTGAAGAGCGATCCTCATGGGTGCTTGCGCCGCCGGATGATCGGAGGCTTTTCGCTCTACTGCTATGTTCCCGCGTCAGCATAGGCGTCGGTCATGTGACCCAGTTATGCGTTCTGCCGGAATTTCAGCGTCATGGAGTTGGAAGAAAGCTGCTGGACCTATGTGCAGCGTCCTTAAAAGCGCATGACAGCGAGGCGATTACCCTGACGGTGACGGAGCAGAACACAGCCGCCGTTGACCTCTATCGAAAGCTGGGCTATCAGGTGCAGCATCGGTTCGATGCCATGTTGTGGGAGAAAGATACGCGCGGACCGGCTTAGTGATGAATCAGCCACATCAGCCAACTGGCGGCGATGGTTCCCAGTACAAACAGGCAAAAACAATAAATGCCGTAGCGAATCATGGCTCGGGTCTCAGAGCGCTGCGTGATTCCGAAAACGATTGAAGCAAAAAGCGCGAATAACAGGACCGCGGTGAAATGCGAGGGAGTGTACATTTACCGCTTCCTCCCCAGCTTCAGGCTGTGTGCGTCCACCGCTGAAATGAAATTGAGCAGTCCTGCGACCACGATGAACTTTGTGCCGTAGTCTGCCGTGACCACCTGCACGATATTTTGTCCCCAGCCGAACAACGAAGACAAAAAGTAGAGCAAGCCATTGCCCAGGTCGCCGATAAACCCCAGCATGTCCAGCAGGTCTCCGGTATTGGGAGGGTAGAGTTTTCCGTGCATGGCAAGCCCGAGCGCAAACAAGGAAACGATGGAGACAAACAGCAGGACGGCGCGAATCCAGAGGCCCTGCAGCAGGTGGCCCAGACCGGGCACCAGCCAGCCCGCAATCAAAACAATGCCGGCGGCAAAGCCTTGCGAACCGGCGTTCGACCGCTCGGCGTTTTCCTTTACGATGGCTTTCGTGGTGGGCATCTTCAACGAATATATCAGGACGGCGAACGCCTCCGCCTGCGTCTAATTAAATCCGCACTAACTCCCGCTGCACCCGGCCCGTTACTTTCGCTTCGCCCGGACGCGTCATCATATCCACCTCGCTGCGCACGCCGAATTCCGGGAGATAAATACCCGGCTCGACGGAGAAGCAGGTATTCGGCAGGATCAGCCGCTCGTCATGGGTTTCAAAATTATCCAGATGCGCGCCGTTGCCGTGGATATCGGTGGCGATGTTATGGCCGGTGCGATGCGTAAAATACTCGCCGAACCCGGCTGCCCGGATCATGTTGCGCGCGGCGTCATCGGCCTGCCAACCGGCGATGGGCTTGTTGGTCGCGAATGCCTGCTCCACGATTTGGATCGCCGCATCGCGGGCCGCCGCGACAGCTTCAAATACCTGCCGTTCGCGCTCGCTCGGTTCCCGATCGACCACCCCGGTCCAGGTGATGTCATAGAAGACGCTGCCCGGAATATTCTTCCGAGCCCAGATATCGATCAGCACAAAGTCACCGGACGCAATCGGCTGCGTGTGCCCTGCCGTCGGCTCATAGTGGGAATCGGAACTGTTGCGATTGGCAGAAACATTCGGCCCGTTGTCCCAGACCAGGTCCTCGCGCTGCATCGCCTCCTGCAACCACGTCACCATGGCAAATTCCGTGGTCGCGGTCTTTGACGCGCCGCCACGCACGGAAGCACCGCCGCGAACACGAGTGCCGATTTCGCGAAAGCCCTCCGCCAAAATTGTGTCGAGAGAGCGTTGTGCCAGGTAATGACTGGCGATTTGCTCATCGCTTAATACGGCTTCAAAATGGCTGACCAGGTCCGCGGAGCTGACAATCTCCTTACCCATCCCGCGCAATACTTCAATCGTGCCGGCATCTACCAGCGATACGTACATGATGGCGTTGCGCGGAGAGTACTGCATGGCCAGCCGCGTGCTGCCGGCGAGCATAGCCGACAACTGCACTTCCAGTTCCTGCCATGTGGAATAGGCCGCCTTGGTTCCCGGCAGCGGATCGAGCCTTCCCTGCTCGATGCGATGGACCAGCTTTTTCGGCTCGCCATTGGCGGGGATCAGGTAGAACCATCTTCTTGTAATGTGGAGCGAATCGCTGAGGCCAAGAATGCGATACGCCAGTGGATCGCGATGGTGATGATCATAGAAAAGCCAGCCGTCAAGCCTGGCCTCTCGCAGTGCGGACTGAATCGCTTCAAGGTTCATAAGGGGCGTCCATCGACATTCGATTGTAGTCTCTCGATTCGATGAAGATGTAGTGGCTACTGGTGTATTGCAGGGTGAGATAACCTGTCGTCCTGGGCGAAGCGAAGAATCTCGTAGTTTGTCGACAACCACAAGGTCCTTCACTTCGTTCAGGATGACAATTTTCTGCTTTCGCTTCACGTCATCAGGAGAACCGCTATAGCTTCGCGCACCTGGGCACCCGCTTCGCTGTTTGTGCGCTGGAATGGCGCACCCCGCAGCGGCTATTTACCAGCCAACGGAAATCACCGCATACGTTTTCACTTCCGGGATGATCACACTTACGCCATCGTTACCGTTTGTGAAGTCGAGTTGCTGTGGACCACTTGAGTCCGGGCTATACAGCACGACCTTGACCGCCTTTTTGTTCTCCGGCGATGCTACTCGAACCTTTATTCCATGGATTGTTGGAACCTGATTCACGTTGTAGTTCACCAAGTGAATTAGTAGTC
>JBEPVW010000163.1:0-5870 GCA_041690775.1 Acidobacteriota bacterium | reverse complement strand
TGGACTTGTCCGTCTACAAGGCTCTCTTCCGTTTTCATACGGCGCAGTTCCAGGTGGGGGCGCAAGCATATAACGTGCTGAATCATCCGAACTTTGCTCCTCCGAACAACGACGCATCGCAACCGACAGCGTTGGGCTTGATCACCAGTGATCTTGGGCCGCCGACGAGTCCATACGGCTCCTTCCAGGGCAATCTGGTTTCCGGCCGTATCCTGGTTGTAACCGGACGCTTCACTTTCTAAAAATCATCGTGCTGAAAACACAAAGGGCAGAGAGGAAACTCTCTGCCCTTTATGTTTTGGTCGCCGATGCGACGAGCCCGGATTATTTTCGTTTTGATTTCTTTGCGGATGGCTTTGGTTTTGGGCTGGTCCGTTTCTTTTTCGCTTTGGGTGTTGTGATGGTTTTTTTCGCCGCTTTTTTGGCGGACTTTTTGACTGGCGCTTTTTTCGCAGCTGCTTTTTTTGCCGCTGGTCTTTTTACTGCTGTCTTCTTTGCAGCGGTTTTCTTGACTGCCTGCTTTTTGCGTACGGCGGCGACGCGCTTGACTAAGGATGCTTTCAGTTCATCGAGGCCGAGGGTGGTTGCTGTTTTGCGTAGGCGCTCGATATCGTAAAAGTCCCGCTTCTCCTCGGAGAAAATGTGGACGACGAAGTCCACGTAGTCGAGAAGAATCCACTCCCCTTGCCGATAGCCTTCCACGGAGTTTGCAAAGGCAGCGAAGTCGCGCTTCATGGCATCTTCAATTCCAGAAGCGATGGCCTGATTCTGCCGCGTGTTCGTACCGCTGCAGATCAGAAAATAGTCGGTGAAGCCGGAGTCCGCCGGATCGAGTTCGAGGATGCGGATGCGTTCTGCTTTTTTCTCGTCACAGGCGGCCGCAGCCGCCATTACCATGCGGCGAATTTCAGTTTTCGTCATGCTGTATCGCGCTCTCCTGTGCGCCTGGGAAAAATCTTCTACAAGAGTTATGGTAGCTCGCCGGAGCAGGATGCGTCAGATCGTGTACCGATATCGGCGACGGTCGAACGGGAGTACAGGCCGCACTTGCGGATATATTCCTCGACGGCAACAGGGATCGCGTCTGCATTGAGATGAGGGGAAATGGAATTCTCGCGGAATGCGGTCGCGGAATTCTGTTCGTGAAGATCGGGTAGAAAGTAGACGTGGGTTTCGGCAGCGTTGCCATGATGCAGCCGTAGCGAATTGCCGGAGGAATGCTGCACAGATTCTGCGGAAACAGCCAGCGGCAATGCGCGTTCGGCCTGGGCAAGAGAAAATCCAGGCCGCGCTGCGACGATCCAGTCGGTCAGTGTCAGCAATCGAATGGAGTCGTGCCAACGGGCAATCTGTAGCCAGCTATCCGCGCCGAGCAATGTAAACAGCTGCGCGGAGTTGGAAACACTGCGTCGCAGACGGTCCAATGAGTCGGCGGTGTAGTCCGGTTCCTCATTGCGCTCGCCGGATGCGTTGAGCAGGGAAGGAATAAATCTTGGATCGGCCTGGACTGCCAAGGCTGTCATGGCAAAGCGGTGGAGGAACGGAGTTGCGGGCTGATCCAGTTTGAACGGCTGGTGGCCCACCGGCGCGAAGAGGACCCGATCCAGCGCAAACTGATCCGCCGCCGCCGCAGCAACCGCCAGATGTCCCCGGTGGGGAGGGTCGAAGCTGCCGCCGAAGAAAGCGATACGTTGCATAGCTATCCTTGGGTGACTTCCTGCAACACATCGCGCAAGGTGCGGATTTCTTTTGCCAGCGCGAACTTCAACGGCTCAATACCGGCGCCAGTGACGGCGGAGATCGGATAGAAAGCAAGTTTCTTTCGCTTTGCCATGGCTTGCAGCTTTTTCAGCTTTTCAGGATTGGCAACATCCGATTTGCTGGCGACGATGATGATCGGTTTCTCTTCCAAACCATGACCGAAACTCTTCAACTCTGCCTCGATGACTTTGTAATCCTCGACGGGGTCGGGACGACCGCTGCCGTCGGAAACATCGACGATGTGAACCAGTAAGCGGGTGCGCTCAATATGCCGCAAAAACTGCGCGCCCAGGCCGGCACCGAGGTGCGCGCCTTCAATCAGGCCGGGAATATCTGCGACGACGAAGCTTTCCTCGTGAGGCGCTTCTCCCACAGAGACGACGCCAAGATTGGGTTCTAGGGTGGTGAAGGGATAGTCGGCGATTTTTGGCCGTGCGGCTGAAATGCGTGAGATCAGCGTGGACTTCCCTACGTTGGGATAGCCGACAAGGCCCGCATCGGCCAGCAGTTTCAGCTCCATGCGGCAGAAGCGTTCTTCTCCAGCGCGGCCCAGCTCGTGCTCGCGGGGGGCCTGATGGGTGGAGGTGGCGAAGTGCTGATTGCCGCGGCCACCACGGCCTCCATGCGCGAGGATGATGCGCTCATCGGGATGCTGAAAATCGTGGATCAGTTCGCCAGTCGTTTCATCGTAGATGACGGTGCCGACGGGAACCTTCAGGATGACGTCTTCGCCTTCACGTCCGGAGCAGTTGGAGCCTTCGCCGTGGCGACCGCGCTCCCCTTTATGCTCCGGATTGTAGCGAAAATGGATCAGGGTATTGTGGCGCTGGCTCGATTCCACCACCACATCGCCACCGCGCCCGCCGTCTCCGCCGGAGGGGCCGCCGCGAGGCACAAATTTTTCCCGGCGAAAGGCCATGCAGCCATTTCCGCCATCGCCGGCCTTGACGCGGATTCTTGCTTCATCGATGAACATGAGTAGGAATAATCTTTCAGCCGCGAAAAAATAGCGGTACTCTCAGTGTACCGCTCCAGGCTTGCTGGGAATGGATGAACTCGCTCATCAGAAGCGCGTCACCACACCAGCCTGCAGAGCGACTAAAGACAGTCTTCAATTTTCGATTTGTAGTGCTTTCAGTGTTGTCCGTGCGGGTTGGCCGAATCGCCTGAGCGGATAAGAAAAGTTCAGGAGTTTTCATGCTGCGCTTCGGTTCTGCTCACGGGCGCGCTGCCGTATTGCTATGCCTGGTGGTATTGCTGGCCCATGTTTCAGCGGGCGCGCAGTCTACGACGGGCGTGCTGGGTGGCACGGTGTTCGACCCCGCACACGCTGTCGTGCAGGATGCCCGGGTTACTGCGGTGAATAATGCCACCGACCAGGAATTCATCGGCTACTCCGACAGAAGCGGAAATTACACGCTGAACAGCATGCCGACGGGCACCTATTCCGTAGACATAACGGCGAGTACGTTTACCGCGGCGACGGCAACGCAGGTGGTGATCGAGCTGGGCCGCCGGACGCAACTCGATACAACATTGCAGATCGGTGCAACCTCCACCACAGTCAACGTCGAAACGATTATTCCTTTCACCCAGACCTATCCTTCCGTGGCAACGAACGTTACGGAATCGGAGTTGCTGGAGACTCCTTCCAACAGCCGTCGCTGGAGCAGCTTCGCGCTGTTGACGCCGGGCGTGGTGAGCGATGCGGAGGGCGAGGGCCGGCTGAGTTTTCGCGGCGTCAGTGTGCTGCTGAACAACAATACAGTCGATGGTGCCGACAATAATCAGGCGTTCTTTTCTGAAGAGCGTGGCCGCACGCGCGCACCGTATTCCATCAGCATGGCGGCGGTGGAGCAGTTTCAGGTGAACACGGCGGACTATTCGTCGGAGTATGGACGCTCTGCCGGCGGCGTCATCAATACGGTGACGAAGAGCGGAACGAACAATCTCCACGGACAGGTATTTTTCTTTGAACGAAATAGTGCTCTGGCCGCGACAAATCCCTTCACTACGCTGACGAATTTTAACCAGGCGGAGGACGAGTTTGTTACCACACCATATCGGCCACTGGATGTGCGGCGGCAAATAGGGTTTGGTGTTGGCGGGCCGATCGTTAAAGAGCGCGTGTTCTGGTTTTATTCCTTCGACCATGAATCGCGGGATTTTCCTTCCGTCTCCCGCGTAGGATACCCACGCTCCGTTTATGCCAAACCGCTGGCAGCGATTCCATCGGGTACATATCTAGGCTTTCCGATTACCTGCGCAAATCTTCCGCCCTACAATGCGGCGAATGGTTTTTACGCAGACGTGTTTCAGTATGAAGCGACGCAGGGCGCGTGCGAAATGTATGACCGGTTGGACTTGTCTTCATACACCGCGGGCGTCAATCAATATAGGGAAGGGCTACAGCTGATCGATACCTTGACGGGCATTGCGCCGCGCACAGGCTCCCAGACGCTGAGCCTGCCGAAGCTCGACTGGCAGGTGAATGAGCGCAACCATGCAACGATCTCCTACAACCGGATGCGGTGGAGTTCAATGAATGGAGTGCAGGCGCAGAGCTCGACACAGTACGGCGTCAATAGCCTGGGCAACGATTCTGTCAGCGTGGATTGGGGCATCGCGCGACTGACCACATTTCTGACCGAGAATTTAGGGAATGAGATTCGCGTGCAGGTCGGGCGCGAGTTGGATAGCGAGACGAGTCCGGTTCCGAGAGGCGCGAAGTCCCCCTGGCGCAAAACCAGTTTGGACTGGCACCGGAAATCAGCATTGCGGGAGGAGCTTCCGGGGAGGGGATGGTGCTGGGCAATCCGACGAAGCTGCCACGCCCGGAATATCCCGATGAGCACCGACTGGAAATTTCCGACACGGTGTCGTGGGTGATCGGCAATCATACGATCAAAGCGGGAGCCAATTGGGACCGCAATGCCGATCTGCTCGATAACCTGGACACCGGCGCGGGGAAATATACCTACACTGCTTTTGCGGACTTTCTTGCGGACTATTATCACGCGGTGCAGGGCCTGGGTCCGCCGGCACCGGCATATATCGATACCTATAAGGGGTTTTCTCAGTCCTTCGGCCCTGCTGGATTTTTTATTACGACGAACGATCTTGCCGGATTCGCGAACGACGAGTGGCGATTGTTTCCGCGCCTGACTTTGACCGCAGGCCTGCGGTATGAGTATGAGCGTGGGCCCCGTGCATTTCTGCCGAACCCGCAACTGCCGCAGACGGCGAACTACCCGGACGACCGCAACAATTTTGCTCCGCGCGCCGGCGTTGCGTGGGATGTATTTGGCGATGGCGGCACGGTAGTACGCGCCGGATATGGGGTGTTCTACGGAAGAATAGTGAACGGCACGCTATTTTCCGCGTTGAGTTCATCCGGTGCGCCCGATACGCAGCGGACGTATCGATACTCTTCACCCACCCAGCCAGGTGCTCCGCAATTTCCGGGTATATTTTTCAATCCGCCTTCCGGTGCGTTGCGCGGAGCATTGCCCAGCGCGTATTTCTTCGCGAAAAACTATCAGGCTCCTGAAACCATGCAGGGGGAGCTGACCGTCGAACAGAAGATTGGTTGGGACAGCGTCGTCTCTTTAACGTATCTGATGAGCCAGGGGAGAGATCTGCCGAACTTTATCGACACGAATATCGATAACGCAACGATCGGACAGCTGCGGTACACCGTGGATATTCCAGGACCTGCGCTGGGGAAGCAGAGTCCGCTGGCGCAGGGAGCGGTGTATACGACCCCGCTCTACACCTCATTGCGGCCCAACATTTTTTACGGCAGTATTACTGAATTGTTGAGCAATGTGAACTCCAACTACAACGCCGGCGTGCTGGCGGTGCGGCATCGCACGCGTCATGGCATCGGCTTCGGGCTGAACTATACGTTTGCCCATGCGCTGGATTACAACCAGAATGAATTTCTTTATAAGTCGCCAACGAATATTCTGGAGCCCAATAACATGGCGCTGGAGTATGGGAATTCCAGCACGGACGTGCGGCAGCGGCTGGTTGTCCATGGAAATTTTTCAACGACATGGCATAAGCAGGGTTGGCTCGGCTATTTGCTGAACGACTATGAAATTGCG
>JBEPVW010000162.1:0-5881 GCA_041690775.1 Acidobacteriota bacterium | reverse complement strand
TCAATCACGCTGCCGGCCGGAAGCCACCGCTTTGTCGTGCTCGCCATCAACAGCAGCAACCAGAAGTGGCAGACCGCGGTGCAGGCCACGGTAAAGTAATTCGAAGGAAAAGCCATCCCTCCGGCACCGCCCCGGTCGGTGCCGGAGGGATGGACGTTGCGACCCAAACGCGTCATGTACTCGGCGTGATTCGGGGCGTGCTCGAACAGGCTGGGGCTGGTCTTGAAGATGTCTGAATAAGATATTTGTCCAAGCAAAAAAGAACGCGGGCACCCGACTTGGGTGTCCGCGTTCTTTTTGATTCCAGGATGCGAAGGCGCAATCTGCCTGACTTACGTCTGGATTACTGACAGGCGATATTGCCATTCAATCCGCTGGGATAGAAGCCGCCCGAGCATGTGCCTCCCCCGTAAACAATTTTGAGGACTTCCGAGGTAGTACGCGGGATACTCAAGGCATTGTTATCGGTAAAGAAAACTGTGCTCGGGGTCGGAGGAACGTCCTTCGAGTCCACTGCTGGGCTCTTGACGCCTTTCATGATGCAGTTCGCTCGAATCGCCCCTGAGTGTTGCGCTTCGGTGGCTAGAATGGCCCCCGCCGCAGCCAGATAGGTTTTATTGGTGATGAGCGGAGCGGCACCGAGATAGGCACTAATTCCCACATCTTCAAATATCCTTGCCAGGCTCAACCAGGTAGCGACACCCGCGAAACCAAAACCGAGGGCATCCAGGTTGATCGCGGGCTTTTTCACTGCACCCGCACCGAGAGCGGAACGCAGGAAAAGCACATGACTGACTTCGTCCTTCCGGATGTCCGTGGCCAGATACGCCAGGTTGCCGAAGTGCACCATCTTGCCCCCAGTCGTTGGCCCGGTTTCATCGGCCTTGGTGAGGATGCCTCGCTGCACCAGGTTCGCTCCGTATGTCGACACGGAATAGAACTCGGCTTCGAGATATTCCAGGTTGAGAGCGAAGTTAAGAATGTCTCCGTCGCTGGGCCCCGAGGCGGCTTCGACCTTCTGCTGATTTTCTCCGAATTTGCTGCCCACGATGGCGGCCCCGGCTAGGCCGAGTCCGGTGAAGCCTACACCTTTGAGGAAGGCGCGACGGTTGTTGAGGTTGGATTCGACTGGCCTGTTTGCATTTTCCTGCTCGGTGGATTTCATTTTGATTCCCCTCTTGCACGGCTGTTTGAAAGACACACTATGGTCGATCCGCCGAAAACGCCGGCAGCGGGGTCACAGGTGGCTCGGTGGACTTAGAGAGCCTATAGGAGGGGGGATTGCACCATTCGACTCAGGTGGAGCGGATCACAGGACTGTTTCTCGTACTGGTCCTCCATGTACGGAATACGTGCCGTGTATCAGTTTGGATTGGATCATTTCTACTGAAAGAACGTAGATGTTATGGAATAGGATGCAGAGCGCTTGCATGGGAGTGGCCGTGCGTATCGTCGGCTGATTCCGCAGCATCAAATAACGCCAGTCGCGAGCGTGATTGATTCCTTCGCTTCTGACGGCCGCCAGGTCATAACATCGAAGATCGTTGAAGAAACGTATTAGTATTCAGTTAGACCAGTTGGGACCACCTGCTTCACCACATCAAATCCATGTCCAAGCCCTCCATGCTAAAACTATCGATTCGCGATCTCACTCTCGAACATAAGCACGTTTTGATCCGCGTGGATTTTAACGTCCCCCTTTCCGAAGACGGCGCGCAGATTATGGACGACACGCGCATCCGGGAGACGCTGCCGACGCTGGAATACGCGCTGCGGCACAAGGCGAAGGTAATTCTGGCCTCCCACCTGGGCCGTCCCAAAGGCAAGCCAAATCCGGCAATGAGCCTGCGGCCGGTGGTGGACCGGCTACGGCAACTGCTGGACCAGCATCTCGGCGAGTCGGTAAATGTCGGTTTTTCGCCGGACTGCGTCGGCGAGACGGCGCAAGAGATGGCGCGAATGCTGGAGTCCGGCCAAGTGCTGCTGCTGGAAAACCTGCGCTTTCATGCAGGAGAAGAAAAGAACGATCCGGGATTTTCGAAACAACTGGCGAAGCTCTGCGAGTTGTATGTGAACGATGCGTTTGGAAGCGCGCACCGCGCCCACGCCTCGACGGAAGGGATTACGCATTTTGTATCGCAGTCCGCCGCCGGGCTGCTGATGGAAAAGGAGCTGACCTATCTGGGCAAAGCGCTGAGCGAACCGGATAAGCCGTTCCTCGCGATCCTTGGGGGCGCCAAGGTTTCCGACAAGATCGAGGTGATCCAGAACCTGCTGGGAAAGGTCGATGCGCTGCTGATCGGCGGCGGCATGGCTTATACATTTTTGAAGGCCAGGGGACAGGAAGTCGGCAAGTCGCTGCTGGAAGTCGACAAGCTGGATGTGGCGCGCGAAGCGATGGAAGCCGCCGCACGACGCGGGGTGCGTTTCCTTTTGCCGGTCGATCATATTCTGGCGGACAAGTTTGCTGCCGATGCCCGTACGAAGACCTTCAGCGGAAATGGAAATTTTCCTGCAGACTGGATGGCGCTGGACATTGGCCCGAAAACAACCGATTTGTTCGTCGACGAAATTTCACGCGCCCGCACAATTGTCTGGAACGGCCCGATGGGAGTTTTCGAAATGCCGGCCTTCGCGCACGGAACCATGCAAGTCGCGCAGGCCATAGCCGACAATCTGGTTGCAACATCAATCGTAGGTGGAGGAGATTCGGTAGCCGCGGTTCATGCGGCTGGCGTTGCCGACAAGATCACCCACATTTCAACCGGCGGCGGAGCGTCGCTTGAATTTCTTGAAGGAAAAAAATTACCGGGCGTTGAAGCCCTGACGGAGAAGACCGCTTGAGCACTCGCAAACCGCTGATCGCCGCCAACTGGAAGATGTACAAAACCCCCGCTAACGCAAAAGAATTTGTGGCGTCATTTCTGCCGCTGGTCGCGGATCATACTCGCGACGAAATTGTCCTCTGCCCGCCATTCGTCGATATCGCAGCGGTGGTCGCGGCGACAGACGGCAGCCAGGTGCATGTTGGGGGACAAAATATGCACTGGCAGGAGGAAGGCGCATTCACCGGGGAAATTTCCGGCGCAATGCTGGCCGCCGCCGGTTGCTCCCATGTGATCCTTGGCCATTCCGAGCGGCGCCAATTTTGTGGCGAGACGGATGAAGCCGTCAACCGAAAACTGCATGCAGCACTGAAAAATAAGCTGACACCGATTGTGTGCGTGGGCGAACTGCTGGACGAGCGCGAAGCCGGCAGGACGGAAGAAATTCTATTGCGCCAGACTGCGCGGGCGCTCATCGGGATTGCACCGGTGCTGGCGCGCGAGATTGTCATTGCATACGAGCCGGTCTGGGCCATTGGCACCGGCAAGACGGCTACGCCGGAAATGGCCGCCGAGGCACACCTGACGATCCGCAGCCAGGTGGCGCGCACGCTGGGCCGCGAAATCGCCGACAACATGCGCATTCTTTACGGCGGCAGTGTGAAGCCGGAGAACGCGACCAGCCTTTTGAACCAGCCTGAGATCGATGGCGCGCTGGTTGGCGGAGCCAGCCTCGACCCGCAGTCCTTTGCCAAAATTATTTTGTATACGTCGATCTGAGGTTGATTCTCTAAATCTTCTTGACGATTGGGTTTCCGCATAACGCGGTAGAGAAACATCGGGAAAATATCATGCCAGAACTTTCTGCTTCACCCAGGAATGAATCGAGGAATGAATCCAGGCCGGAACCCTGGCTGCGCGGCACGCTCACCGAGCTGCCACCGGAGCAGCGGGCCGTCCTGCACGCATTGCAACTTGCGCGGGAAGACATCGAGCGCTGGTGTGAGCCATTAAGTGAAGAAGAACTTTCCGCCCGCCCGCATGGGCTGCCGCCGGTTGCATTTCATCTGCGTCACATTACCGGCAGCCTCGACCGTCTGCTGACCTACGCGGAAGCCGGCACAATCAGCGAAGCGCAAAAGCAATGGATGGCCGGGGAGATGGACGGCCCAACAAATCGCGATCAGCTTTTTTCGGAATTCAAGCACCGTCTCTCCGAGTGCGAAGCCAGGATTTTCGCGATCGACGCCGCAACATGGCCCCAGCCTCGCGGAGTAGGCCGCAAGCAACTGCCGACGACTGTTGCGGGTCTCGTGATCCACTGCGCTGACCATACCCAGCGGCATACAGGACAGGCGGTTACAACCGCGAAAGTGCTGCTCGCACTGAGGACCTTGTGATTCGCCGGCAAGACGCGAGATCCTTCGCTTTGCTCAGGACGACACCGTCGTTAGCGCGCGCCGTGCTCTTGGAGAACAGCGGCCTCGCAATTGCTCTAGCCTAGTTCCGCAACATCCGATAAGTGTCCCATCTTGTCGCGCTTCACCTGTAGATATTTCTCGAAGCTCTCCTGCGATTCCACCGCTGCAGAAATGCGGTCCACCACGCGGATGCTCGCCGCTTCCAGCGCCGCTACTTTATCCGGATTGTTCGTCATCAGCCGGACCTCCGTGATGCCCATCAGCTTCAACACTCCGGCGGGAAGTTCAAATTCCCGGCAGTCGGCCTTGAAGCCCAGTTGTTCATTGGCTTCAACCGTATCGAGACCGTTGTCTTGCAGCGCATAAGCCTGCAGCTTCGGCATCAGCCCAATGCCCCGGCCCTCCTGCTGCTCGTACAGCAGCACTCCCGCGCCCTCTTCCGCAATCGCGCGCAGGGCCAGTTCCAGTTGCAGACGGCAATCGCAGCGCAGGGAACCGAAGACATCCCCGGTTAAACATTGCGAGTGGATGCGGACAATCGGCGGAGCGCTGGAAACATCGCCCATGACCAGCGCAACCATTTCCTCTTTTTGTTGCGCGGGAATAGTCTCGCAGCCCGGCCTGGCAATCTCTTCGCCAGGCTCTCCGACAAAGCCAAAGATGCGGAAATGACCCCATCGAGTAGGGAAGTCGGCCTCGGCAACTTTACGAATACTTTCAAACGGCATGTCTCGATTATAGGGAAACGGCGTTGCAACTTCGGCAGCGACCGCCGACGGAGTAAAGTGGATTCGTGATCGCTTCCACTCTGATTCTGATTACGCTGCTGATCAAGCTCGGCGTTGCCGCCGCAGTTTCGAGTGCGCTCGTGCGATCCACAGTCTTTCAGAATCTGCTGCTGAGCACGCGCCGCAGTCCGGTGCAGACCCTTGGCCTGCTGGCGTTCATCTGCGTACCTCTTACGCTGGGCGTTTGGGTGCGCGTCGTCGTACCTAATTTTCTGGCCGCGGATATTGCGTTTGAGGCCGTCATCATCGTGGCTCTCCTGCTGGGCTCAACCCCGGCAATAATTGCGGGAGCCTTTCTTTCCATCCCGGCGATGCTCCATCGGGAATATTTCACGTTGCCGTTCAACCTGGCCGTGGCGCTGATTTTTGGCACCTATCGCGCTTTCGTTTCGGAAGAAGATATCTGGTCGTTTTCGCCGTTTGTGGATCTTAGCATGTACCGCTGGGTCCGGCGCAACCTCTCCCGCCCGCGCGTCGATCGCCAGGTGGTGCTGCTCATGCTCATCTTCGGCATGCAGATGGTGCGCAACTGGATCGGTCACGGATATCCGCGGCGGCTGTTCACTCTCACCTCGCGCAGCTGGCTTGTGTTGCTGGCTATTTATGTCTGCGCTCCGATGGTGGTGGGGATTCCGCTGAAGATATGGAATGCGATTCGTATCGAGCGCAAGCTGGAGGAGCAGGGAAGACTCCTTCTCGAAGCGCGCCTGGATGCGCTGCAGCGCCAGATCAATCCGCACTTTCTCTTCAACACGCTCAACTCAATTGCATCTCTGGTGCGCTTCCGTCCGGAGCAGGCGAGGGAACTCATCGTCAAGCTCGCCAGCATTCTGCGCGTTCTGTTGCA
>JBEPVW010000161.1:0-5968 GCA_041690775.1 Acidobacteriota bacterium | reverse complement strand
GTTGGCGTGATCCCATTCTCCTGGTTGTAAGTCACTTGAATCGTGCGGCGGCGATCGGTCTCTCCGATTGCCCGGCTCATCGAATCGGTTATTTTATCCGCGTACAGAATGGCGCGTCCATTGATGTGGCGAGCAGCGCGGCCGATGGTCTGGATCAGCGATCCAGCGGAGCGCAGAAATCCCTCCTTGTCCGCATCCAGGATTGCGACCAGCGAGACTTCCGGCAGATCGAGACCCTCGCGCAGCAGGTTGATGCCGATGAGCACGTCGTATTCGCCCTTGCGCAGATCGCGCAGCAGGCGTACGCGTTCCAGCGTTTCAATCTCAGAGTGCATATAGCGGCAGCGCACGCCGACCTCCGTGTAATAGCTGGCCAGGTCCTCGGACATGCGCTTGGTCAGCGTCGTCACCAGCACGCGCTCGCCGTTCTTCACCCGATCGCGAATCTCGCCGAGCAGGTCGTCGATCTGGCCGCGCACAGGGCGAATCTCGACCTGCGGATCGACCAGGCCGGTGGGCCGGATGATCTGCTCAATCACCACGCCACCGGACTGCGTCAACTCATACGGCCCCGGTGTCGCCGAGACATACGTGATCTGATGGGTCCGGTTCTGGAATTCCTCGAACTTCAGGGGCCGGTTGTCCATGGCGGAAGGCAGCCGGTAGCCATAGTCCACCAGGTTCTGCTTGCGCGAACGGTCGCCGTGCCACATGCCGTGCAGTTGCGGAATGGTGACGTGCGACTCGTCGATGAAAAGCAGATGGTCCTTGGGAAAATAATCGAGCAGCGTTGGCGGCGGTTCGCCGGGCAGGCGGCCGGAAAAATGCCGCGAATAGTTTTCAATGCCGTGGCAATAGCCCATCGACTTGATCATTTCCAGGTCGAACCGCGTTCGTTGATGGATGCGCTGCGCCTCCACCATGCGGCCTTGCTCTTCGACCTCCTTCTCCCACACACCGAGCTCCGCGAGAATCCCCTCGATGGCAGTTCGCTTGCGCTCCGGTTGCACCACGTAATGGCTTTTCGGGTAGATAGGGAGCCGGGCATACTGCTGCCTGACCGTGCCGAACAACGGGTCGATCTGCGAAAGCGATTCGATCTCGTCGCCAAACAGTTCAATGCGATATGCGTTTTCGTCGTAGGTGGGAAAAACCTCAATCACGTCGCCGCGCACGCGAAACGTCCCGCGTCGAAAATCCACATCGTTGCGCTCGTAAAGGATTTCGACTAGCCGCCGGGTGATGTCTTCTCGGCGGATTTTCTGGCCTTTCTCCAGCAGCATCAGCATTCCGTAATAGGCTTCCGGCGATCCCAGGCCGTAGATGCAGCTTACTGAAGAGACAATGATGACATCACGCCGTTCGAAAAGAGAGCGCGTCGCGGAAAGCCGAAGCTGATCGAGCTGCTCATTGATGGTGGCTTCTTTTTCAATGTAAAGATCGCTCGACGGTATGTAGGCCTCCGGTTGGTAATAGTCGTAATAGGAGACAAAATATTCGACGGCATTGTTGGGGAAGAAGTGTTTGAACTCGTGATAAAGCTGGGCGGCCAGAGTTTTATTGTGCGCCAAAATCAGCGCGGGCCGGTTCAACTGCTCGATAACTTTGGCGACGGTAAAAGTTTTCCCTGAGCCGGTGACGCCGAGCAGCACCTGATGTTTTTCGCCACCCACAATCCCGCGCACCAACTCGTCGATGGCGCGCGCCTGGTCCCCGCGCGGCTGATAATCGCTGACAAGCTCGAAATCCATATAGAACTATCGTAATCTCTCAGTGAAGAGGGGAAGAGAATGGATCAGCAACGCGACGCGGAGATCGAAAGTTCCGACCGGCACAATGCCGTTATCCACAACGCCGTTATCCTGGACCAGTTCACCCGGCAGGCAGTCCCGTTTGCCGCATCGGCGACCATCCGCAGGCAGGAGATTCTCGACCGCATTCTTGAGATGGCCGAACCACAGCCGGACGACACCGTGCTCGATGTCGCCTGCGGCCCAGGACTGTTGACCTGCGCGTTTGCCCGAGTGGTGAAGCAGGCTACCGGCAGCGATCTAACGCCGGCCATGCTGGAGCAGGCAAAAATCGTTCAGCAGGAACAGGGATGACGAATTTGAAGTGGGAGGTCGGAGATGCAATGGCTCTGCCGTACAAAGATGGCGAATTCTCCCTGGTCGTTACCCGATTTACATTCCATCATGTTCTCAATCCGCTGGCCGCGCTGAAAGAAATGCGTCGTGTCTGCCGGCCCGGAGGAAAAGTCGTTGTGGCCGACTCGTCGCCTGTAGATACCAAAGCCGCGGCATTCAACGCGTTTGAAAGACTTCGCGATCCTTCGCACGTTCGTGCATTGCCAGTCGAGGAACTTCGTGCATTGTTTGTGCAGGCCGGTCTCGGCGAACCGCGTGTCGCCGTCTGCCGCCTGGAAGGCGATCTCGAAGACCTATTGCTGCATTCGTTTCCCAATCCAGGAGATGAAGCGCGGGTGCGAGCGATATTTGAAGAGTCTGTGAAAAGCGATGCGCTTGACCTTGATGTGCGGCGGGAGAATGGAAATCTTTATTACGCTTTCCCAATCGCCATTCTCGCAGCCATCAATCCCGGCGCTGCCTGATTGGAGCATCGCGCCTATGCGGTACTTTGGAAGAATGGGCCAGCAGTCAGGTTCCGACTCAGCCACACTTCGCATCCTTGTTCATGCAATGCGAACTCGACCAGTTTTCCTACTCTTCTTGCAGGCGATGGTTTTATGGCTAATTGCGCCAGCCTTAGGAGCGAGCCATGCCACGCCGCTTGAAAGCTATCGAATCGTGCATGCCTATCCACACGACTCCTCAGCATTCACGCAGGGCATGGTGTACGTGGATGGAATGCTGTATGAAGGGACGGGTCTACACGGCCGATCCTCGATACGGATGGTAGACGTAACGACCGGCCATGTTTTGCAGCAGCATGATCTCCCCGCCGAATACTTTGGTGAAGGCTTAACCGACTGGAAAAATAATCTGATCGAGCTGACGTGGCAATCCACACGGGCTTTGTTTACGATCGCTTCAGCTTCCGGCTTCTCAAAACATTTGCATATCCCGGCGAGGGCTGGGGGTTGACTCACGACAACAGGCACCTGATTATGAGCGACGGCACCGCAGTGCTCCGATTCCTCGATCCGGGAACGTTCAAGGATGTAGGTCACATCACCGTCACAGATCATGGCGCGCGAGTCTTGAACCTTAACGAACTCGAATATGTCCACGGAGAGCTGTTTGCCAACATCTGGCAAACCGACAGGATCGCGCGTATCTCGCCGACAATGGGGAAGGTGCTGACGTGGATCGATCTGTCAGGCTTGCTCCCAGCGGACTTGAAGCAGGGAATCGGCGCCGTATTGAATGGGATTGCATACGACAGCCAAGATGATCGCCTGTTTGTCACAGGCAAGCTATGGCCGAAGCTTTTTGAAATCAAGCTTGTCCCGGCGACCGAGCATTCAAAATAGGCCGGAGTTGACGGGTTTTCCAATCACGATTCTCATTGCCATGAAGCTGGCTGCGTCGGCAAAGCTTTGCGTCGCCAACAACTGCGCAACTTCACAAATTGCGCATCATCGAGCGACAGTGGCGAGCGATCTGGCGATCTTCCTGGCTCTGAATGATACGGACACGAACCTTGCTGCTTTCGTTCGAAATCGTGGTGCTGTGCTGTTGATTCCTGTCCTCATCAACCGAGATCCCCAGGAAATCGAGGTTTTGGCAGACGGCACTTCGCACCCGGGCGCTGTGCTCTCCGATGCCTCCGGAGAAGACCAACATATCGAGTCCTCCCAGCACAACTGCGTACGAGGCGACTGCTTTAGCGACGGCATTGCAAAAAATTTGGATCGCTAGTTCCGCTTCCCCAACTTCGCCATAGGCTGCGGCTTCAAGGTCGCGCATGTCCGCCGTGCCACCGGAGAGTGCTTTCAGGCCGGAATGGCGATTCAGCAACTCCTCCAGCGAATCCGCGTTCATCCGCTTTACACGCAGTAAATACAGCAGCACGCCGGGGTCTAGATCGCCGCTTCGGGTTGCCATCGGAATCCCTCCAGTAGGTGTCAGGCCCATGGTTGTGTCGACTGATCTACCATCCTTCACTGCAGCGAGGCTGGCGCCACTGCCCAAGTGGGCTATTACGGTCCGGCTTGGGAGAGCTTCGCCAAGTTGATGAACGATCGATTCATAAGAAAGTCCATGGAAGCCGTAGCGGCGAATCCCTTCATCAAACAACTGACGCGGAAGCGCGAACCTCGCTGCTGTTTCTGGAATGGTGGTGTGAAAGGCGGTATCGAAGCAGGCAAACTGAGGGATCTTCGGATAAAATCGCTGGGAATTTTCTATTAGCTGCAAAGCCAGCGGGATGTGAAGCGGCGCGAAGTGGACGCAAGCCTGCAACTGCGAGATGACAGCAGGTGTAATACGCTGATGAGTCACAAGCTGAGGTCCACCGTGTACCACGCGATGTCCGATAGCAGATGGTTTGTTGGGCGACAGCTCCATAAGCCATTGAACAGCGTCGTTCAGTGCATCGCTCTGCGACTTGAAGCTACGCTGCTCAGATCGCAAGGTACTACCGTTACCGTCCTTCAGTTGGAGCGTGCCGCCGGTCCCGCCGATGCCGTCGGCCAGCCCATCCAACAACAGGAGCTCCTCTCCGCCATTTTGCTCGGCGTAGAGTCCGAATTTCAGCGAAGAAGATCCTGTGTTGATGACAAGAATGGATTCAACTGACTCAGCGGACATGATCCGGACCCTGCTTTCTTCCTCCGTTCCACTTTAGCGTGTCACGCTTCCAAGATATCTGTCGTCCTTGCGGCCATGACTGTCACATACTGAAATAAAGGTGTGGCAAACTTAGGCAATCAGTTCCTGAAGAGCATCTCAACGAAGATGACTCGGCAATATCGCAGGATGGCTGATTTCATTGCTGGAGCGTGATCTTTTATGAAATCTATGCACAAGACTGAAGAGCACTTTGCCTCCTCCGCGCAGGCGCTTACGTCCGAAGAGATTCGCAAGATGGACGCGTACTGGCGTGCCTGCAACTATCTTTGCGCTGGAATGATCTACCTTCGTGACAATCCACTGCTCAGAGAGCCGCTCCGTCCGGAACACTTCAAGAATCGGCTGCTTGGACACTGGGGCTCCGACCCAGGCCAATCATTTATTTGGGTCCACCTGAATCGCGTCATCCGAAAGTACGACCTGGACATGATCTACATCGCCGGTCCAGGCCATGGCGCGCCGGCCATGATCTCGAATTGCTATCTCGAAGGAACGTACTCGGAGATCTATCGAGAGAAGAGCCAGGATGAAGCGGGTATTTTGAGGCTCTTTCGTGCCTTTTCCTTCCCCGGCCAGCTCGGAAGCCACTGCACGCCAGAGGTTCCCGGATCGATCCATGAGGGCGGCGAGTTGGGCTACAGCGTGTCGCATGCCTTCGGCGCGGCCTTCGACAATCCAGACCTGATCGTCAGCGTAGTGGTCGGAGACGGTGAAGCGGAGACGGGGCCGCTCGCAACCTCGTGGCACTCCAACAAATTTCTAAACCCAATTCGTGATGGCGCTGTGTTGCCCATCCTTCATTTGAATGGATACAAAATAGCCAATCCCACGATATTGGCCCGCATTTCCGCCGAGGAGCTTGAAGATCTATTCAAGGGATATGGATGGACGCCGCATGTCGTCGAGGGTGATGATCCACAGTTGATGCACCCGAAGATGGCTGCTACGGTTGAGGCCTGCGTGCAGCAGATTCGTTCCATTCAGCAAGAGGCACGCACCACCGGCAGGCCTGACCGGCCGCGCTGGCCGATGATCATCCTTCGTTCGCCGAAGGGGTGGACCGGGCCCAGGGAGGTGGACGGGCATAAGGTTGAAAATTTCTGGCGAGCCCACCAGGTGCCAGTTCTCGACGTGCAATCGAATCCCGAACATCT
>JBEPVW010000160.1:0-6009 GCA_041690775.1 Acidobacteriota bacterium | reverse complement strand
GGCGCGTGGTTGAACTGATCCGTGCGCATCGATTTGATAAGGCAAAGATCGTCAATATGCTTTTCGAGATGCGGCATGCGATCCGATATCCATTGGCCGCTTTTCCCCGACTGATGGAACGGATATTGCGCGCCCAACAACTTGGGGACGCCGCTGATAAACGCAAACCGCTTACCAGCCAAGAATGAAGCCGGGCAGTCCTGACCATTGAGCTTGGTCAATTCAGGTTTGTGGTCAAAAAGTTCCAATTGGCTCGGCGCACCGGCCATGTGCAAATAGATGACCCGCTTGGCGCGAGCTGCAAACTGGGGAACCAGAACTGAGAGCGGACTGGAAGGATCGCGGGTGAAATCGAGTCGCGGCGTTCCGTCGATCCCAAGTGCCGCGGCGTTTGCCTGGGGGACAAATTGCGATGCCAAGGTACCCAAAAACATTGTGCCCACGCCCGCTGTGAAACTGCGCAGAAAGTGGCGGCGAGTTTGCGCCTGCAAGAAGGCGAACTTCTCTGCCGGATGCACTTCTCCAGTGAATTCAGCCTCGATCGGAGCATTCTTATCACGGATTTCAGAATCGGACATAACAGTTACCTCACGAGAGCGGCATCGAGATTAAACAGGATGCTGCCCACCGACGTGAACGCATCGAGTTCTCTGCCCGGAACTTCCCTGCCCAATGCCGGAACTTCCCTGCCCAATGATTGTTCAGGCAGTTTCATGCTTACTTTCATCAATACCGGCGGCTGTGTCATTGTAAGGGCCTGCTTATAGAACGCGCGCAGCACGGTCATCTCCCGAGTTGTAGGATCGCGAGACAATACCAGGCGTGTTTCATAAGCAAGCCGAGCATCCAGAATAGAGTCGGCACTGGAGACGCCGTATGTATTTGCGACAGCTTCCTTCATCACCCGTCGCGCCAGCGCCTCGGAGGCTTCCTCATACACTGGATCGTTCAGCGTTACCAACGCTTGCAAGGGAGTGTTTGTCTGTATACGCCGCGGAAGACTCGTATCACGATCCGACGCATCGAACATGAGTAAGCTTGGGTAGCCGCTGGTGCGTTTGATGAAAGTATAAATAGCGCGTCGATACCGATTCGGACCAGTCGCGTCAATCCACTTCGCATCGTTATAAACCGAATTCCAAATCCCGGGGGGCTGGGGGGGCATAACCGGCGGCCCTCCCATCGCTGTGCTCAAGAGACCGCTGGCCAACAACGCTTGATCGCGTACCATCTCTGCGGTAAGCCGTTGCTGCGGACCATGAGCCAGCAAGCGATTGCGAGGATCTTTTTCCATAAGAGCCGGGGTTGTGGCGGCGCTTTGCCGGTATGTGGCACTGGTTACCATTTCGCGCAGCAGCGCCTTCGTGTCCCAGTGGAGGTCATTTTGGAAATGAAGTGCCATCCAATCCAGAAGTTCGGGGTGACTCGGCTCCTCCCCTACGCTGCCGAAGTTTTCCAGCGTTTCGACAATCCCTGTGCCAAAGAGCTCTTCCCAATAACGGTTGACCGCAACACGCGCGGTGAGTGGTTGTCCGGGTGCAAAAAACCACCTTGCCAGCGTCAGCCGGTTGCGCGGTGCGCCGGCAGGAAGCTTCGGGAAGATGCCAGGCACGTCCGGCACAAGGTCCGGACCGATCTTGGTCAGAAAATTGCCGCGATCGAACTCCCGCGTAGCTCTTCGCTCATACGGTTGCTCCTCCACCATCACTGGAAGCGGAACAGTGGGAATTTTGGCTAACTGCGTGTTGAGCTGTTTGAGACGATTGAGGTTCTTTGCACGGATAGGATCGTCGCCCAAAGACGTCCAGCGTGGATCACCACTTACCGCGAGTCTTACGCTCTGTATATGAGCGGGTTTATCGTCAATGTTCTTTACCTGCTTGAGATCAACCTGGATGCGGCTCCCGGCGGCCAGTTGCAGCGGCTTGGAGGGAACTCCCACGATCCAGCGCGTCCGGAAGAGTTTGGGAAGAGCCGCGAATGCGCTCGGGTCTGGATCCCCCTCTTTCAACCTTTGCTTCGGATCGCTCTCAACGGATACCGCAGCTTGCAGGTTTTTCTTCGAATCCTGGACGAAATAGCGGAACGTGATTTCTTTCTTTTGGCCGCTTGGCGAAATAACCCAACCCTCCACCTTGTCTACAATGAAGCCGTTTTCCGGTGTGTGTTGCGCCATTGCCGGGTTGAGCGGCGGCACCTCGATGCGGATCGCTGTCAGCAAAGGCACGTTGGCGCTTGCTGTCAACTCATAAAAAGACTGCGGCGGAGTTTCTCCGTTGGCCAGTGCTTCTCCATCGTGGATTCCGAAAGTTTTCGCCGGGCCGTCCGCCCTGGCATGAGCGAGTCTTGCCCTGGTTTCGGCAATTGTCTGGCGTAGACCTTTCAAATTTTCTTCTTTTTTATTCGAAGGAAGCTTCTTGTCCTTTTGCAGTTCAGCGAGATTGCTCTCCAGTTTCGGAACCATTGGCGCCAACGCCAGCACCTCATTCGCCGCCGCGGTCTGGATGGGCAATGGCTTCCATTGCGACTCATCATTCACCTGGCGGTCTGAGGTTTCCACCGCATTCAACAGGCTGGCGATCTCCCGCTGTATTTGCCACGCTTCAGCATAGCTGGCTTTCTCTTTTGGAACCCTCAGAACGGGTGAGTCATCCTCAAGGTCTGCATCATTCTGCGTGTTAAAGAAAGCCATCGACTTGTAATAATCGGTGTGGCGAATAGGATCGTACGGGTGAGAGTGGCATTGCACACAATTCATGGTGACGCCGTTCAGCACCGACCACGTTGTGGCTACGCGGTCCATGACCGCGATCATGCGAAATTCCTCATCATCGGTGCCACCTTCGTCGTTGTTAGGGGTCTGCCGATGAAAGGAAGTGGCGATCCGGTCCCCAAAGGTGGCGTTGGGAAGTAAATCTCCCGCCAATTGCTTGATCATGAACTGATCGTATGGCAGGTTGCGATTGAAGGCGTCAATTACCCAGTCGCGGTAGGGCCAGACACCCGGCCGCTCCACATCCTTTTCGTAACCCTTGGTATCCGCATATCGCGCCAGGTCCAACCACATGGAAGCCCAGCGTTCGCCGTAACGCGGCGAAGCCAGCAAACGATCCACCTGTTTTTCGTAGGCGTCGGGCGATTGATCTGCCAAATACGTCGCTTCTTCCTGGGGGGTGGGCGGCAGTCCTGTAAGGTCTAGTGACACCCGCCGCAACAGCTCCGTCCTGGTTGCCTTAGGAGCGGGTTGCAGCCCTTCTTTCTCTAACCGCGCCAGAATAAATCGATCCATGGGTTGGCGCACCCAATCGGCATGCTTCACCTGGGGTAACGGCTGTGGCCTGGGGGGTACAAATGCCCAATAATCCTGCCACTTGGCTCCCTCCTTGATCCATTGGCGAAGCAACGCGATCTGCTGTGGCTGCAGCGGCGGCCCATGATAAGGCATACGCGTCTCGGGGTCCGTGGAAGTTACCCGTGCGATCAACTCGGACGCATCGGGGTCGCCCGGCACGATGGTGAGCCGTCCGGACTTACCTCTACCCAAAGCTTCTTCGCGGAATATGAACGAAACACCGTTCTTCTGGCGGACACCTCCGTGGCAAGCGACGCAATTCTGGTTCAGAATGGGCTGGATGTCCCGGCTGAATTCCACAGTATTTTTGGGGTTTTTATGGAAGAAAGATCTCGTAATTGGCCACGCTGACACTGCGACTACCGCCCCAATAGTAAGGGCAGCGGTTCTCAACTTCGTAACACGAAATATAGACGTTTCGGCCACGGTAGAAGGTCCCAACTATAGAGAGAATTGATTATAGCCTCATCTATTTGTGAACGGTCCGCGCGATTGCATCCCTGGCTTTGACGTACCACTCCCCCAAGACATCGTTGATTAAGAGGCGAACCTCACCCTTCTTGACCTGGATGGGTTAGCCCGCATGATCCAAGAGGACATTGGGCAGGTCTCCGGGCTCAATGCTCCATGAACTGTTCTTTTCCGATCTGGCCTTGGTCGATCCTCCTTGCACCAGCTCGTAGGTTCCGGCCGCTTTGAACGTCAGGTGATCAAACTGATGATCTGTCGCCTTATCGACCGAAGTATCCCCAGACTTACACCCGCTGTATCCGTCACTGCCCATCTTGTCCAATAGACTCGCTCCCGTCCCTGGGATACGCTGTGTGCTTCCCCAATCAGCGGTTATCTGGCAGTCCCCACACAACTAGCGAACGCGTCAAAACGATCATTGAAGCTCTCTAGATCTCTGTTGATTCAAAAAGACATATTGCTAATCCGCTTAAAACGTCGTAGTAAATCGATTCGCTCAGTTTCTGTAGAAACCCAACAAAACAAACGCGCCAAGTATTTTACGAGAGTTAGTAAATCGATTTGTCTATTTTCTCGAACTTGAGAGAAATTTCTTGACAATCGGAAATGGGAGAGTCATAGTTGCTGTCAACTTTTCGATCGGGTTTTTATTGCCGGTCTTCGAATTTCATGAATGGTTGGATTGCGGGACGCTACACGTGAATGGAGTTTCAAAAGATTTGGGGATTAATCATAGAGATCCGATTCACTAAGGGGATTTCCAGAAGCGGAATTCTTGAGCTCTAAAGTGAAATAGAAAATGGGTGGGCGAGAGGGAAAGACAATGAAAGCGAATGGAAATCGGAAGTTCGTCTCGAAGAGGGTTTCTTCAGTGTTCGGAACGCTGGCTCTGGTGCTGATACTGACTGCGGGTTCCCGTCAGGTCTTAGGTCAGGCATGCGCGGGGCAGAACTGGGCCGCGTCGACGCCGAACATTTGGGCGGCAGACGGCAGCATCAAGGTGATGCTGAACAACGACTCGACGACCAACAAGCCGACGATTCCGACGTACGAGTACGACGGCAACTTCAACCCATGGGGATACACGCAGCATCCGCAGACAATCGCGGAGTTGAACGACGTCTGGTCCTGTCCGTCGGGCACTCCGCAAATCGCGGTGGCTGGTGCGGGCCGCGAAACGGTTTCCTTCCAGGTCTTCATCAGCGCGAGTGCGAGCGCGGCGTTGAGCGATCTTTCGGTGGTGGTCACGCCACTGACCGGGCCCGGAACGGCCATCTCCTCCGACAATACGGGCTCTTCCAGCGTCACCCGCTACCTGGAGGGCTATGTTCCCTACAGCGGAATCAATGCGGACGCCCCTCCCCAACTGCAGGCCAACGGGCAAATGCCGGACCCTCTGATTCCATTTTATGATCCATATGATTCGGGAAACCCGGCAGTGGCCACCCCGTTCAACGTGCAGTCCGGAACCACACAGGGTGTGTGGGTCAATGTTTTCATCCCTGCGAGCCAGACTACGGGAACTTACAACGGAACTGTTACGGTGAGCGGCAACGGAGTCGGCAGCGTTTCGATTCCGGTGCAGTTGACGGTATGGAACGGCAATTTGCCAACATTCGACGCCGGCTCTGTCAATGCTACATACGCGGATATGTTGAAATCGTGGCTGCCTTTTTACGAAGGGAATTTTACTAGTGGTGAAGGTTTGACCTGCGGAGGCCCCGGATGCAGCACCGGACAGGCGCTGCTGGCGAAGTACCAGATCATGGGCCACAACTACGACATGGATGTGCAGGATGAAGGCTGGGCCGGTTCCGGCTTATCTCCAACGAATAACGGCTGTTATCCCAGCTGGGGTTCGTGTACTAGTTTTACAACCGATGGCCATACAAGCTCTATCAACTGGGCAGCGTATGACGCCTATGTGGGTCCGTCGTTAACGCCGGGCGGGCTGTTCTCCGACGGTACCGCGGAGCGGGTCCTGGATTCCCCGCTTTCAACGGAGGGCGCGGGCGCCTGGGTGAACGGCGGCTGGAATTGGACGGAACAAAATGGCAATGCTCCTGTGCCGCCCGCAGGGCTGATGCAGCTGGTGACGAACTATGCCACGCAGATCTCGCAGCATTTTTCAGCCAACCATACCAGCAAGGGATGGGTGGTGCCGGATCTGATCTCCTATACGTTTG
>JBEPVW010000159.1:0-6081 GCA_041690775.1 Acidobacteriota bacterium | reverse complement strand
TGTATTGGATTTGGCGTAACTATGCAACGGTCGATAGATGGATTATGACGAAGAACGCTAGCAGCCATGCTGGACGCAGCGACCGTGATGTGGGCATCCGGAATGACACTTTTCAGCGCTTCAAACAGTGGAGTTGCGTGGACGACGCTTCCCAGCGGCGACTCATATTGTAGAACGAGAAAATTGCGAAGCTGGCTTGGGTCGGCTGGAGTGGGAACGTTGCGGCGGCGCACTGCATGTTCCATCTGCGCAATGGCCTTGAAAACCGTTCTCTTCCATAGCTTCAGTGGGGGCTGCGGCATCGGGATTTTTCAGCTCAGACTACATTTTGTAGCGGCCGAGGTCTTCATCATTCAGATTTTCCAGCCAGCGGCGCAGCTCTTCGGTTGAAAAATTCTCCACGCCGGCATTTGCGATCCGGGTGGTGCGCAAAACCTGTTCGGAGAGGAAGATTGGGCAGTCCGTCCGCAGGGCCAATGCCAGCGCGTCGGAAGGCCGCGCGTCCAGGCTGATGAGTTCCCCGCTCCGCTCCATCCAGATCAACGCGTAATACACATCGTCCCGCAGTTCGGTAATGACTACGCGCTGCACTTCACCATCCAGCGTACGAATCAGGTTGGCGAGCAGGTCGTGAGTCATTGGGCGGGGCGTTGTCGTTTTTTCTATCTCGAGAGCAATGGCATTGGCTTCAAAAATGCCGACCCAGATGGGCACCAGCGCGTCGCTTTGCACGTCCTTCAGCACCACGATCGGCATGTTCGTGACCGGGTCCATCATCAGGCCGCGAATCTTCACTTCCATATCGTCGGCGCGGACTTCGCCGATACCGGACTGGAGAGGGATGGTCATGCCACACACACTTCTTCGAGTTCATGGCACACCGTTACCGCCTCACCCAACAGGCTGTTGGGAAAAGCCTGGGTGATGCGAACATTCATGTAATTCCCAGGCGCCGGCAGAATCGGCGAGTCAACGGTAAAGTTGACCACTTTGTTCTGCGAGCTACGGCCGGAGACCTGGCCCCGTGCGGCGTTCTGGCCTTCAACCATCACTTCAAGAATTTCTCCAACATGATTGCGATAATTGGTCCGTTGAATCTCTCGCTGCCGATCCAGCAGGACCTGCAGGCGCTGCGTTTTCGTCTCTTCAGGGATGCTGTCTTCCATGGAAATAGCAGGCGTGTTCGGACGCGGAGAGTACTTGAAGGCGAACACCGCGTCATATTGAACCTGCTCCAGCAACGACAGCGTCTGTTCAAAGTCCTCGTCTGTCTCGCCGGGAAAACCGACAATAATGTCCGTCGTCAAGCTGATGGGACGCCGCGCGGCGCGGATCCACGCAATGCGCTCCAGATACCATTCCCGCGTGTACTCCCGCTGCATCAGATGCAGCACGCGCGACGATCCGCTCTGGACCGGCAGATGCACATGATCGCAAAGCGTCGGTAGCGCATCGATCGCTTCCACAATGTCGCGGCTGAAATCGCGCGGGTGAGAAGTTGTAAAGCGAACGCGGCGAATGCCCGGCACGTGGCCGACGGCCGTCAGCAACTCGGCAAACGTCAGCTTGCCGGAAGAGTCGCGATAGGAATTTACGTTCTGGCCCAGCAGCTGAATGTCTGTATATCCGGCGTCGGCCATGCGGCGGCCTTCCGCGAGCACAGAATCCGACGCCCGGCTGCGCTCCTTGCCGCGCGTGTACGGCACCACGCAATAGGAGCAGAATTTGTCGCAGCCTTCGATGATGGTGATGTAGCCGCGATGACGATTGCTGCGCGCGGTAAATTCCGTCTCGAAGGTCTCATCGGTCTGGCGGTCGTCGAGGCCAGTGATGCGCTTTTCTCCTGCCTCCAGGCGCGCCAGCATCTCCGGCAGCTTGCGATAGGAGGCGGAACCGGAAACCAGCGAGACGTAGGGAGCACGGTCGAAGATGCGTTCGCCTTCCTGCTGGGCCACGCACCCAAGCACAGCGAACCGCTTGCCTTGTTTGTAGAGAGCCTTGTAGTCGTTCAGCCGATTGAAAACCTTCTGCTCGGCCTTGTCGCGGATGGAGCAGGTGTTGTACAGGATCAACCCGGCATCGATCTCGGCCTCGACCTGGCGATACCCTTCGTGCACCAGCGTTCCGATGACTTTTTCCGAGTCATGGACATTCATCTGGCAACCAAAGGTTTCAATGTAAAACGTCTTGTCGAGAACAGCCATCGCAAGCCAAGTATATCGCAGCGATGGCGGGTATTTGCCCCGGGTGGATCGAAGCCACTCCGGACTTTTTCTTAGGACGCGCGTGTAAGCGCGTCAACCAAATCGCTGAAACCGCATCTTTCCACTTCGCTGCGCGGAGTTTGCCCTGAGCGAACCGAAGGGGTCGAGATGACAGGCTGTTCACGCGATTGCAGCCTTTGTGCAAAAACTCCTTCAAAATTCGACGACAATTCTAGATAAAGAACGATTTAATACTTGACATCTTTGCAGGTACGGTCGCAGCATTGGGAACGTATAAAACGTTGCGATACCCAGACGACGTACCGGTCGGCGCGAGGGCGAGGAATTGAACCGGAAACTCTTGAGAAGGAAGTCTGATGCTTAGAAGATTTACGACCATCCTATCCACGCTCGCAGTTTTTCTCGTTATCCCAGCCTGGGGTGCCAATGCTGATCACGGTTATCACCGGGGGTGGCAGGTGACCTCGATTTCCATCTCTCCACAGGGGGCCGCGCTGCTGAGTGGTTCGTCGCTGCAATTCAGCGCGACCTGCACCTACCAGAATCATCATCAGGATAATTGCGCGGCGGCCGGCGGCGCGACATGGAGTGTCAGCCGTCCGACGATCGCTTCGATCGGCAGCACAGGATTGTTCACCGAAACGACACCGCCAGCCTGGCAGCCCTCGCACTCCTACGCTTTGGGCGACCTGGTGACCGACACCAACGGATACATTGAGCAGGCGGCAGTTGCCGGGACCAGCGGAGCTTCAATCACCTGGCCGGCGCTCGGCGATCCGGACAACAGCTCCTCCGGCGGATCGTTTTCGGAAAGTGACTACTTCAACGACCTCCAGAATAACGGTTGTCCGTGTGGTGTGATAGACGGCGGTGTTTCGTGGAACCTTGTCGGAACCACCTACGACCCGAGCCATGCCGTCGTTACCGCCGGCGGCCTTTCGGCTCAGGCAGGGGTCTATCGCCAGCATCCCGGCGACACATGGTATCAGTACCCCACGCCGGACTACCGCAGCTATAAGGATTCGATCAGCGGGAGTCCCCTCCCCCTCAACGTCGTCGTTGGATCCACGGTTACGATGGGTTCCGGTGTCGTCCTCAATGACCCGAATCCGGGTGACGTGACCGGACAGCCATTTCAGGACTCCTGCAACTGGACAAGCTCCGATCGGGACGTTGCCCGGGTGGATCGCCACGGCCTGGCCACCGCCATCTCGCCGGGAACGGTGGAAATAACCTGCGGACGGCAGGGAGACGCTGTTTTCGGCGCGAGCACCGGAACAGGATGGATCGCTCCTGGCAACGTGATCACTCTGAATGTTGTCCGGGGTGAGGACGGGGACAAGACTTGGTACGTGCTGCCTGGAGGAGGAACGCTCTATTCCACGACCAACCCCAATGGTCAATGCAACGGCAAGGTGAACCGGACTTACGCGCAGGCTGGCGGGGCCGGTGTCGACCAGCCGTGCGCCGTGGGGAACCTCCGCGACCTGTGGGCCGACGGAGTGACCACCGGCCAGCTTCAGTGGGTAATTTCGGGAGGCGATACGGTAATTGTCGCGCCCAATCCCGCAGGCTATAACACCGGCCTCGACGAGGGCTCCGCGACCGGTTGGGAACCCGTCAATTGCACTGGAGCCGGCAACGGCCGCGGCTGCATGATGCCGTCCATCCCTTCGGGAAGGGCGTGGAATCACACGCGCATTCTGGGCGCCAACTTTCGCAACTGCCAGTCAGATGCAGCCAGGACATTGCTGCATGCTTCCTATGGAACAACGGCGGCGATCAACGTGCGGGATTCGCAATTTGTCGACGTCGCCTGCTTTGAAGTTACAGATGAAGCGCAGTGCGCCAATTATGCCTTCTCTAACCAGTGCAACAAGCCGGTCGACAATTATGGGCTGAACGGCGTTACGCAGAGCGCGCTGACCTCCAACGTGACATTTGACAACATGTTCATCCACGGCCTCGCGCTGGAAGGGATCAACGGAGCCAGCGGCGTAGGCCTTGTTTACGACCATCTGCACCTGAGAGGCAACCCCATCGGCGGTTTCGATATGGATGACTCGCCCTGGAGCTCGGGCAATATCTCCGTTGCCGGCGGCCTCACCATGGTCAACTCGATCACTGAATTCACCGGCTGTCTCGAAGAGTACCCGATCGTGCATAGCTATCCCTACATTGAGTGCCGAGACCAGAGAACCGGCGCTTATGGCGACGGCCTCGGAACCGGCTCCGATACCGGCGACTGGTACTTCAACCATGACGTCTGGCAGTACAACTACCAGGATGGTCTCGACCTGCTCCATTCCGGGCTGCAGAACCTGACGGTTGCAAATTCCATCAGTCGGGGCAATGAGGGGCAGGCGTTCAAGATCGGCTCCGCGGACAACGTCCTGTTCTATAACAACATCGCCATATCGAACTGCTTCCGTCTGGGCGAGTTGTTCGGCGACGAGCCGGCCAGCGCTCTCGCCCCGGGTGGCGGAGCTCCGGGACACGGATACGGCCTTTGCCGCGCCAATTCGAACCTCGCCTTCGACTACGTGGGCATGGGTACCTACCAGTACCTGTTCAATACGATCGAAGGTACCAACAACAACGATGTTCCCATCGGCCTGGCGTGCGAAGGTAGCTGGGATTCCTGCGCCAAAACCAGGGCCGTATTCCGGAACAACCTGGAGATGGGTTATCTGGACTTGTTAAACGCGAACGCGCAGAGCGATGGCGCGATCCCGGCACTGATCTACGTTGGCAATCCGGATCTGGTGAACCAGTCGTATCAGGACTCAACCGTTATGCCGGCCCACACCGGCTTCACCGTGCGCGACCACAACCTCTTCTTCAACGTGCGCAACGGGACGGGTGGATATGAGACGGGGACCAACTGGTGCCCATCTGTTCTCGGAGTTGGCGAGAGCTGCAACTCCCTGGATCCATTATTCGTAAATGAGCCGGGCCATCCGGCTATTTCGGCGGAGTCCGACCTGGACCCCTCCACCACCTACATCCCGTCCGCCAGCAGCCCGGCGAAGGGCGCAGGCGTCGCAATCCCGGGCATCAACAGGGACTACAACGGAAAACGCCGCTCCAATCGGCCAACCCTCGGCGCGATCGAGTAAAGGCGCGATCAAGTAAAACAAAGGCCGGCACTCCCTTTCGGGAATGCCGGCCTTTGTGGGATAACGGGACGTTGCAACTACCCTCGGTCGGCGTTCCTCCAGTCCAGCGACCATTCCGCGAATTGCGGGATGCCGAAACTCATGCAGCTTGGTTAGACTCAGGTGCATGAAGGATCAGGAACATTGGAACGAGCGCTATCTAGCCGGCGAATTCGCGCATCGCGAACAGGCAGACCCCTTTGTCATTGCGACGCATGAAAACTATCTGCAACCGCTGCTGCCCAGCGGAAGCGCAGGGCTCGACCTGGCAGGCGGCGCAGGTCAGCACGCGGTGTGGCTGGCACGGCAGGACTGGCAAATGACGCTGGTGGATTTTTCCGATGCGGCGCTCGAGACGGCACGCCAGCGTTCGGCGGATTTGCCGGATGGCCACATGGTCGAGATGGTCCAGGGCGTGGCATTAGACACCGTGAAACGCTTTCATGCTGAAGGGCGGCGCTTCGCATTTGTGCTGGTTTGTTTTTTCCTGGATCGCGCCGTGCTGCCCTGGCTGCAGAAGATTCTTGCCCCGGGCGGTTTGTTGGTGTATCGCACATACACGGTGGACAACGAGCGACTGGGCAATCCACGCGGGCCGCGCAACCCTGATTTTCTCCTGCGGTCGCAGGAACTGCTGGAAGTCTTCGGCGGCATGAAGATTCTCCATTACAACGAGACGGTCGTCGCCAAAGGCGTAG
>JBEPVW010000158.1:0-6110 GCA_041690775.1 Acidobacteriota bacterium | reverse complement strand
CCGCTGCCGGAGAGTCCCGTTACCGCGTCCATATGTTTTTCATCCACCAGGACGGTACGGCCTACGCTTAAAAAAACACGTTCCGCCAGAGCGAGCTGTTCCGCCGTTACAAATTTTCCGCGGCACAGGGCCGTCGCTCCGCAGCCGACCAGTGCGGGCGTGTTCGGCATGGCGCGGATCACAGCCAAGTCCACTCCTGCTGTTTGTTCCAGCACGCCGGTCTTCACGGATGCGGCGAACGAGATCAGTGTTTTTCTGGCGGTCAGCGCAGGACGTATCTGCTGCACGACTTCCGGTACCGTTTGCGGCTTCAATCCGAGCAGGATCAAATCGCTTTTGCGCGCAGCTTCCAGATTGTCGGTGGTCACAGCGATGCCCCACTGCCGGGCCAGTTGCTGTGCTCGCTCCGCGTGATTCACGGTGGCGATAATATTTTCAGGACGGAACAAATTGTTCTTCAGGAACGCCTGGACCAGAGTTCCCCCCATTTTCCCGGCGCCCAGCAGTGCAACTTTGGTGTCAAGTGTCTGATCTTTGGAGACCTGTTGGTGCGAGGTCCGGAGCGATTGTTTTTTTTGCTTAACCATCGATTTTCTCTTTCCTCTATTTCTTGCTGGCGAGAGTTTGTTGCTTGATCCACGTCTCGACACGTTGTTGCAGAATATCGAGCGGCAATGCGCCGGAGTCGAGCACCTCATCGTGAAATGCGCGGATGTCCAAGTTCTTACCGAGCGCCTGCTGCGCCATGGCACGCAATTCCAGAATTTTCAGGCGGCCCACGTCGTAGCCGAGCGCCTGGCCGGGCCATGCAATGTAGCGATCGACTTCTTCCTGGATGGTGACATCGTCCATCGTTGTGTGGTCACTAAAATATTGCACCATCTGATCGCGCGTCCAGTGTTTGGAATGCACGCCGGTATCGACGACCAGGCGCACGGCACGCCACATCTGGTTTTCGAGCATTCCATATTCGCTGTATGGATCCTGGTAAAAGCCAACCTGTTTGCCAAGCTGTTCGGCGTACATTGCCCAGCCTTCGGTGAACGCGGTGTAGTCGTCAAAGCGTCGAAAATCCGGCACGGCGGTCATTTCCTGCGCCAGAGAAATCTGCAGATGGTGGCCAGAATAGCCTTCGTGATATGCATCCGCTTCGACGGGCGTCAACAGGCGTTGCGTGGCGTCGCTGGCGTTCACACGGATTCTGCCGGGCCGCGAACCATCCGGAGTGCCGGGCTGGTAATCCGCAGGCGCTTGATCGCCCGCGCCGAACGCGGGCATGGCGATTACTTCGAGCGGCGATTTTGGAATCTTGTTGACCAGCTCGGGCAGCTTCGATTTCATCTGGTCTTCATAATGCTGGTAGAGCCCGACCATCTGAGCGCCCGATTGTGCGTGCTGTTTTGGATTGTGGATGAGCGCATCCTGAAAGCTACGCAAATCTTTATAGCCCAGCCGATGCACGACCGCCAGCAACTGCGGCTCGATGCGGGCCACGTCATCGATGCCCATCTGGTAGACCTGGGCCGGCGTCAAATCCGTGGTGGTAAAGTTCTCCACCAAGTGGGCATAGCAGGCGTCGCCGCCCTGGTCCGCCCAGATACCCGGCTGCTTGCGGGCCTGCGGAATGTAGTCCGTCGATAGATATTTTGCAAACTGCGCGTAGGCGGGCTGCACTTTCGTCCGGATCGCTGTCAGAACCGCAGTGCGAATCTCCGCCTGTTGTGCGGGCGGAATGGCGGCAGGGAAGTGCTGCAGCGGGCGCGCGAAGGGTGTGTCTTCCGGTTTTGTCGAGACCATCGCGATCGCCTGCGCCAGCACTTTCTGCATGATGAATTGCGGTTCGCTGCGACCGGCCCGCTCGCCAAGCATCATGTCCGTACTAATCTGCATGAACGCGGCAGGCACTTTGTTCAGCCGTGCAACGTAGTGATCGTAATCGTCTGCCGAAGTAAAGCTGAGTACGTCTACCAACTGTGGCAGACCAACCTGGATACCGGTGAACTGCGTGACTGGCGTCTGCCATGGCATGCAGATGGAAGATTCCTGTTGATCGACGAGATCATGCACCAGCAGTTGCTTGCTTAAATTCTCCTGCTCGGTCATGCCGGTCGTGTCGATGGCTCCCAGCCGCTCGATGAATTGCTCCCCGCGTGCCAATGCCTGGTCATAGGCTTGCGGCGAATAATCGGAAAGCTGATCGTCGTAGCGATGATCGCCGATGGTCGAAGCCATTTCCGGCGAATGCTTGAGCTGGTCCTCCCAATAATCGTGGAAGATTTTGTCGAGGCTTTGGGTGCGAGCTTCGAGTGAGGTTGGTTGCTGGTTTGGCGCTGGCCCAAGGTCCTGAGGCTTAAAAGACTGTGCGCGAAGAGCGACGGAAGCCAGCAGGCACAGGCCGATCGCACAGGAAAGGAAAGCGCGCGATGGGGAAAGGCTCCGGGCAAAGTCTGATGCGGAAGGCATGGCATGAGTGTAAATGAATGCCACTGCTGTCATTCTGAACGAGCGAAGCGTCTCGCATTCAGCCGGCAAACCGCGAGATTCCTCGACTTCGCTACGCTCCGCTCGGAATGACAATCCATGTTTTATTGGCTACGGAAATTGAAGTTAGCTGTTCATGTGCAGCAGGATTACTGTTGCCTTTCCGTGCTTCGGTACCGGTATCGTGAGCTGATTTCCGTCCCGATGAGGGGTGACGGAAGTCTTCTCTCCTAGGTCTACCGAATCGACTTCCACAGACTGAACCGCAGCCGCATTTGGCAGCCGGGCAATCACCTGCAGGTTCGAATCGTATCCGTCGGCGTGACGAAGCGCGCGCCAGGCCGAGACCATCGTGACCATGACATCGCCGTTTTTCAACTGAAAGATGTTGCCGTAGGTATTTGGAGGAAGCTCCAGCGCCTGAGGGTAGAAGATCCACTTCTTGCCGGCAAACATGTTCACAAACGGCTGGTACTTCGCTTCAAGCTCTCGGTTATACACGATCGATTCCGGCGGCAGCGCTCCGCCACCTTTGGCTGTCGTTGTAATCATCGAGTTGAACGCGCCGTACCGCAGGCAGTGCAGGTATAACATCTCGGCGTTCGCGCCATTGTCGTCCAAAATCATCACATGGCGCGTCAGACCGAGATAACTCTGCGTGGTGATCCAGCCGGGGCTCTCCTCTCTGGGCGCATCTTCCATTGTCATGATGCCATCGACGCCGCGGGTGCTGGCCACGGTGACGGGCTTGTTGGCGGTGATGGTCATGCCGCGGTCATGGAGCAGCGGGCCGATGGATTGCTGCATCAGCCGCTGATACATGAACTCCGGATAGTAGGCCGGCTTGTTGTCCACCATGGTGATGCCGTCGTCATGCGCGAAATCGAACATATAGCTGCGGCCATACACGTCCCAGAAAAAACCTGCCGCATCCGGATAGGATTCGACCATCTGCTTCGCTTCCGCGATCATGGCCTGACCGAACCCAGTTTTTGGATCGGAGTTCATCATCCAGCAGGCGCGCTTGCTGGGATACGTCTCGCCTTTCCAGGCCGCGATGGTCTTATCCCCTTCGCTCTTCGCAATGCTTTCGGGAAAGTTCTGCTGCGCGTACCAGTATTCCGACTCCGTGGTGTTGTAGTAGAGGAAGGTGCCGATTCCGGCCTGCCTGCTTAGCCGGCAATGTTCCTCAATTTTCGCGCGGGTCAACGTGGGACCTCCCGGATCTGAAGTGTCTACCCAGCTCTTTACGTTTTTGTCGGGAATCATCAGGCCGTAATGCGCATAGGGGCTGTGATATTCCTCCCAGCGCACGCCGCGCGTGTACTCCTTGTTGTACGCAGCGCTGACTTCCTGCGGCGTCAGAGCAGGATCCATCAAGTAGTCGCCGCCCGCATAGGCTCCGTCCCATTTGGCGAAATTCGGATTGGGATCGAAGTAGTCTTTATATTTCGCATAGAACCAGCCCAGCGCAGGGCGCCATGCAGCCGCTTGCGTGGAAATCAGCAGCCCAGTTTCAAGGTCTCTTTTGGTGCGCAGGCCCAGGTCCTCATTGCTGACCTGAAAATAGGGCCGCTCGCGGGCCGGATACTTCCGAGAATTCCAGTAAAAATCCGATAAAGCACTGGTATTCGATAGAAAGCGGATTCGCACCGCAGGAACTTCCAGCGGCGATGCAATTGCAAGCGCACGCTGGTTTCTCTTCGAGTAGAAGACCATCAGTGGAATCGTCGTTCGCCACTGGCCTTCGCCAATTGCACCGGAAGTCGATTGCCCGTAGTCGATTGAGAACGGCAGCCACGGTTTCACGCGGAACGGCGCATCGGAGATCGGCGCCCAGGCTTCTCCGCCCAGCGGCAGCGGAACGTCATAGACCACCCTGACAGTGCGGTCGGGGCCGGAAGTTTTCTTGAGCCGTACGTTCCATCGCAGATCCTTCGGCCCTACGAGGAACGTTTCGTGGACGACAAATTCCGCTCCGAGATACTGCTTGTCGAACGACAGGCTTTCTCCCGCACCATCCTTCGATGCTTTTAGATTCGTCACCGTGCCGGGGTCAGACAAATCCGCGAACACGCGGTTTCGCAACTCGTCGAAGAGGACGAGTCCTCCAATTCGCGGGCCTACGGTGAAAGCCACGCCGCGGTTGCCATCGGTATCGGCGGTCGCGTTGCTGAGCGACTGGTTGCAGTAGTCCTCATGGCTGACCTGGTCCACCAGATGGTCGATCACGCCAGACTTTTTATCTACGGAAATCTCAATCGAGCTGTTGCCGGCTACCCATTGGCTGTCGGTGTGACTGGATGCGAAGACTTGATTGGCGGCGAAGGAAAGGGTGCCGAACAAAAGCAGAGATGCAAAACAATTACGCAGGATTTTCATGGCTGAAAACCACTCTAGCGAGGCTCGCTAGTCAACGTCAATGATTCATCCCACTCTAACCGCAAAGAACGCGGTGAGAGTGGGACAGCCGTATTTTGTGGATCGAGATATCAGGCGTTTGTCTTGCTGCAAATCTCGTCGAAGGCGTGGGTCAGATATTGGGCGATCTGCGGAGCGGGCGAGTTTTCGATGGTGGAGCGCTGCATCAGAAATACCAGCTTGCCATCGCGAAAAATGGCAATTGCGGGGGAACTTGGAGGGTTGCCTTCGAGGCGACTGCGGACCTTATTGGTTGCGTCATTGTCCTGGCCCGCGAATACGGTAATTTTATGGTCGGGCAGTGTCGTGTGCTGCAGGGCCATCCGCACGCCGGGGCGCATTTTTCCAGCCGCACAGCCGCAGATGGAGTTGACCACCACCATCGTTGTACCGGGCTGGGCCAGGGCCTGCTCGACTTCCTCCGCAGTGCGCGTTTCCTGAATGCCGGCGCGGACCAGCTCTTCGCGCATCGGAATCACCATGATTTCTGGATACATTTGGCTTGTTCCTCCATGCCGCCACGGCGGCTCTCTCTAGAGTATATCGCTCATCCGTATATAGCTCATGGGTGGGTGTCTTCCGGCTTATCCGGCCGGAGACTACCGGGTTGGCACCGTTGCCTCGTTTGTTTTCCAGAAGCGCGTAATTTCCTCCAGCGACTTGTCTTTCGTCTCCGGCACCAACCATGCAACCAGAACGATCGTGAGCAAGGCTCCTCCGGAGAAGCACCAAAATGTACCTGCGGGACCGAGACTCTGCTGCATGATGGGAAACATCTGAATGAGCAGATAACAAACCAGCCACAGGGTTGTGGTGGCGATCGACATGGCGCGGCCGCGCACCTTGGTGGGATAAATCTCGGAAATGATTACCCACATGGCGACGCCGTTGCCGAAGGCATGACCGGAGACGAAGGTCATCACGAAAACCAGAATTGCCAGTGAGTGGCCGTGCATGTGGTACAGGGAACCGACCACCAGAAAAGAAAGAAACTGCACCGTGGTCCCGGCCAGAATCAAAGTCTTGCGGCCTGCGCGGTCGATCAACCACAGCGCGAACAAAGTAAAAACAAGGTTAACCAGGCTGACCATTACAGATTGGCGAAATGCATCGCCGGTAGCTGCGCCTGCGGCTCGAAACACCTCCGGCAGGTAGGACAACAGCGGTGTGATTCCGCTGATCTGCTGCAGGCCTGCGAGCATGATGCC
>JBEPVW010000157.1:0-6126 GCA_041690775.1 Acidobacteriota bacterium | reverse complement strand
GAATTCTCTTGTCGCAGAACTTGTCATACAACTTTTACCTCAGAACGCATAGTCTGCCGCTTATTCGGAACATGTGGTGCGATAGCGATTTCTGAGCCTTGCCGCAGGCTGGATCGTTCCAGTCAAAGTTTATTTCGAAACTAGCCGGCTATCAGCAGAAATCTTCTTTCCAGGTTGCCTCGACTCGAATTCCACAGGGGAAATTTCAACCAAAGTGAACTTCCATCACACTTCGAGCGGTTATCGCTTTTAGATGCGATCCGCCCCGGAGGAGTTCAGATAGGTACGACCCTGTAGTTCAAAGCAATCAAATAATGCAGTGAATCCCATACGGCGGGGCCTTCGGCCATATTTTTTAGCCGCTTGCCTTCGCTACTGCTGCGAGTCTTTTCCTCGCGATTTGGCAGCTTGATTGGTGCTTGTCAGATTCGTATGTTTGCCACTGAGTATGTCATAAGTTGCACACTTTGGAATGAATTTCGTAAATCATCTGGATCGGGGTACCGTTAGGTTAACGACCTGGGGTTCGAACCTCCCCAACTTTCCCCGTCCGCGCCTATCGGAATATCATCGAAAAGGATTGGATCCACGCGATTCACAGCCGCCAAAATCGTGGCGAAACGTTGCTGTGCGGTCTCTGCATCTCAGAAACGTTACAGCGTCCAACCCGGCAACTGATTGGAACGAAAGGATTTCTACACTTGAACATTCTCGTCACGGGCGGCGCCGGTTATATCGGCGGCACTGTCGCCAAACTCCTTGTGGAAGCCGGTCATCAGGTCGTCGTCTACGACAATCTTTCCCATTCTCAACGTTCTGCGGTCCCATTGGGCCCGGACTTTGTAGAAGGCGACGTCGGCGACCGGGCCAGGTTGGAAGCGACGATGCGGTCCCATCGGACCGAAGCTGTTCTCCACTTCGCCGCCCTGATTGAGGCGGGCGAAAGCATGCAGAAACCTGAACTGTATTTTAGCAACAACAGCGCCTCGACGCTGGTTCTTTTTCAGGCAATGTTGGCTGCCGAAGTTAAGAAGCTTGTATTTTCTTCCACCGCCGCCGTTTACGGCGAACCTGAAACAACGCCGATCCGGGAAGATGCCGCCCTGCGCCCCACCAATCCCTACGGCGAATCGAAGCTGCTGGTGGAGCAGATGCTTCTCTGGCTGCATCGCATTCACGGTTTGCGCTACGCCAGCCTGCGGTATTTCAATGTTGCCGGCGCAATTCCTGGCCGCGGCGAGGCGCACGAGCCCGAGTCGCATCTGATTCCTCTCATCCTCGACGTAGCAATGGGACGCCGAAAAAACATCCGGATTTACGGCACCGACTACCCGACCCCCGATGGCACCTGTATTCGCGACTACATCCATGTCCGCGATCTGGCCGACGCGCACCTGCTCGCTCTCGCGGCGCTCCAGCGGGAGTCCAAAATGATCTACAACCTTGGCAACGGCCGCGGGTTTTCGGTGCGGGAAGTGATCGAATCGGTCCGGCGGGTGACCGGCCATCCGATTCCCGTCGAAGAGTGTCCGCCCCGGGCCGGGGATCCGGCGGTACTCGTTGCCAGCTCCGAAAAGATAGCCCAGGAGCTGGGCTGGCGGCCACAGTATCCCGGTCTCGACGAAATCATCGCCGATGCCTGGCAATGGCACCAGCAACGCTATCGTTCGTAGAACGTTTTCTTGTTTCCGCCGCGTTTAAAAAAGCAATCGGCGTCGCTTGAAAATAGGCGTTTAATGGGATCGGCCCGCAATTGTGAGCCTGGATCTGGTGTGGCAGCACAGGAGCGAATCATGAGCACGAATCGAATTGCTTGCGCCGTTTTTCTCGCGGGAACATTCCTGGCCTCGACAATCATTGCGTCCACGGCATCGGCGCAGGTCGCGAATCGCGAATCGAATGGGAACGCGCAGTTAATCATCACCTCGAAGGCTCGCGGATCTCAACCCGCTCCGCTGCTTCAGCAAAAGGACATCAGCGTCACACTGAAGAACCGCCCCGCGGAGATTACCAGCTTGACGTCGCTGCGTGGACCGGACGCAGGCCTGCAGCTCGTGTTCCTGTTCGATGAGTCGGCGCGCTCTTACCTGTCGCTGCAAATTCCGACATTGCGCAAATTCATCGAGGCGCTTCCGCCGTCAGATGAGGTCGCTGTAGCGTATATGGCGAACGGACGCGCGGTCATGGCGCAGACGTTGACCCGCGACCACGCCTTGGCGGGGAAGTCCCTGCGCTTGACAAATGGAATTCCTGGAATCAGCGCCAGCCCTTATTTCTGCCTGTCCGATCTCGCCAAGCACTGGCCTTCGCAAGCGAACACGCGCCGGGTCGTTTTCATGGTGACCAACGGAGAAGATCCTTACTACCAGGGTGGTGGCCTGCAGGACCCTTACGTTGACGCTGCAATTGCCGACTCGCAACGCGCCGGTCTGGTGGTGTACTCCATTTATTTCCGGAACGTGGGACGCTCGGGCGCCATTCGCACCTTGTACGGACAAAGCTTTCTCTTGAAAGTGTCGACGGACACCGGTGGGGAATCCTATGCCAACGGGATGATGAGCCCGGTGTCGTTCGATCCGTTTCTTGAGCAGTTCAAGAAAGCTCTGGCGAACCAGTACATGCTGACCATCGCCGCCCAGGGCACGGGCCTCCAGCGTGTGAAGGTTAAGTCGAAAGTCTCCGGTATCAATCTGGCTGCGCCTGCCGCTGTCAATGTCGGCGTCCAACGATAAAGGCGTAGAAGGTCAGCGCCCCGTCAACGCAAGCGCCGCCACCGCCAGCAACAACGTCGGAGGCATCACGATTAATCCCGTGCGCAAAAACTGCCAGCCGGTGACGCGAATTCCTTCGCGCCGCAGCGCAATCAGCCACAGGATCGTAGCCAGCGAGCCCGTCACCGATAAATTTGGCCCCAGGGTTATCCCGAGCAGTACCGCCGCGTGCATGATCGCGGTACTGTGGGCGGCCGTCACCGCAGCCGCTCCGATCAACCCCGTCGGCAGATTATTGATTGCGTTGGCCGCGATTCCAAATCCGAACGCAGCTGCATCCAACCCCGCCAGCGGCGGCCAGTGAGCGACCGTCTCCAGTCCCCAGGTCGAGACCGCCAGTGCGCCCACGCCGTTCAGCGCCGCGACGATTACGAACAGGCCCGCCACCAGCGGTATCACTCCCCAGGACATACACCGAAGCGCCTCCACCATCACGCGCCACTGCCTGCCCCCAACGAACAGCATCACCGCCAGGCCCGCTGTGGCCGTCGCCGGTCCGATAGGGCCGCCCATGGCGGAGGTTGCCAGCAACGCACTCGCGGCCAGCAATGCTCCGACGCCCGCGCGCACTCCCAGCGGGCCGAGTGACGCGGGCTTCACCCCATCCTGCATAGGCTGACGAAGCTTCGCGCGGCTTAGCAGCCAGAGCACCGCAAAAGTAACAACGATAGCGCAAATGGCGGGCAGCAGAAATATGTGAAGCCAGCCGCCTAAAGCAGGAAGATGGCCCCCGAACACCACCAGATTGGCGGGATTTGAGATCGGCAGCACAAAGCTGGCCGCATTCGCGATAAACGCGCAAGCAAATAGATACGGCAGCGGAGAAGTTTTCGCGCGACGGACGACCGCCAGCACCGCCGGAGTCAGCAGGACGGCCGTGGCATCATTCGAAAGCAGCGCCGTGACCAGAATGCCGATGCCATAAACCAGCGCGAAGAGGCGAAACTGCGATCCCCGCGCATGTTCCATCGCAAGCGCGGCCAGCCAGTCGAAAACGCCATGCTGCCGTGCCAGCTCCGCCAACAGCATCATGCCCGCCAGAAAAAGATAAACGCTGGTGCCGGCCCGCACCGCGCCCCAGGCTTTGCCCGGCGATATCAGCCGGAACACAATCAGCAGCACCGCTCCACCCGCAGCCCAGGCATACTCGGGAATGCGGCGCGGACGCCACAGAATCAGCACAAAAATCAGAACGCACAACACCCAGGTTGCGGTCCAGATCGCGACTTGCGGCAGGTGCGTCAGCATGAATGCTAGATTGTCGCAGATCGTTCAGGCATTCTGTAAGCAGGCGAGCTGCCCGTCCTCGCGCACCAAGGAATGCCGAATTGAAAATTGCTGTCATCCTGAGCGAAGTGAAGGAATGCTGAATTGAAAACTGCTGTCTCCCAAGCGCGGCGAAAGAATGCCGAATTGAAAATTGCTGTCATCCTGAGCGAAGTGAAGGACCTCGCGTTTTGCAGGCAGCGGAGCAGATCATGGTGATATCAGCAAGCCAGCCTTTACCGGATAATGCAAAAACACAGAACAGGGGAGGAACAATCCTATGCGTCGCTTGATTTTCACCGTAATACTTTTGTTTTCTGGTTTCCTTGCATTTGGATTCGCGCTCGCGCAGAGTACGAATTTCCGCAAGCATGAGATTTCACTAGCGAAGCCGCTGACCGTCTATTTCATTGACGTCGAAGGCGGGCAGTCCACGCTGTTCGTTACCCCGTCACATCAGTCGTTGCTCATCGACACCGGCTGGCCCGACCACCGCGGCCGCGACGCCAGCCGGATCGTCGCATTGACCAAGCAGGCTGGGTTGGATCACATCGACTACCTTCTGATCACACATTTCCATGACGACCACGTCGGCGGCGTCCCCAACCTCGCGAAGCGAATCCCGATCCATACATTTATCGATCACGGCCCAAACCGCGAAACAACCAGCGCAGTTACACAGAAAGGCTGGGAACGATATCAGGCGGTGCTGGCCCATTCTCATGCGCGGCATATTCTCGCTCAACCCGGAGAGGCTGTTGCCCTCACCGGCTTGACGACAACTATCGTGAGTGAGGATGGCAATTTGATCTCCGCTCCGCTACCGGGCGCGGGACAACCCAACCCTTATTGCAAAACTTCTCCCACGCGTCCGGCGGACCCGACGGAAAATGCCCGCTCGGTAGGCATCGTGATGCAGTATGGCAACATGCGCCTGGTCGATCTTGGCGATCTGACCTGGGAGAAGGAAACGCAATTGATGTGCCCGGCGAACAAGCTGGGGCAGGCGGATGTGTACGTCGTTTCCCACCACGGCACATCGGAGAGCGGCAGTCCGGCTTTTGTGGATGGCCTCGCGCCCCGCGTCGCCATCATGGACAATGGCGAAACTAAGGGAGGCTCCCCGTCGGTGTGGGACATCATCGAGAAATCGCCGCGCCTCCAGAATCTCTGGCAGCTTCACTACTCCGCGGAGGGCGGCGCGGAGCACAACGTGGCCGCACCGTATATCGCCAACTTGCAAGGCGGCTCCGACGGAAATTACATCCGCCTCTCGGCCTATCCGGACGGACACCTGGTCGTTTACAACTCACGCACTCGGCAAAGCAAAGACTATCCAGCACAATAGATTGGGAGTTTTCGCGAGCCCGCAGGAGCAATCACTTCGATGGATGCCGAACAAGTCCGCGAGTATCTGTTAAAGCTGCCGCATGTTGTGGAAACCATGCAGTGGGGCGCAAACCTCGTCTTCTGGGTGGGGGACAAGGCCATCGGCGGCAAAATGTTCGCCCTGGTCAATCTCGACGAGGATGGCAAGGCTGTGATGTCCTTCCACGCAGGACCGGAACATTACGCAGAACTGCTGGAGAACGAAAGCGTTATTCCAGCTCCCTACATGGCCCGGATTTACTGGGTCGCGCTGGAGCGATGGGACGCATTGCGCCGTCAGGAACTACAGGAACTGCTCGCGCGAGCAAGAGACCTGGTCTATGAAAAGCTGCCGAAGAAAACGAAAGATGCTCTGGCTTTACCGCCCACGGCCCGTAAGAAGCTGATCGCCGAAAAAAGAAAGCTGCTGGCAAACCGCAAACGATAGCGGAGAGGAGAAATCTGGGCGCCCCACATCTCGATTTTGAGATGTGAATTTTAGCGCAACCAGATTTTCTTTGGCTCGCAAAGCTTGCACCCCAGGCGAAAATTCGGGATACTGGTAGTTCGGGGCTTTTCCACGTCTGCGTCCTTGTCGGCCAGGTCACCTTTGCCTCTTCCATTCCAGAAAGGACTATATACCTGTGTTGATGATTCGCCTTTCGCGCGTAGGCGCACGCAAGAAGCCCTATTACCGCGTCGTTGTGATTGAAAAGGACCG
>JBEPVW010000156.1:0-6313 GCA_041690775.1 Acidobacteriota bacterium | reverse complement strand
GGCGCGAAGAAGTAGCCTGCGGTATGCGCTTTGCCTTTCAGGCGCTTGCCTCCGGTAAGCAGCCGCGCCCCTTCCGCCAGCGCAATCGCTACATAACGCTCGCTGGTTTCAATCTGTTGCGCATTGATCTGCGGCCCCACCTGCACATCTTTCTTCAGGCCGTTGCCAACACGCAATCTCTCAGCCTCCTTCACGAAGCGTTCCGTGAACTGCTTCGCGATTTTCTTATGCAGCAGGATGCGGCTCGTCGCCGTGCAGCGTTGGCCTGTCGTGCCGAACGCACCCCACAACGCGCCTTCGACAGCGAGGTCGAGATTCGCATCCTCCATCACGATCATGGCGTTCTTGCCGCCCATTTCAAGTGAGCACGGCTTGAAGCGCGAGGCAGCCGTCTGCCCCACCACGCGGCCCACTTCGCTCGATCCTGTGAAGCTGATGGCATCCACGCCGGAATGTTCCACCAGCGGCGCTCCCGCTTCCGGGCCGAAGCCGAAAACAATGTTGACCACGCCCGCGGGCAAGCCGGCATCCATCAACGTCTGGACTAAATTCAATGTGGAGAGCGGAGTATCTTCCGCCGGTTTGATCACACAGGTATTGCCGCAAACCAACGCCGGAAACAGCTTCCACGAAGGGATCGCCATGGGGAAGTTCCACGGCGCGATCATGCCGCAGACGCCCACCGGCATCCGTATGCTCATGGCAAATTTGCTTTGCAGCTCCGACGGCGTTGTCTGGCCGAACATTCGGCGCCCCTCGCCAGCCATGTAGAACGCGGTATCGATCGCCTCCTGCACATCGCCGCGGGTCTCGTCGAGGACCTTGCCCATTTCACGCGTCATCTCCTGCGCGTACCGCTCCTTGCGTTCGCCCAGCAGCTCGCCTGTGCGATAAAGAATCTCCGCGCGCTTTGGCGCGGGCACCAGTCGCCAGCTTTGAAATGCCTCTTTCGCAGCGGCGACGGCATCATCCACGTCCCGCGCATCGGATGCGGGAAATGTCCCCACCAGATCGCTTGTATCGGCCGGATTGCGGTTCTCAAAGGTCTGACGGTTGTGGGCAGCGGCCCACTTGCCGCCAATCAAATTCCTGAAGTTTCTATTCTGGCCGCGCGAGGCTTGCGCCGGCTTGCTTTTGTGCTTCGTTACCGCCATACATTCACTCTTCTCAATCGGAAAACGCTCGAACGATAGAGAATACCGCAAACGCAAGCTTACTGATATCGGGCCGGCCCGCGTCCGCTCCAGCGGCCTATCCAGTGGCCAAGCGCCACCGCCGCGAGGCCCAGCGCCAGGAATACCAGCAGCACCAGCGCTCCATTGGCCAACGCTCGCGAAAATCCTAACGCCGCGGCATCGATAAAGGGATAGGGATACCACGCGCTGAGAGCGCCATGAATCAACGTGTACGCCATGTACGCGATCGGATAAACCAGCCACAGCAGCGCATGTTTCCAGCGCAACTGCGCCTTGGGCACAAAGATCAGCCAGTAGAGCACATACGTCACCGGCACCACGTCATGCAGCAGGATATCGGCAAGTTTCTGCGCGCCGACGGGGCTCCATAAATGGCGCAGCAGCACGGAGTAAATCGCGCCCACTACTGCGATATAGACGGCGATACCTGCTTTGACCGCGGCGCGAGAGAAGAACTGCCCCAGCGAGGATCTCGGCAGAACCAGCGAAAGCGTAAGCGCGACCGCAACCAGAAGATTGGTGAGAATGGTAAAAAAGCTGAAGTACCGCGCCACGATGGTCAGCATCGGGCCCGCCCCGGCGAGCGAGCGCAGAATCTCCAGATAGAGCTGCAGGCCCAGCGCAAACCACGCAATTGCCGCGATCGCGGCCATCACCACCCGCATCGCCGTATTTCTGCGAATATCAGGCATCAAAGGTCCTTTCGCTTCAGCGGGAGTGCGGGTGCCCCAGGTCTCGGTTCTGAGACCTGGATCGCCAGGCCGCTGATATATCCAGATTTCCGGTCCGGGGTTACCCTGTGCATTCCTGGGTACATACCTTCCCCGATTCCCTCCACGATACCTGAGCGGCATAGCGCGCATGGCCTTACAATGGAGCATCAGCACAATCCTAAAGGTACGTGACAGGTTGAATGTCCTCTAACGGCTATCACTCTCGCAATTCGCGCAGCCATAATCTGCGCTCGCTGTTCAGCCTTTTTTCGAGCGACCTGGCGATAGATCTAGGCACCGCCAACACGCTTGTCTTCGCGGCGGGAAAAGGCATTGTCGTCAATGAGCCTTCCATTGTCGCCCTGAACAAAAATACCGGAGAAGTCGAAGCTGTCGGCAAAGAGGCGAAAGAGATGCTGGGCCGCACTCCCGGCAACATCGTCGCCATCCGCCCCATGAAGGACGGCGTGATCGCCGACTTCAAAGTCACCGAGAAGATGCTGAACTATTTCATCCAGAAGGCCCATGGTCGCAAGATGCTGGTGCATCCGCGTATCGTGATTGGAGTACCTTCGGAAATCACTCAGGTTGAAAAGCGCGCTGTTGAAGATTCCGCCTATCGCGCTAAAGCCAGTGAAGTTTATCTGGTGGAACAGGCCATGGTCGCGGCCATCGGCGCCGGACTCCCCATTACCGAACCGGGCGGCAACATGGTCGTCGATATTGGCGGCGGCACAACAGACATCGCAGTGATCTCGCTTTCCGGCATCGTCTATTCGCGCTCCGTGCGCATGGCCGGCAACCAGATGGATGAAGCCATCATGAATTACCTGAAGCGCAAGTACAACCTGCTGATTGGCGAGCGCACCGGGGAACACATCAAGATGGAGCTCGGCTCCGCCTATCCGCTGGACAAGCCGCTGACCATGGAAATCAAAGGCCGCAACCTCATCGAAGGCGTGCCGAAGACCATCACCATCGACGACAGCGAAATCCGCGAATCCCTCGCCGAATGCATCAGCACCATTATGAATGCCATCCGCGTCGCACTCGAACGCACACCTCCGGAGCTTTCCGCCGATATCAGCGATCGCGGCATCGTGCTGACCGGCGGCGGCGCGCTCATCAAAAATCTCGACAAGCGCATTCGCGAGGAAACCGGTCTGCCCGTCTCGGTTGCCGACGATCCGCTGGCGTCCGTCGTGCTCGGCACTGGAAAAATGCTGTCGGACTTCGGACTCCTGCGCAAGATCAAGATCGATTAGTTTTTCGCATTCCCTCCTCTGTATTTGCCGGACTGCGCGGTATCATCCTCGCAGCCCCATCCAGGCATCATGGAATCTTTTCTCAGCCGATATCGGAACCCTCTGATACTGCTCGCTGTCGTACTGGCGCAGATGCTCGGCCTCGCCGTCCAGGTGCGCGGCCCGGCAGACGGCAAAGACGGCCATCAGACCCGCCTCGTGCGCTACTGGGCAGTCAGCATGGTTTCTCCCTTTGAGCGCCTGTTTCTCTTCGCCGGTCATGGCATCAGTCACGTTTGGGATGGCTACCTCGACTTGCGCCACGTCCGTGAACAAAACCAGCAACTCCAGGCTGAGTTAAACCGGATACGTCTCGAAGAAGGCTCCCTTGCTGAAGATGCTCGGCAAGACATGCGCCTGCAGAAGCTCTTCGCCTTCCAACAGCAATATGTTTCAAAAACTGTCGCCGCGCATGTCATTGGAACCAGCGGCACAGATCTCTCGCGTGTTCTGGTCATCGATAAGGGCTATAAAGACGGCATTCGCACCGACGTGCCGGTGATCACGGCCGACGGAGTTGTCGGCAAAGTCCGCGATGTATTTCCGCACTCCGCCCAGGTGCTGGAGATCAACGATCCCACCAGCGGCCTCGGAGTCATCCTGACGCAGACCCGGCTGCGCGGCATTCTGCGCGGCAACACCGCGGGGCAAACCGAGATCATCGACATTCTGCCGGATGAACGCATCCAGCCCGGCGAGCAGGTCGTCACCAGCGGAGGAGACCAGATCTACCCGCGTGGCCTTCCAGTCGGTATAGTGGAGCGCGTCGTCAATGATCCGCTGCGCAACCCTTATGTCGCTATCCTGATCCGCCCAGCGGTCAACCTCTCCCGGCTGGATGAAGTGCTGGTTGTCACCCAGGTCACGACCACGATGCCCGCCGAAATGCAGCAAGACGTCACCACCAGCGAGCAGAAGGCTGCCGATGTCTTGTCGCAGCGCCTTCCCGGAGCGGCTCCCGCGCAAAGCCTCGGGCCGGATGGAAAGCCGCTGGACCTGAACGCTCCGCCGTCGCCGGTGCGCCCACCCGCTGCCCTTCATCCGGACCGCTTCACTCCTGGAGACACCCCGGATGCGAATGGTCTCACTCCCGGCGCCACATACCAGAAGCAAGCGTATCCGCCGCTAGCTTCGCAGCCCCTCCCGGCGCAGCATCCCACCGCGAACAAGGAGCCGCAAAACTAGCCATGGTCCTGCTGCCCCGCAGTTCGCGCCGAGAGATGGAGGTTCACCGCTTCCATCCCGTGGTTCTCATCCTGGTCCCGTTGCTGGCGATCTTTTTGCAGGTCTATCTCCCGCTACGCTTCCCCAGCATCGCTGTGCTGAACCTGCCCGTGCTGGTGGTCATTTACTTCGCCGTCTCTCGCCGCAGCCCGATTACGGGAACATTGATCGGGCTCATCATCGGCCTGATCCAGGACGCGATGACCCACCTGCCGCTCGGCATCAACGGCATTATCGACTGCATCATCGGGTATCTGGCGGCATCGATCGGCGTGCGTATCGATGTAGATAACCCGGGAACGCGGCTCATGATGAATTTCATTTTCATCCTGTTCGCCAGCGTCCTGCATGTGCTGATTCTCCGCCGCCTGCTCGGCATGCACGAGACATGGTTCTGGCTGCACGAAATGATCCGCTCCATCGTGAACGCATTGATCGGCGTCATCCTCTTCGCGCTGCTCGATCGTATGCGGCGGCGCGAATAATTTTTGGTGAGCGAGTAATGAAGGGTGCAGATTGAAATTGTCATCCTGAGCAAAGCGAAGGACCTCGCGGTTCGCCGGCAAAACGCGAGGTCCTTCGCTTCGCTCAGGATGACAGTTCTATGATTGCGGAAATAAAAGCATTGTAATCACCCAACTTTCCCGGAGTATTCTGAAGGCATCTCCCCATGGCTGGCAGCTACAACAAAGACGATAAGATCCCCGCGATCAAGCTGACCGCAATGCAGTACGTCATCGCACTGATTCTGGTCATCCTCGTTTCCGGCCTATGGAGATTGCAAGTCCTCGGCGCACAGAATTACCGTGCTCTCGCCGCCGCCAATCGCATCCGCAAAGTTCCCATCCTCGCGCCGCGCGGAAAACTCTTCGACCGCGATGGCCGCCTGCTGGTTGACAACTATCCGTCGGTCACCTGTTTTCTGGTGCCGGAGCAGGCGCGCGATCTTGAAGCCGACATTCCGCTGATTGCCGAAGGTCTGCACGTCGATCCCGCCCAGCTCCGCGCCACCATTCTCCGCTACCGGCACCAGCCGAAATATCAACCCATCCCGCTGCAGCAGGACATCACGCCGGATGAGCAGGCCTTCATCGCCGCGCATAGCAATGAGCTGCCGGAGCTCGAAACCATCGAAGAAGAACGCCGCCTTTACCCCGGCAACGGTTTCGCCGCACACCTGATCGGTTACGTCGGGGAGGTGTCGGAAGAAATGCTCGACGATCCGCGCTACGCCTTCTACCAGCCGGGAGACGTCGTGGGCCGCTCCGGCGTCGAGGAGTCCTACGATCCCATTCTGCGCGGTCAGGACGGGTCACGAGATGTAATTGTGGACAGCCACGGCCGCGAACTGGGCGCTCTCGGAACTGAGCCCGCGGTCCCTGGAAAATCGCTCAAACTCACCATCGATCTTGATATTCAAAAAGCCGCTGAAGAGGCATTGGGCGAACGACAGGGCGCCCTGGTCGCCATCGACCCGCGCACCGGAGAAGTGCTCGCCATGGTCAGCCGACCGACCTTCGATCCGAATGAATTCGCCATCCGCATCCATCACAAGCAGTGGGACGCGCTTATCACCAACCCCGAGCACCCGCTGATGAACAAGGCCATTCAGGCCCAGCTTGCCCCGGGTTCGACATTCAAATTGCTGGAAGCCATCGCGGGCCTGCAGGAAGGAATTGCGCAGACACTGAAAGTCGACTGCCACGGCGGCGCTTCGTTCTACGGCCGATACTTCAAATGCTGGATCGCCGCCCGCCACACGGGCCACGGCGTCACCGATATCAGCAAAGGGATTTATCAGTCCTGCGACGTCTTCTTCTACACACCTGTCTCTTTATACACATCTGACGCTGCCGACGAACTCTAGGGTGTAGAT
>JBEPVW010000155.1:0-6327 GCA_041690775.1 Acidobacteriota bacterium | reverse complement strand
GGGTTCTGCGCGCGCAGGCGGGCCAGGAATTCGACATCGTTACAGGAGAACTCGTGCGGCGAGGGGTGATTGAAACCGTCAGCGCGGACGCGGTCGAGTTTTCCCTTCATGAGGAAGTCGAGGCGGCGGAACCGCTCCCGCTGGTGATTGCCCTGAGTATCGTTCGCTTCGAACGCATGGAGTGGGCAATTGAAAAGCTGACTGAGCTGGGAGTTGCGCGAATCGTTCCCATCGTCGCGCAGCGGAGCGAGAAGCATCTGGCGCAGGCGGCCGCGAAGCGTGTCGAACGCTGGCGCAAGATTGCGCGGGAGTCCGCGCAACAATCGCGTCGAGGCGATATTCCGGAAATTTCCGATCCGCTGCCGTTGCCGCTATGGCTCAAAGAAAATCTGGACGGAGTGCGGCTGCTGCTTTCTGAACAAGAGCGTACTCAATCGCTGCGGGCGAGTCTGGAGGATGCGCTGCGGTCCTTGCCGGAGACGCAACGGAAAAAATTTTATGCTGCGATTGGACCTGAAGGCGGATGGACCGAAGCGGAGATGGCCAGCTTTGCCGAGTATGGATGGCAACCGGTCAGTCTTGGGCCGCGCATTCTGCGGACGGAGACGGCGGCGATTGTTGTGGGCAGTGTGCTGAGCTCGATGCTGGAAATGTAAGCTCTCTAATCCCATGTCTTAGAGGCGAGACATGGGAGCACTCGGCCAGGAGACCGGAGGCAACGATGAAAATAATCAATGTAACGATATCGGCACTGATCTGTTTAGGTGCAACTGCCTACGCGCAGGAGCGACCACCCAAGCTCTTGCTGCGTGCGGCTCATTGTCTGGAAGCCAAGGATTTCTTGCCGATCTCAAGAACTACAACCTTGAGCTTTGGATATCTTCTGGATGAGACGTCCTATCCTGGAGAGAAGGTTCTTTACATCGTCAATTATGCAGCTCCAGAGCAATCGAATGGATTCGTTTTTGCTGTCTTCTTAACTGAACAGAATGGTGGTCAAGATTTAAATATCCAAAACAACGCTCGTTTTGGTTTGTCCAAGGATGAGTTCGCAGGCATATTGTTCGAAGACCCTCCGCTGGGAGGTACGTGGACACAAGAGCATCTTGCGCGGGCCATCAACCAGATCGAAAGACGTGTGAGGTTTGCTATTCCGACCAAAAGCCTGCTTGCTGTGTATCCTCATTTACATTGCGAGGCATATACGGATCGCTAGCTGAAAATATCCTTCATCTTGCCGAAGAAGCTGCGCGAGGATGGAGTGTTCTCGACCGACAATGTCTCGGAAAGCTGGCGCATCAATTCCTTTTGCGCCTTGGTGAGCTTTTTGGGGACCTGCGCCACCACCTGAACGACGAGATCGCCGCGGCCGTGGTCATTCAGATACGGCACGCCTTTATTGCGCAGGCGGAATTCCGTGCCGCTCTGCGTGCCTTCCGGAACTTTCAATTTGGTCTCGCCTTCGAGTGTCGGAATCAACAACTCCGTACCGAGCGTGGCCTGAGGAAAAGATATCGGCAGCACATAGTGGAGGTCGTTGCCTTCGCGCTCCAGGAAAGGATGCGGCTCGACGGAAATGACTACGTATAAATCGCCCGATGGACCGCCATAGCGGCCGGCGTCGCCTTCCCCCTGATAGCGAATGCGCATGCGTTCTTCGATTCCCGCGGGCACAGTCACGGTGATGAGGTGTTCAGCGGCCTGGCGTCCGTCACCCCGGCATTGACGGCACGGGTCCTTGACGATGCTGCCCGTGCCGCCACACGCGGGGCAGGTACGGGCGATCGAGAAAAAGCCTTGCTGGAAACGAACCTGGCCGCGGCCGGCACATTGCTGGCAGACAGTCGGGCCATTTCCTGGCTGGGCGCCGCTGCCCTGGCAGACGGCGCAATTTTCCATGCGGCGAATTTTTATCTCGCTCTGCTTGCCGAAGACGGATTCTTCAAACGTCAACGTCAGCTCATACTGCAGATCGCGGCCACGCTGGGCGCGGGAGGTGCGGCGGGTGCCGCCCATGTTGAACATCTCGCCAAAAATATCGCCGAAGATGTCGCCCAGATCCGGCATTCCGTTGAAGCCGCTCGAATCCATGCCGTTGCTGACGCCAGCATGACCGAAGCGGTCGTAGGCGGCGCGCTTGTCCGGATCGGAAAGGACCTGGTACGCCTCGCTGGCTTGTTTGAATTTCTCTTCGGCCCCAGGATCATCCGGATTTCTGTCCGGGTGATATTGCATGGCGAGTTTGCGGTACGCGCTCTTCAGTTCCTGATCGGAGGCGGTCCGCTCAACGGTGAGAACTTCGTAGTAGTCGGCTTTGATCACTCTGGCGGTTGGACTCATGCTGTTTTCTGTTTCGGGTTATTGGCGACGCGCACCATCGCGGGACGAAGAAGACGGTCGCGCAGGGTGTAACCGCGGCGGACCTCTTCCATGACCTGATGGTCCGGCAGATCGTCGCGCTCGACCATCTCGATGGCCTCATGCACGCGCGGATCGAATTGGGTTTCGACGGTAGGAACCGGCTGTACGCCGAGCGAACGGATGATCTCCTCCATCTGGCGGACGATGAGATCGACGCCGGAGCGCAACTGCTCCGGAGAACTCTGGGAGCGCAGGGCGAGCTGGAAATTATCCAGCACCGGAAGAAACTGCTCGACGGTGTTTGCGAGCGCGTGGTCGCGGTATTCCATTCGCTCACGGGCTTCCCGTTTGCGAAAGTTATCGAACTCCGCCTGCAACCGCGCCAGCCGGTCGAACAACTGGTCCCGGTCCGCTTGCAGGCGCTCAACCTCGGCCCTGGCCGCAGTTTCGCTGTTGGCTTCGAGAGGGGAAATATTTCCGTCCTCTTCGCGGCCTTCTGTGCGAGAAATGTTTTCGGACTCAGTTTCAGCCCGGCTTGCGGTTTTCGATGATTCGTCGTGTCGCATACTTTTTTCTTCGCACAAATCGGATGGATAAGGCATGGGGTAAATTTCTTTCTTCAGGATACTGCCGCGGAACGAGCGGCCCCGCGTGTCATTCCAATAGATGCGACTGAGGGTGTTACGCACCATCGATTGCGTGCGCTTTAGCTCTCTCGCTTCTTCTCGCCGCTTCTTCTATTGTACCGAGGATCGATTGCGGGATCGATTGCGCCGCCTCCTATTCCGGAAACCCATGTCTCAGATGGGAGACATGGGGCACCCAGATTCAGACGGCCCGCAGTCTAGGATTGTGCGGCCCAGCGGCCAAACAAATCAGCGATATAGGTCACCGTTCCGATGGTGCTGGCATACTGCATCCGGGTGGGGCCGATGACGGCGACTGTGCCTAAATGTTCCTGGCCGCGCCGGGCAGGGGCGGCGATCAGGACCAGATCGTGCATCTCCGGCATGGTCTCCTCTAAACCGACCACGACGCGCACCGACGTATGGCGGCTGTCCACGTAGGCATTCAATAGATCGATCACGCGCTGCTTCTCTTCCAGTGCCGTAAGAATCTGCCGCAGATGGCCGCGGTCCACTTCGTTCACCATTAAATTGGCGACACCCTCGACGAAGATGGATTTTTCCTGGACAGCGCGGTCCATGGCGTTCTCCGCGGACCGGTCGGCCAGAGGATCGGCGGGGCGGTCCATCGCGCATTTCGCCCATAGCTCGTCGAGCGAACAGAGGAGCCGGTTGTATTCGCTGCGCTCCAACTCCATACGGCGGGAAAGTTCCTGACGGATTCGCTCCAGCGCCCAGCCGTGAAAATTCTGGTTGAGATAATTCGCCGCGGTCTCCAGTTCCACGGGCGTCAGATCGTGTTCGAGCATCAGCAGGCGGTCTCGTACCACGCCGGTCGTGGTGACCAGGACGGTAAGCACCCGGGCCTGGCCAAGCCGCACGAAATGGACGTGCTCCAGCAGTTCCCTGTCGCCGGCAGCGGTCAGCGCCACGCCGACGCCGCCCGATAGCAGCGCCAGGATGTGCGAGGTGCGGGCAAAAAAGTCGGTTGCATTCGCGACGCCAGCAAAGGTCTCTTCAATCTGCTCCTGCGTGGGCTGCGGCAAAGACTGATGCGGAGACGACGCGCGGCGCAGAAGCTGTTCGACGTAATAGCGAAATGCGCGGGCGGTCGGAATTCTTCCCGCGGAGGTGTGGGGTTGTTCCAGGTAGCCGGCATTCGACAGGTCCGCCATGACGTTGCGAACGGTGGCCGCGCTCATGCCCTCGCGGTTCTGCTGGCGGGCGATCGATTGCGAGCCCACAGGATCGCCGTTGGCCACGTAGTTCTCAATCACCGCGGTCAGCACCAGGCCCTCGCGAAGACCCATTCCTTCATGGGAACCCTGGGGAGAGCGGGATGTTTGTTGCGGATCGTTGCTCATGAGCCCCCTTGGCGATTGGACGTTTCGTCGTCTAGTCGGATAGTAGGAAGAGACTGCGGGGAAGTCAAGAAAGCATCCTGCGCTGCCGGATGGAAGGTTCTTTTCACTTTGGCGTTCAACCGCAGGTCCCTCCACTTCCCCTTCGACTACGCTCAGGGTTCGGTCGGGATGACATTCCTATTTGTGGTGGCTGTAATAACAAAGGGCCGCGTTCATGCGACCCTTTGCTGCTGTTCCATACATTCTTTGCCCAACGACTACATGCTGAAGCGTTCGTGCCAGGGGGTTGCAGACTTCAGCGCCCGGTTTACATTTTCGATGTTCTTGACGCCTTCGGTGTTTAACCAATTTTCAAATGCTTTGGCGCCCTGCTTGGCATAGACGGGAATCCCATCTTTCCAGGTGGCGCGGCCGCATAGCACGCCGTTGAATTTGGCTCCAGACTCCGAAGCCAGTTCCAGCGTTTCGATAAATACAGGATTGGACACGCCCGCCGAAAGATAAATGAAGGGTTTGGTGGAAGCCTCGGCGGCGCTGCGGAAATATCCGAGGGCCTCCTCGCGCGAATACGCGGAGGCTCCTTTACAGGCTTTTGTCCCGGCGACGAATTCCATCTGGATCGGCACTTCCATTTTCAAGACATCGACGCCGTATTTGTCGTGGCAAAAATCGGCTGTCGCTCCGGTGACGATCGACGGCTTCTTCTTCGCATATTCGACGGTCTTCTCATCGCCGCCATCGGCGTCATATCCGACGATCTCGAGAAAGAAGGCAATATCGAGGGCGCGGCACTCGTCGCCGATACGCTCAATGAACGCGGACTTCACGTCGTTGATTTCCTTGTTTTCAAACGGCGTGTAATAGAGCAGCACCTTCACCGCGTCCGCGCCTTCATGCTTGATGCGGCGCACCGACCAGTGGTCCAGCAGGTCGGGGAGACGGCCGGGCTCGGCGGCATCGTATCCGGTCTTTTCATAGGCCAGCAGGAGACCCTTTCCGTTGCGGTGCTTGCTGGCGGGCAGGCCATATTCGGGATCGAGCAGAATGGCGGACGCGTGGCGCGTCAGGACCTCCGTGACCAGGGTTTTGAATTCGATCAGCGCGTGGTCGTCCACGGCGGACCCTTTTTCTTTGGCCAGCGACTTTTTGAGGGAACCGCGCTGGTCCATGGCGGCGGCGGCGATCACGCCCCGCTCATCGGAGAGGGCTTTCATTCCGGCCAGCTTGCCGGGGGTGAGCTTCATCGTCATACACTCCTGTTGTTGAATGGGATTCAATTCCATTCTAATACTGCTTAGGTGTCAGGGTCAGGGCTCATTGTTCATGAGCTACGCAAGCGCGGCCTGCTGCTGCGCGACCAGTTCCCGTATTCCGCCTGTCGCGAGGTCGAGCAGCGCGAGATGCTGCTCGCGGGAAAAAGTATTGTGCTCCGCTGTTGCCTGCACTTCCACCAGATCGCCAGCGCTGGTCATCACGACATTCATATCGACATCGGCGCGGGCATCTTCCTCGTACGCCAGATCGAGTAGCGGGGTGCCGTCCACGATCCCCACGCTGGTGGCGGCGATGAGATGCCGGATGGGCGAGGCGGCAAGAACTTTCGCGGCGAGCAGCCGGTTTACGGCCAGGCCGAGTGCAACGGCGGCCCCGGTAATTGCCGCGGTGCGTGTGCCTCCGTCGGCCTGCAGGACATCGCAGTCCAGGATGATGGTGCGCTCGCCCAGGGCTTGGAGGTCGACGGCTGCGCGCAAGGAGCGTCCGATGAGCCGTTGAATCTCATGCGTGCGTCCGCCCACTTTGCCGCGTTCGCTTTCACGCGGCGTGCGGGTCAGCGTGGCGCGCGGAAGCATTCCATATTCGGCGGTGATCCATCCCTGGCCGCGATTGCGCAACCAACCGGGAACGCCGTTCTCAACCGTGGCGTTACAGAGCACGCGGGTATGCCCCAGCTCAATCAGCACGGAGCCTTCGGCGGC
>JBEPVW010000154.1:0-6327 GCA_041690775.1 Acidobacteriota bacterium | reverse complement strand
TCGAACGTGGTGAACCTCATCACCAAGCTGCTGCTGCCGCCCATTTTTTTGTATCGCTATGGCACCACGCTCTATGGCGAATGGCTCGCCCTTTCCGGCGCCGTCGCTTACCTCAGCACTCTCAACTTCGGCATCCAGACCTACGTCACCCAAGACCTCACCGTCCGCTACCAGCGCAACGATCTCGAACGCTACCACCTGCAGCAGTCCACCTCATTGCGCGTCCTGCTCGGCATCCTCGGCTCGGCAGCCGTCGTTTGTCTTGTCATCTTCGCGCTGCCGCTCGATCATTGGCTGCATCTCACGCTCACACGCCGCGTCGCCACAGAAACGCTTTATTTCCTCGCACTCCAGATTCTCGTTGCTGTGCTGTTCAACTACTTCACCGGCACGTACATGGTGCTCAGTCGCGCCCACACCGGCGTCCTCTGGGCCAATGGATTGCGCATGGTCATGGTCTTCGCCGTCTCCGCCGCAGCATGGATGCGTTTTTCTTTCCCAGTACTGGCCGCACTGCAGCTGATTATCTATCTGCTCGGCACAGTGGTCGTGCTTCTGCACATCCGCCGCGTTGCGCCGGAAATTTTCCCAAAGATCACCCTTTGGGATCGCAGCGCAGTGCGCGCCATTCTTCGTCCCAGCGGCTACTTCGGCCTCATCAGCATGAGCACGTTTTTGTCCTACGAAATCCCCGTGTTGATTTTGCAGCGTGAAGTGGGGCCGTTCGTTGTGGTGGCTTTCACCGTGATGCGGACCATTTTCTCCATGTGCCGCCAGATTTTGAATGCGCCCACACAGGCATTGGGCGCGGAAATCACCCGCCTCTTCGGCAGGGAAGAATGGCCGGAGTTGACAGCGGTCTACAGCTATTCCGAACGGCTGATTTTTTCGCTCATTCCGTTGGTTAACCTTGGCGTGTTGATTGTCTCCCCAGTGCTGCTGACGGTCTGGCTGCATAAACCGGCGCTGTTTTCCGTCTTTCCCTACGTCATCATGGCAGCTATCTCGATGACGTTGAGCGCAAAGGAGCACAAATTCCAATTTCAATTTTCAACCAACACCCATGAGGAACTGGCACGCATTATGTTTTTCAGCTACGTGGCGCTGGCTGTCCTCGCGGTTCCCATGGTCCGGTGGCAGGGAATGCTGGGGTTCCTTTATACCTGGCTCGCAGTTGAACTGTTCCAGCTCGTGCGCATCGTGCAACTGAACCAGCGGCTATTCGCGCATACCGGGGAACACCGTCTCACGTACCTCTACCGGCTGGCCGCGCTCAGCATCGTAGGGCTTTGCGGGGCGGGATGGATACTGTCGCATACCTATCAAGACCTTTATCGATTGCAATTTGCTGTTGGCTTAGGGGTCAGCGCCACGCTTGCTGGCGCTGCATATTTTTTATTCGATATGGAGGTGATCGTTCAGAAGTTATCCACGCGTATAGCCCGGCGGTCAGGATAGACAGCGGTCTAGTAAACTGGCGGAGCGGTCGACGTTCAAATGTGGCCCCGTAGCTCAGGTGGATAGAGCGACGGTTTCCTAAACCGCAGGTCGGAAGTTCGAATCTTCCCGGGGTCACCATCAAGCGATTAACTTTCCTGAAATCGAATCCATTTATTTCTAAACACAGCTATACCTCGAGAGAGAGCGTCGATGCGGAAAATCAAATTGATTCGTTCTCTGGGTGCAGGTGCCAATCCCGACTCCCGCGTCGGTGGAAGAGTGCTTTTCATTGGCAAAAGGCTGTTGCAGGCTTCTGCGTTTGTATTGCTGGCAATCCTCCTCGGCGCTCACGTATCGAATACCGACGCCTACCCTCGCTGCAGAGGAATCCTCAACCTGAAATTGGAAGGAGTCACGATTACCGCTGCCCAGTCGATCCCTGCGGCAACATTCACTCCGCCCGGAAGCGATCGCGCCATTGCCAACCTTCCGGGTTTTTGCCGCGTTGCCGCTACGTTGAAACCGGCTCGAGATTCCAACATAAAAATTGAATTGTGGATGCCCGAAAAACATTGGAATGGAAGATTTCTCGGTACCGGTAATGGTGGCGGAGCAGGAAAGATTTCATACAGAGCGTTGGCTTCCGGGCTTCGACGAGGGTATGCCACCGCAAACACCGACATGGGCACATCTCCCAATGCCGATGCCGTGGTGGGGCACCCTGATCGATGGGTCGACTTCGGCTATCGCGCAACTCACGAGATGACGGTGGTTTCAAAGAAAATCCTTGCGAGCTATTATCGACAGCCGCAAAGCCGCTCTTACTTTGTGGGCTGTTCCACCGGCGGTCAGCAATCATTAATGGAAGCTCAACGTTATCCAGCAGACTATGACGGAATCGTCGCTGGAGCTCCCGCCAACAATCGCACCCGCTTGCACGCCGGTTTTCTCTGGAACTACAAGGCCATGAATCCGACGCCAGGCAGCACTTTGCTGCTGCCGGAAAAAATTGCGCTGGTAACAAGGGCCGTCGTCGCAGCTTGCGCAGGCAAGCACGGCGGCTCTCCCCACGACAACTTTCTGACGGACCCGAGAGGCTGCAAATTCGATCCCGACACAATTCCGAAATGCAGCGGAACCGAAGCCAGCGGTTGCCTGACAAGCACGGAGGTGATTGCACTGAAGAAAATCTATGCAGGACCAACCAATCCGAGAACGTGGGAACGGATTTACATGCCGCTCCCATTCGGCAGTGAAAATTCGACGCTTGGGCTCGCATATCAGCGCGATCCGGCAAGTTTGCCAGAACAGTTCTATCAATATCGATGGATATTCGGCGCAGATTTCAATTTCCGCAAGTTCGACTTCGATCATGATCAAGACGCACTCGACGCAAAGCTGGGGCCGATCCTCAATGCGAATAGTCCCGACCTGGACGGCTTGAAGAAACGAGGCGGAAAACTTCTGATGTACACCGGGACTGCCGATCCTCTCGTACCTTTTCAGGACGCGCTCAACTATTACGAGCGCACGGTTCAAGCGCAGCAGAAAGACCCTTCCGGGTCGAGCAGTAAAAACTCCGCTGCGGCGCTGACGGAAACTCAGGGATTTTTCCGCTATTTCCTGGTTCCAGGAATGGGACACTGCGGCAGGGGACCGGGCCTGAACACGCTTACCGGTATGCCCGAAGCCGGGATTCCAATTGACAGCGAGCACGATGTCCTGGCGGCCACGGTCAAATGGGTGGAACTGGGAATCGTTCCGGACAAAATCACAGCAAGCGCATTCATCGACCGCTCGCCTGGAAAGGGAATTCGCTTCCAGAGGCCGATCTGTTCATATCCGAAATTTCCAGACTATGTCGGCGGCGACTGGAAATCCCCCTCAAGCTATCGATGCACCAACCATCCTCGTAATGGTGTTTTGACGCCTGCTACGCGATACCTGAAATAGTCTAAATATTTTTGCCGCAGATAAATGTCCCGCGACGCGGGTTAAATTCCTGCACCGGCAACGGCCGTTCGGGTAAAGATAACGGACATACCGTCGGAATAGACCATTTTCCATCCGGGCAGGAATGGAAGAACCTGCGCCATTGGGGAAGTGCGGGCGAGCAGACAAAAATCGATGTTGTATTTATTGAGAAGGAGGTTCGGATTGCTTTCAAGCGTCGCCCATCTTCCGAACTCATCCAGCACGCCTGTCCACTCGAAAACATCGCCGCGGCCATCGACAAATACGGGATGATCGGGCGCTGCCCAGATCAAATAGCCGCCGTAAACATAGTCGTTGAGCATGTTGCCAGGAAGTCGATGAGCGTTGATGAATTCCACTGCTTGTACGGGGCTGCCCTGGGCCACCTGCCGGGCAAGGTTTGCACGACCAGGAAAAGCCAGTGTTGCGACGAGCAGGGAGAGCGCGATCAATACCGCATTCGGCAGCGGACGATCGCGGGCCGGGTCATAGCCTTCCCAATAAGGTGAAAGCAGCCGCGAGAGGATCGGCGCGGCCAGAATGCCGAAGACAAACACCATTCGCCGGTGGTTTGCCGCCAGCCATATCCCCAGTGACAACAAGACGATCTCATCGAAAAACAGCGTCGATCGCCTAACGATGGCCAAAAGCAGGATGCACGCGAGAATCGCTAGAACCCCGAGTCCGCGTGTGCTGTTCATCTGGAGCGGCATCCATTCATCGACATGGCTGAGGCTGAGGGGCTGGTGCAGCAGAGTATCCAGGGGATACAGCACCTGTCTCAGTCCGACAGGGTTTAGGAATAATGCGGCGACGGAAAGCAGCAGCGACATTGCCATCCACTGTTGCGAACGGCGGTCCCATCGCACAGACACAAGGGAGCCCACCTGGAAGTCAAAGAACGAGCAGAGCAAAAAAACTGTTGCCACAACGATGCCAAGAAAGAAAGAACCGTGACAGTTCACCCAGATTGCTAACAGCGGAGGAAGAAATAAGAACCATCGTGGGTCGCGAGTGCGTCCCAGGTGCACCAGCACCAACTCGATGGTGAGCAGAAGATAACCGACCATCTGTGGGCGAATGGCCAGGCCGGAGGTCGCAAAAAACCAGATGACCAGGGCGCCGAGGAATCCGACCTTTGCATTCGCAGAATAGATCGAGCACAACGCATACCCTGCAATCAGCAGGACGGCGGTGAAAGAGCACAGCCAGAGCATGAGGCCGGTGTAACCGCCAGGGTGCCAGGCTCCGAAAATCGTCGCCTGCGAAAGCCATTCGTGCGGTATCCAGGCATGATGGCCGGTGGTGTAGGAAAAAGTGTCTGTGGTGGGAATGGTGTGAGTCGTCCAGACGATCTGGCCTACCTTCAGGTGCCACCACATGTCGGGATCGTCGAAGCGCGAACGCACCGTCAGCAAAGCGAGCGGGCAGAGGAGCGCCGACACCGCAACGGGAAAGGACAACAACTTGCGCAGAATGGATTGACTGGACCCGTGCGCGCAACGATCAGAGGCCACGGATATTGCGGTCACACGGTCCTAGCCTGGGGGGTCTCCGCTTCTGCCAGCGCATCTCCTTCGGTTGGACGAATCAGCCTATGAAGATAAGCGCGAGAGATGCAGAGGCTGCGCGCAGCCAATGTCTTGTTTCCGTTATTATCGCGCACGGCTGCTTCGGCAAGCCGGATTTTGTAGTCGCGAAGCTGATGCTCAAACGAACCCGCGGGGTGGTAGTCGGAGATGCTGACAACGCTCTCAGCCTGAATGTTCTGGGGCAGATCCTCCACCCTGATTACCTCGCCTGCAGCGACTATGATTGCGCGCTGGATGACATTCTCCAACTCACGAACGTTTCCCGGCCAGGAGTATGCCTGCAACAGAGCCATAGCGGAGGGGTCAATTTCCTCCACAACTTTCTGATACATCTCGGAGTATTGCTGGAGAAAGTGCATTGCGATCAGGGGGATATCTTTCGGGCGCTCCTGGAGCGGCGGAGCATCGATCCGAATGACGTTGATGCGGTAGTAGAGGTCTTCGCGGAATTTTCCCTGGGTCACCATTTCGGCCAGATCCTGATGCGTGGCGAACACCAGCCGCGCGCGCAACGGGATCAGTTTGCTGCTGCCGAGTCGGCAGAATTCACGCTGCTGCAGAACGCGCAGCAGTTTTACCTGCGTGCTCAAGCTTAGTTCGCCGATCTCGTCGAGAAACAGCGTGCCGTCTCCGGCCTGCTCGAGATAGCCCTCCCTCATCCCAACTGTGCCGGTGAAAGCGCCCTTCTCATGGCCGAACAATTCGGCTTCAATCAAAGTCTCCGGGATGGCGCCGCAGCAGACGGCAACAAATGGCCGGCCGGAGCGGTTGCCGAGATTGTGAATTGCATTGGCAATCAGTTCCTTTCCGGTGCCGCTTTCTCCGGTGACGAGGACAGAGGTGTTGAGATTCGCCACACGATAGACGAGGTCGTAAACCTGCCGCACCTGCGCGCTGGATCCGATCATCCGATCGCAGTTGGTTGCGGCCTCCAACTGCTGCTGCACATTCTGAAGTTTTCGCTTCAGCGAGGAGTTTTCATGCGCGCGGCGCAGCATCGCTTTTAAATCGGCAATGGACGGAGGCTTTCGGCAGTAGTTGTAAGCGCCCAGCCGGACCAGTTCGACCGCAGTGGAGCGGAGACTGTCATCGGCAAGTATCAGCGATGAGACTTGCGACGCAGCTATACGGCGGCAAATCGCAATGCGCTGCTCCAGCAATTCCTGGTTGGAGTCGAGGTCGAGCAGCAGAACATCTGATTCCCGCGTGGAGAGCTCACGAGTAATTTCTTCCTCAGTCGACTCGAGGAAAATTTGAAATTCTTTTCCGAGCGCGGAAGAAAGCAGAGCCTGAAGCTTGCGGTCTTCTGAATACAAGGCAA
>JBEPVW010000153.1:0-6516 GCA_041690775.1 Acidobacteriota bacterium | reverse complement strand
GTCAGGCGTCCGTGGCCTTCGTACACGTTGACTTTGTTCTTCTTCATGAGAAAAACAAGCCCCTTAGTGTGCTTCGCGATGATGTCGTTCTTGCGCTTCAGGATCGCGCCCCAGTTCAGCTTGCCAGTGCCCAGACCCTCAATGCCGTATTCGACCGCATTTTTCAGATGGTCATACACCTCGGCGTTGAATAGCAAGGATTTGGTAGGAATGCACCCAACATGCAGGCAAGTCCCGCCCAGCTTGCTTTCCTTCTCAATCAGCGCCACCTTCAGGCCATACTGCCCCGCCCGAATCGCCGCCGTATAACCAGCCGGCCCGCCACCAATAATAGCCACGTCATAAATCGTCTCTGCCAAGGGATACTCCGTTCCGTTCAGGGGTAGAAATTAGATGCCAGAAAAGTCAACTCGACCCAAACAGATGATTTTACGGGAACCGGGAGGATAGAGGCGAATATTGATGGCAGAGCGATCAGGGTGCACCAAGCCTGGGCGCCCACCTTCGCAGCCTCACCGCGAATGGTGAGATTCGCAAAACTGCAAAGGATGGGACCCCGGCGATGTCATTGCATTGTCGTTGTGGCATCGGCTAGCGAGGCTAATGGAGATTGCCTCTTACCACGATCGCGCAGCCGCATAAAAGGACGTTCTATGAAGAGATAAGAGGCTGTCGAAACCATAAATATCGCCGGGATTGCCCATCGACGTCCCCTATGCAAGTGGACAACGAGCATCCACACAGGTATGTGATAGAGATACAGCGCGTACGAAATACGTGCAATGAATCGAATTGCGGCGCTGTGAAAGACCCTCCAGGTGCTGTGCCCCCAGAAAATAAATTGCAAAAGCATGAACCCTATAACTATCGGTTCGAACATGTAGGCAATCAGAGCTTCCCGCGACGTAAAAAGATTAAAACGCTCACAGGTACTCATCGCCGTCAACATAAAGATTGGAATAAGAGTCAACCATGGATTGCGAAGTGACCACAGTAAACACTTCGAGGTTCCTCGCCCGCGTACGAGGGCGGCCAATAGGCTGCCAACCATCAGCGCGTCCAGGCGTGTGTCAAACGCGTTATATAGATCGACGGTGTCAATTTTGATGAAGCCTGGGAAAGGCGCGTCGAAGGCGTGATCGATGCAAAATACCAGGAAGAATATCGACCGCAACCGGTTCCTCTCCGAAGCGGATGAACTTGCGGGAATCGGCTAGATCGCTCTCGTTAATCTCCCTAAGCGGTGCGCGTTCGCCGGGTCAGCTTTAATGAAAAGGTCCATGTCTTTCGTCGCGCGAGGCTGCGCATGGAAGGAAACGGCATAGCCGCCGACAACTTGACCAACTCCCCAGAGTTGCGGAGAGACTGAAACTACTTCGCCCAGCCCTGCACCTTCAACCCCGGCACGCGCTTGAACTCTCTCTCATCGCTCGCAGTCTGACTGCGGGCGACAGAAAACACAGGCTATACAGTACTCTCAGTGATGGGATCAGTCAGTCTGAGGGGGAAACACCGCGGGCTCAACCCTCAACGCAAAGGAGGACGGCGGATGCCAAAGGGCCGCTTAGAGGCTTTCAGTGACGGGGTATTCGCCGTCATCATCACCATTATGGTGCTGGATATAAAGTCCCCGAACGGAACAGGACTTTCGGCCTTACATCCGCTCGTTCCAGTTTTCTTCAGCTACGTGCTGAGCTTTGTATACGTCGGCATCTACTGGAACAACCATCATCACCTTCTACAGGCGACGCAGCATGTCGAAGGTGGCATTCTATGGGCGAATCTGCATTTGTTGTTCTGGGTGTCGCTAACCCCGTTCGCTACCGCCTGGATGGGAGAGAACCACTTCGCACCTTGGCCAGTGGCATTGTATGGAGTGGTTTTATTGTTCGCGGGGATCGCTTACTTCATCCTGACGAAGACACTGATCGCCCACCACGGCAAGGACTCAAAGCTGGCGGCGTCGATTGGAAGCGACAGAAAAGGCATGGTATCTGTCGCGGTCTACGCCGTCGCGATTCCCTTGTCATTCGTGCGGTCCTGGATCGCCTGCACCTGTTACGTCATCGTCGCTATCATGTGGCTGGTCCCCGATCCGCGCATCGAAAAAACCATAGGTCGATAGTCGTCGGGATCAGGCAACCGTAAGATCCGAAATATGAAAGAAGGCAGATAAGAGCTGGAACATGTCGGATGTAAGAAGCTCTTGAATATCAATCAGACAGACAGCCCGGCGTCCCAATCTTTCGCGCTTTTGCTAAGGGTGAGATGGACAAGACTACACAGCCCAGTTCTGCACCTTCAGGCCCGGCACCCGCTTGAACTCCCGCTCATTATTCGTAACCAGTATCAGTTCGGCGGCCTTGGCATGCGCGGCGATCCATAGATCATTGTTACCAATTATTTCGCCGCGAATTTCCAATTGCCTCCGGATCACGCCATAGGTATGCGCCGCAGTTCCCGGCAGCGGAAGCACCGGGATCAACGTAGCTAGTTCCTCAAGTTGCTGGATCGCACGCGCACGATACTGGCTCTTCTCTGCGCCATAGAGAAGTTCGCCGCTGGTGATGACAGAAATCGCCGCCTCGCCGGGTTTCAACCGTCGAAAACGAGCCAGCACCTCCGGCGGTTGATGGCGGCGAATATAGATGCAAATGTTGGTATCCAGAAGGTACCTGGGAGTCATTCCAGTCCTTCTCGTTCCTGGGGTGGACTGTCCTGACGCCCTTCGGCCGTAAAATCGTCCGGCAGTTCAGCCAGCAAATGAAACGCCTGCTCCATGGGCCGAACGCTCTCGATCAGCACCAACTCATTCCCACGCCGAAAAATCTCCACTTCCTTGCTGCTGACGCGAAACTGCTTCGGCAGCCGGACTGCCTGACTGTTCCCGGACTGGAAAACGCGCGCCTTCGCCATTTGCTTCCCCACACCAGCAGTATACACCGCGGCGTATATACATTCGCGGACGATCCATGTGTCCTTAGGGCAGCGGTTCACCCCGGTTATCTATCGTGGAACACTTTGTGGTCAATGTCGGGCCAGAACTCCTTGAACGCGAAGGTGATTGCGTCCAGTCCAATGTCCACGCCCCAATTCTGAGCCGTGTTGGAGAAGTTGCGTTCCTGCGAGGGGTAATAGAGGTTGGTAAGCGACGCTGCCATTCCAGCGCCCACTACTTCTCCAGCGTTGAACACGTTCTTACCCTCGTCGTTCCTGGTCACAAGTACGTGTCCCAGTGAATAACCCATCCGCTTTACGAAGCCGCCGTGGCCAAGCGTGTAGTAGCGCGTGTCTTCATGCAGCGGCGCGGGAACGATAAACTCGACAAAATAGTTTTCGATCGACTGGTCCACATACGAGTGCCACATATAACGTCCAAAGCCTACGCCGCCGCTGCCGAACTCGGGGGTCGCGTCCCTGACATACGACTCCGTCGCCACCAGCGCGGAAAACGTAAGCGCCGAATAGTCGAATGTGTCCTGCGTCGCGGTCACAAATTTGTCTTTCACGCTCTGCGGAGGCAACTTGGTACCTGCGGAAACGGAGCGAAAGTTCGGAATGATTCCCAGGATACGCTTTGGCTGCTGCCTGCCGTTCGATGGAGGCAACGGCGCACCGACTACCGTCGTCTTGGCGTTCGGGTTCAAGGCCGGCTGCGCTACGTGCTGAGGCTTGGACGAGCTACTCTGGGGATCTTGACTCTCGTCCTGCGGAGCCGTTCCCTCCATCGACGCATTGGACGCTACATCGCTGACATTAACGCTTGGATTCTCCGGCAAATTGCTCTGCGCTGGCGCACAAGCCGGCAACATAACCAAAGACATCAGCATCGATGCTGCGGACAGACACCTAGCAATTCGGCTCTTGGGGAAGCTCATATCTTCTTAATTTACCAAGGCGTTTCCCTGGCAGCCTGATCGCGGCTTGAAACGATATGCTCCGGCTCGTTCGGAAATTTCCGAGACCAGGATTCTCAGACAGGCGAAACAGTCTCCATGTCCCCGCCTGTTACTCGAATCTTCGATCCGCTAAACCCGAAATAACAGATATACACATAGCAAAGCGCCGGAAGAAAAAACGCGTGATGGATTCCAATATGGTCAGCCACGAATCCCTGTAGCAGCGGAATCAACGCCGCGCCGATGACGCCTTCAATCAACAGGCTCGACCCAAGATTTGTCAGCCGCCCAAGTCCCGCCAGGCCGAGCGCAAAAATATTCGGCCACATGATGGAGTTGAAAAGTCCCACCAGAATAATGCTCCACATCGCAACATGACCGAAGGTCAGCATGGATGTGACCACCAGGCAAAAGGCGACAATGGCCGCTACCCCAAGCACCGGTCCCGCGCGCAGTTTCTGGGTGATCCCAGCGCCACAGAGGCGTCCAATCATGGCCCCGCCCCAATAGAACGCGACATACCCGGCCGCAGCCTTCTCTGTTAGATGGCCAATGTTCGGCTGACTCAGATAGTTCACCAGAAAGCTTCCGATTGAAACTTCCGCGCCGACATAGACAAAAATCGCCACCACGGCCAGCAGCAAATGGCGTTGTTGCCAAATGCTGGGCGCATTCGCGCCCACGCCTTCCCCGGGTAAATCATGAGCCTGAATCTTTGGCAGCTTGTACATCGCAAAAGCAATGGCAAACAGCACCAGAATGACAGCGATGATGAAATAAGGCTCCTTGACGACCGCCGCCTGAGTCACCCGGTAGGCGTGGAGTTCTGGCTGAGACAACCGGCTCATCTGAATGGCCGTCAAAGGCACCGCGCCCAGAATGAACAGACCGCCGATATAAGGTGCAATCGTGGTGCCAAGCGAGTTGAAGGCCTGCGTCAGATTCAGCCGGCTGGAAGCTGTCTTTGCCGGCCCTAGAACGATCACATAAGGATTCGCGGCAACCTGCAGAAGCGTCATGCCCGCGGCCACAATCGCCAGCGCCACCAGAAATAGAGGAAATGAGGGAGCCGTTGCCGCCGGAATAAAACACAGCGCGCCGGCCGCCATCACCAGCAGGCCAGCCACCATCGTCCACTTATAGCCGATCCAATCGACCACCTTGCCGGACGGCAGCGCAAACACAAAATATGCGGAGAAAAAGAAGGTCTGCACCAGCATGACCTCCGCATAGGACAGCGTAAAAACGCTCTTAAGATGTGGAATCAGAATGTCATTCAGGCAGGTAATGAAACCCCAGATAAAGAACAAGGTGATGACCATGGGCAACGCGGTTTTGCTACTGGGTGCAGCTTCGGTGGTGACAACCGCGGAACTCTTTGCGCCGGTAATTGCCATCTGTTGACCAGTATCCTGTTCGATGAAATCGAGTATGGTTCGTAATATCTCTTTAAGGTACCCGCAAAGATGGCCAACCTGCAAAAGCTCTAACTTTGGAGTAGCTGCCATGCTGGCCCATCAGCTCGCGACATGAAGAGATAAACCCGAAATTAAGGTAGGGGAAAAGCAATGCAGACCAGACGAGAGTTTCTTCGTGGGGCGGGCTTGACGACGGGCGCGGCCTTCGCATTGAGGAGTTCCGCGTGGGCAAAGGGACTCGAGTCACTACAGGCGAACGTAAGCGGAGCAGCATCGCTGCGGGCGCATGCGAAAGCGCGCGGAATTCTGGTGGGTTGTGCCGTCGATCCGTCGCGGTTGACTAGCGACCGCGGCTACAACTCGCTCGTCGCGGAACAATGCTCAATCCTCGTGGCCGAGAACGCCATGAAGTGGGGCCCGCTCAGCCCAGCACCTGGAAAATACGATTTTCACGAAGCCGACGCCCTGATGGACTTCGCCCAAGGGAACCGGCAGGAGGTTCGCGGGCACAATCTTATCTGGCATGATCAGCTGCCAAAATGGTTTCCAGGGCCCATTACGAAAGCAAATGCCCGGCAAGCCATGGTCACCCATATCCGCACAGAGATGCAGCACTTTGCGGGGCGGATTCACTCCTGGGATGTCGTCAATGAGGCGATCGAGCCGAAAGATGGGCGTCCGGATGGGTTGCGCAAATCGCCATGGTTCAAGCTTGTTGGAGACGATTATGTGGATCTGGCATACAGGACGGCGCGCGCGGCCGATCCGAAGGCGCTGTTGACCTATAACGATTACGGAATCGAATACGACCACCAGAAAGAAAAGCGCGCAGCCGTGCTGGCGTTGGTTCAGCGTATGAAAGCGCGCGGCGTGCCGTTAGATGCGGTCGGCGTACAGAGCCACATCGATGCGAGTCTCGCACCGCCTGGATTAGGATTACAAAAATTTGTGCGCCAAATGGCGAGGCTCAATCTACAGGTCTTCATTACTGAGCTTGACGTGAATGACAACAAGGTGCCTGGAACCATCGGCGACCGGGATGCAGCGGTCGGAAAAGTGTACCGCGATTACCTGACGATGATGTCGGCCGAGCCCAACGTAACGGCGGTGCTGACCTGGGGCATCACCGATCGGTACACATGGTTGAATGAATATGAAGAAAAACGAACCGACGGAAAACCGCTGCGGCCGCTCCCGTT
>JBEPVW010000152.1:0-6568 GCA_041690775.1 Acidobacteriota bacterium | reverse complement strand
GTGGAGAAAAGATTGGCAAACATTTCGCCGCCGACGAATGGCTGCGCGATGAAGAGATGTGCGGTCGAAGGCGATGCCACCATCGGTATGCGCTTGGAATACGCATCGATTTTTTCCAGCGCGCTGGCCAGCGCATAGGGATTGCCTGTGGTCTTCGCGCCGGTCGCATCCGCTTCATACTCCCGCGAACGCGAAACCGCCAGCTGGATCAAGATGGCAGCGATGGGCGCGACAATGAGCATGATTAGCGAACTGAAGCCGCCGCGTTCGCGACTTCCCTGCCCGCTACTGCCCCCATATCCGCCGAACAAGGATGCCCAATAGCCCATACGCGCAATCAACGTGATTGCGCCCGCCAGCGTCGCGGCGATGGAGCTGGTCAGAATGTCGCGGTTGCGAACGTGACCCAGCTCGTGCGCCAGAACGCCTTCCAGTTCCTCATCATTCAGCAGCTTGAGAATGCCTTCCGTCATGGCCACGGAGGCGTGCTTGGGATTTCTTCCTGTCGCGAACGCATTCGGAGACTCGGTCGGAATTACGTACATCTTGGGCATGGGGATGCCCATGCGCTGCGTCATCCGCTCGACCACTGCATAGGCGCGCGGCAACTGCTCTCGCGTTACAGGCTGCGCCTTATACATTTTCAGCGCCAGCTTGTCGGAGTAAAAGTAGGTGAAGAAATTCATCCCAGCTGCAAAAAGAAATCCAAGAATCAAGCCATTGCGGCCGTCAAAGTGACCGCCAATCCAGATGAACAACAATGTGAGGAGGGTAAGAAGAAACGCAGTCTTGACAGTGTTTCCCATGATGAACTCATTTTAGTCCTCTCAGCAGGCGGCTGGAGTTGCGGCGGAGTCCGCGGCCGCGACCGCGGGTTCAACGGTCGGCAGAGTGAAGAAAAATGTGCTTCCACGGTTCAAATCGCTTTCGGCGCGGATGGTGCCGCCGTGCGCCAGAATAATGTGCTTGGCAATCGATAGACCGAGGCCGGTGCCGCCCGACTCCTGCGAGCGGCCTTTATCCACGCGGTAAAATCGTTCGAAGATTCGGCCCAGGTGCTCGGACGCAATCCCTGCGCCAAAGTCCTGGACATAAAATTCCACCACATCCGCAACTTCGCGCGACCCGATTACGAGGCGGTTGCCGCCGCCGTACTTGACGGCGTTTTCCAGCAGGTTCGACAGCACCTGCAGAATCGCGTCGGTATCGGCCATCACAGTCGCCTGCGCGACTTCGCCTTTTTCGAGCGCCACATCTCCGTCCATCAGCAGCCCTTCCATAATGGCGGAGGCTTCGTCAACCAGCAGGCTGGCGGCGATCGGCCTGCGGTTCAGCTTGTACTCGCCGGACTCAATCCGCGCCAGCGCCAGCAGATCTTCTGTCAACCGCGTCATGCGAGCGGCGTTACGACAGATGATCGACAGAAATTCCCGCGCCTGCGGAGAAAGTTCATGGTCGCCTTCTAGCATGGTCTCGGCGTAGCCGGAGATGGAGGTCAGCGGGGTTCGCAGTTCATGGGAGACATTCGCAATAAAGTCGCGGCGAGTCTTTTCCACGCGATCGATCTCCGTCACGTCATGCAACACAACCACGGCGCTGCCGCCCAGCATGGGGGCTGCGCTCACTTCAAAGATGCGCCGCGGCACCACCGCCTGGGCGCGCGCGGTGGCAGTGGTGCGCTGGCGCAACGCCTGCTCCACGCAGGCCAGCAGGTCGGGGTCGCGGACGGTCTGCACCAGCGCGCCGCCGGGATGGATCGGACCCCCCATCAGCCGGACCATGACGCGGTTGGTCCAGTGAATACGGCTCTGCGCATCGACTGCAATTACAGCCTCTTCCATGCTGTCGAGCACGGTTTCCATTTCCTTGCGGCTGTCTTCCAGCTCGCGAAACACGGCCTCGACGCGAACCGCGGTCGCGTCCAGCGCGTTTGCGACCGCCGCAATTTCGTCCCGGGCATTTTCATTGATTCGCGCGGAAAAGTCTCCGGAGGAAAGGCGGTGGGCAAACTCCACGATGCGGGCAAGGCGCTGCGCGACAGCATGGGCCAGCAGCGCGGAAACCAGCGTCGCCAGCAGCAGCGCCAGCAGGGTCGCCCACAGAAGACTCGTCCTCGCCACATGCAGCGTGTCCTGTATATCGCGCAATGGGGAGCTGAGGCGGACGATATAAGCCCCTGCCGGGGCGGTGACGTCGAGCACGCCATGTGTGATGTGCTGGCCGAACTTGCGGTGCTGCACCGTAATGGCGCGGACTTCCGGAGAGCTGAGGAGATCGGACGCGGAGCCTGCATCCACGCCGCCCCGGCCAGCGTCAGAGTCGGCAAATATTTTTCCATCCAGGCTTACGATTGTGACGCGGGCTCCGGCTGTCCGCGCCTCATCCCGCGTCAACGATGGAAAATTGTGCGGATCGGCAACCGCCGCGCGAAGGGCCAGCGACTGCGCCTTGTCCTGCAGGCTGCGCGCGAGGCGATGTTGAAGAGACGCTTCGAGAATGTTCTGCTGCAAGATGTCGAGCATGCCCGCCGCGACCAGCAGCACCAGCACCATCGACGCCAGCAGCTTGAAAAATACCCTTTGCCTCATGGAAAACTCTTCCTAAGCGCGAAACGGCTTTAGATTTCCTTAGGCATCTCGAAACGGTAGCCGGCTCCGCGCACGGTTTTAAGATACTGCGGATTCTCCGGGTCCGACTCGATTTTTTCTCGAATGCGCCGCACGTACACATCCACGGAACGCGGAGTTACGAAGCGGGCATCTCCCCAGACCGCGTCCAGCAGATGATCGCGACTGAAAACGCGCCCGGGGTGGCGGGCCAGGTATTCGAGCAGGCGGAACTCGGTGGCCGTGGTCGCAGTCAGCTCTCCGCGCACCGTCAACTGCATGGCGGCAGCGTCAATCTCTACATTGTCGAAATGTAAAGCAGTAGGGGCGGTGGGGCGTTCAAAACGCCGCAGCACGGCTTTTACGCGGGCAATCAATTCCCGCGGGGAAAACGGTTTGGTGATGTAGTCGTCCGCGCCCAGTTCAAGGCCGAGCACGCGGTCGCTCTCGCTGGTCCTCGCAGTAAGAAAAATTACCGGCGTGACAGAGAGTGCGGGATTTTTGCGAATCCGGCGGCATAGATCGAGCCCGTCTCCGCCGGGAACCATGATATCGAGCAGGAAAAGGTCTGGAGTTTTGCGCTCCGCGTCGGCCAGTACCGCAGCCGGACTGACAAAGGTGCGTACCGCGAAGCCTGCCACTTCAAGGTTGTGCTGCACCAGCCGGGAAATATCCTGATCGTCTTCCAGAACAAAGATCGTCTGATTCAAGCTTCTCGTTCCTCTCTCTGTGCCGAGGCCAGAGTATCGCAATCAGGCAAATATTCTGCAAATGAATGATGAATGCCAGATGACAATTGTGTGAACGCGACGTAGCGGGGACCCTGATCTCAGAATCGAAACCTGGGGCACCCGGGTTTTTCTACAAACTGGCCATTTCTTCTTGAATTCGGGCGGCAGCTTTCTTGCATTGAGCGCTGGTGACGTCGTGATGCGTGACCAGGCGAATGGAATGTGGCCCGAGATTCGCGGTCAGAACCCCGTGCCGCTTTAGCCTGGCGACCAGCTCGGACGCGCTCTTTCCGCCTGTCAGTCGAAAGATGACTATGTTTGATTGAACGCCGTCAAGATCGACGCTGACACCGGGTACACGAGAGAGCGATTCGGCCAGCATCCGCGCGTTCGCATGGTCGTCCGCCAGCCGATCAATCATCGTGTCGAGCGCAACCAGACCGGCGGCGGCGAGAATGCCCGCCTGCCGCATGCCGCCGCCAAGGGCCTTCCGGAAAATCCGCGCCCGGGCAATCTGTTCGCGCGTGCCGACCAGCATGGAGCCGACCGGTGCACACAGCCCTTTCGACAGGGAAAACATCACGGTATCGAAGCCGCGGGTCAGTTCCGCGACGCCGACGTCGAGATAAATTGCCGCGTTGAAAATGCGGGCGCCGTCGAGATGGACCGGCAAACCCGCATCCTTCGCGCCAGCCCAGATTTCTTCGAGCACATCGAGCGGCGTGACCGTGCCGCCAGCCATGTTGTGCGTGTTTTCCAGCGAGATCAACCCGGTCTGCGCACGGTAATAAATGCTGGGCGAAATCGCCGCCTGAATCTGCCGCCACGTCAACACTCCGCGATCCCCGACGATGGTCCGCGGCATACATCCGGAAAACGCCGACAGCATGGCCATCTCCCACTCCACAATGTGGGAACTCGCCTCGCAGATCACTTCCTGCCCATGCTGGGTGTGCAGGCGGATGGCGATCTGGTTGCCCATTGTTCCTGTTGGAACAAAGATGGCTGCCTCGCGATGGAAGATCTCCGCCGCACGCTGCTCCAGCCGGTTGACCGTGGGGTCTTCCCCGTACACATCGTCGCCGACTTCAGCGGCGGCCATGGCTGCGCGCATCGCCGGTGTCGGCTGGGTCACGGTGTCGCTGCGCAGGTCGATGATGCCTTTATGCGGAGATGCCGATTCGGATTTTGCTTCGGTTTTCATGCGAACACTCCGTGTTCAATGGTGTCATCCTGCGTGAACCTATAAGTTTCGCGGTTGCCGGCGAACCACGAGATTCCTCGATTTCGCTACGCTCCGCTCGGATGACAAGCCTTATCTAGACAACCTGATATTCATCCGCTGTCCGTAGTTCCGCAGGCAGAACATCAAGGAATCGCGCGAAGACTTCGTTTGCAAACAGCCGTCCGCGCTGGGTCAACCGCACATGATCGGCATCGCGTTCGAGCAGTCCTTCACGCTCGCATTCCAACAGCACCGGCTGGTACGCTTGCATCGCGACCGGACCTATTTCTTTCTCCATGGAGGGCAGCCATACTCCCGACGACAATCGTAGCCCGAGAAACCAGGCTTCCTCGGTCGCCTCGGTCTCTGATACTGGCGTCACTGTTTCGGGCGTACTGTGCGCGAGATATTCGGTCAGGTCGTCCGTCGTGCCGACACGGATTGCGTTGCCATCGCGGGTATGCAGAAACGAGTGGGCGTCGAGGCCAAAGCCGACATAGGGCTTGCGCGTCCAGTATTTCAGGTTGTGGCGCGATTCTCGGCCCGGACGTGCAAAGTTCGAAATTTCATACTGCGCGATTCCGGCGGCTGCGAATTGCTGGCACGCGTGGTTATACATGGCTGCTATCGACTGCTCGTCCGGCACATAGCTGGCTCCATACCGCGTGCCATCTGCCAGCATTTCCCTGCCCAGCCGCGAGTCTTCATCCACGTCCAGCATGTAGACGCTGAGGTGCGGCACTGCGGTCGAGATCGCCTGGTCGATAGATTCCTGCCAACTCTCGGGCGTCTGGTGGGGCAGCCCGGCGATCAGATCGACGTTGATGTCTTCGATCCCGGCGTGGCGCAATCGTGCAATTTCTTCAAGCGTGATTGCGCGCGTATGCAGGCGGCCGACCGCCGCAGCCTCGCGATCGACGAATGACTGGACACCGAGACTGATGCGATTGAATCCCATGCCGGGCAGGGCGGCGAGCAGCGGATCGCTCAACTGGCCCGGCGCACATTCGAGGGTTATTTCGGTTTTTTCGACGAATGAAAATACATCATGCAATGAATTAAGTATTTTTACTATCTGATTCTTATCAAGAAGGCTAGGAGTGCCTCCGCCGAAGTAAACGCTGTCGAGTTTTTCTGGTAGAAGTGCGGACCATTTTTGAACCCGCAGCCGTGTCGCGCGAATCTCTTCACATAGACGATCGACATACGCATCCATCCGGTCGCTGCCGAAAACGCCGGAGGCAAAGTTGCAGTAGCTGCACTTTGCGCGGCAGAAAGGGATGGAAACGTAAATTCCGAGATTGGATGCGATAAGTGACATAAGCAGAGTTCGGGGGGAATGGGCGAAACGCGAGGTCCTTCGCTCCGCTCAGGATGACACAATTATTTTATCGAGCAGCTTTTGATTTATTGAGCAGCTTCAAGTCCCTTACTGCGAAACCGATTCCCGAAAGGCGAAAGTTCGTACAATAGCAGTGTCGCATGGCAGACGCAAAGCAGACTCCCCAACAACACGAAGACGATGTCATTGGAAAGGCCTATGACGGCCGCCTGATGCGGCGGCTGCTTACCTATCTGCGGCCTTACAAGCTGCAGGTCGTGATTTCGCTGTTTGCCATTCTGTTCAAAGCCGGGTCGGACATTCTGGGGCCGTATCTGACCAAGGTTGCGGTCGACTTGTACATGACGCCTGGAATCACGCAGGGGGCCGCCGTGCATCGCTCGCTGCTGGCGCGCCATCTGAGCCGCGATGCCTTTACCGGAATTACCGAGGTGGCCGGGGTCTATCTTGCCTCGCTGGTTTTCAGTTATTTTCTTGAGTTCGTCCAGACCTACCTGATGCAGTGGACCGGGCAGAAGGTGATGTACGACCTGCGCAGCCAGATCTTCCGGCACATTCAGCAGATGCACATTGCCTTCTTCGACCGCAACCCGACGGGCCGCCTGGTGACCCGCGTGACCAGCGATGTGGACGCGCTGAACGAAATGTTCACCTCCGGCGTGGT
>JBEPVW010000151.1:0-6619 GCA_041690775.1 Acidobacteriota bacterium | reverse complement strand
CGTTGATCACCCTACCTGCTTTGCAGGCCGGTTTCTACATGGATGCTAACGGGCCGCGCATCAGTTGGCAAGCGCGCCGTGATGCAGGTCACTGGGGAGTGCCGCTTTTGCGGCCTACTTGCTCTGCTCGTATCCCACGTTCCGATGCGCGCCCACCTTTGCCGGTTCCGCCCGATGCCATGCAACTGTCAACAGCAAGGCCGCATCGCTAATAGCGTCGACGGCATGGGGCACCATGGCTTCCACGCTCGCCAGCATTCCCGCTCGCAATCGATGCTGCGCATTCTCGGCTTTGAACTCGATCTCGCCCTCCAGTACCTGGAGCACGAGCCTTCCATCGGCGTGATGCTCATGCAATCGCGCGCCCGCCTTCAACGCAATCAGCACGACCCGCAGTGTCTCGGTCTTCAGCACCGTCGTTGAACTGACCTCAGCACCCCGTGCGCGAATTTTCTTTATTTCGTCCGCAATATCAATCTGTTCCATGTTCGTCCTCGTATCTGGCAGTTTGGCTGCGACTCTTGCGCTTTATCGGCAGGTACTCTGCCAGATTCCTCAGTGTAAACGCCAGCCGAAATCGTCGCTCGGTGCGGTGCCGTGTCGAATCATCTCCATTCAACCGCACGATCGCGGACACTCCTTTCCCTGTTTGCATCCCTCGGCCAACCGGAACTTGGAAGTCACATACGTTCAACTGAAAGCGTCCTGCTTTTCCATATTGGATATGGCAAGCCCGCCAAACGGTTGATCAGAAGAGCCTGCGCGGCCAGCATCACCACTGCAACTTCAATGATCACCAGGTTGCGTGGCATCGAGAGAATTCCGAGAGACACGATGAGCGTGGTCGCGCCCGCCGGTGGGTGATTGATCCGCAGTAAAACCATAAAAGCGCCAGTGAATGCGAGGGATAGCGCCGCCGCCAAAATCCTGGGCCAGTGAACACCATCATGAAAGTTTGAAGGGCCGTACTCCAGAGCAGCAAACCGCAACGCGCCATAACCACACACCAAGCCGATCGCATGGCCCAGGATGGCATTCCGCGGACTTGCCGATTCTGCAAGCGGTGAGAAAAAAAAGAGGTATGCAGTTGGCCCCAAAGACGGAAACACAAAACTGGTACCTGTGAAGAGTGCGACCAATGACAACAGTGCAATCGTTAGGAATCCATTGATGAATACATAGAGGGTTCGCACGAGCAACGGAGGAAAATGCTTCAGCAACCATCCCAGCCGCAGGCGATTCATCAGGCCGACAACGGGTTCATGCCCGGGATATAAGTGGTTATTTTCCGCTTCAGTCGGCATCAGATATTCGGCAGCAAGTCGAAGTATTCATCATCTTCATTTGCTCCGCCCTCGCCCTTCCCCAGCTCTTTTTCAGACTCGATAAATTCGATCCGCTCGATCCACTTGACCATCTTGTATCCCAACTGGTTCTCGACGCGCAGTCGCAGTGGAGCGCCATAATCTATCGTTAGTGGCGCGCCATTCATTCCGGAAGCAAGCAGACATTCCGGCTTCAGCACATTCTCCAGACTTTGCGTATCGTAATAAATGTCACCGTATAGGGATTCGCCAAAGGAAAAGAAAGCAACCGCTCTCACCGACGGCTTCGGCTTGACCAGATCGATCAGCGCCTTCATGGGCAGGCCATTCCATTGGGCGATGCCGGACCAACCCTGGATGCAATGGTGCATGGTGATGTGCTCGTCTTCTCCCATCGCCTCGATCTGCGATAACGACAACTCCACTGGATTCTCCACCAGCCCGCCAACCCTCAGCTTGAAATCGCGGAAATTGTTCGTCGCCATTTGCTTCCAGTCGTCGCGTACTGGCATCTTACCGTTCGGCCAGAAGTGGGGAGAGAGCTGGTCTTTCGTATATCGGTTCCTTGGATGGAGCCGATTGAGCGTGGCCAGGCGAATGGGCAGCGAGATGGCTTTTTGGATGTGCTGCAGCAGGCGGGGAGCCTTCCAGGAAACGTAATGAGCCACAATCCATGAAGCAATCACCACAGCTAGGCCTGCAAGGCCGAGAATCATTCCCAGCGGCCGCAAGTTGTCCGTTCCCAGGACAATGTGGTTCATGTTCCGTTCAAAGCCTGTCAAGACCACCAGAGCGACATGCGTGATGAGGAAACCGACCCAGCAAAGCATCATCAGGAAGTGGATTGAGCGAGCCCCCTGTCTCCCTCCGAACATGCGCGGAAACCACGGAAAGTGGTTTACCATCGCCGGCGACATCGCAGCACCCGCAACAATCGAAATTGGCGCAAAAACGAACACGACAAAGAAATACGCCAACTGCTGTAACGCGTTGTAGGCATAAAATCCGTTGGGTTCCGGCGGAAAATGGAAATTTGCATAGTGGACGAACGCACCCCACGCCGCCGGGAACACCGCCCAGGAGTCCGGCACCAGCCGCGCCCATTGTCCCGATGCAAAAAGCAGCGGGATAAAAATCAGGCCGGTGACGATGAATCCATATACGTCGATGAAATGCCACGACCGCGCCACTCCCACGGTATGGCGATAGCCCGGCAACGCAACCAGCGGAGAGATATACCGTGCATCGTCTTTCGCGGTCCAGACGCGATCTGTCGGCACACGCAGCGGCGTAAAGCGAATCCATTCCGAGCCCGGAGTGCAGTCGTTATTGAAATAGAGCCGCGGATGGTCCACCAGGATCGACAAGCCACTCCGTACCAGCATCATCAAAAATACGAAATTGAAGAAGTGTGCCCATCGAAGCCACCATGGAAAACCATGTACGCCTGTAAATGTGGCCGCGTTAAATTCCGAAACAGGCGCTAGATAGGGCAACCCGAATGCCGCCGCCTGACCCCAGGCGAGCACCAGCGGAATCAACGCCAAGCAAATCGCAGCCACTACAAATGACGGCTTGATCCAAATGCGAAACCGCCGATCCGGCGGATAGTGAACGGCTTTGTGCGCTGCATCGAATGTGATCATTGGCTCGTTTATGGGACGGAGCCATTGTCGCATGCGTGGAGCTTCTTCAATCGCCAAATGCAAACCATGCGGAGAAGGCAGCATAAAGCCGACCCCCTCCGCGTTTGGTTTTGCCTCTCAGTTTGTCATCCAGAAATGGTTCGAATGCAGATCGAGATATACGACGTGCCCGGTAAGCAATCCCGCGCCAACCGTTCCATCAAACGTCCCGTCCGGTGCATGCACCTGCGGTGTTGTGAAGAACAGCGCTGAATTGTGCGCCAGCGCCTTTGATCCGAACCCTTCCATGCGCGCGTGGCCTTCGCGCATGGAAACGCCGCCGTCTGTGTACTTGAAGAATTGCGTCGCGTTCACGCCGCTCGCCGCCTGTAGATCCAGCTTTGCAACCGAGGTGGGATAGATCGACATCGTCCCCGTATAGAGCGTGTCGATCCGCGCAGTGATCGGCTTTCCGTTGACAGAAAAACCGGTGGTCACAAGAACGGGCGGATCATCCTTCGCAAAGTCCGGCGTCGTTACATCGCCGCAAAATCCAGGGCACCGTACGTTGGCGGTCAGAGGTTCCGACACCCGCACAGTGTGGCGCTTGTAATCCATTTGCGCAAGCCGATCGCGGAACACCGTGTAGCCCAGGACGCCATCGGCCTGCGGCATCTGGTTTTTCTGAAAGCTGGAAGCCATGTCCGCTACTCGAACCTTTATGTCCCCCAGGGAAGCATCTCCAAGGCGAGCGCCTTCGAGGACCGAAACTCTGTCGCCGGAGTTTTGCTGCCCATCCGCAGCTGCGACAGGATCGGCGGCAAGCCCCAGCTCCTTTGCCACTGCGGAATCGACAGTGGAATTGGCATCTCCAAGATCGACCAGCATCCGCAGATGCTTGCCGTTCTTGAGTGCGATGTCGACACATGGCATTCCGGAACAGGAAAGCATAGCGCCTCCGTGGAGAGCGGGTATTTCTGCCCGCGCCGAAACGCCAGGGATAAGGAAACAACAGAGAGCCGCACTGATCAAATAAAGTTTTTTCATTTTGATACTCCTCGGTTTTTGTTTCTTGAACAATTTTTTAGCGCCGAATGCGTGCGCCGCATACGTTACGAAAACTCTGTGACCGGGTTTGCACAGCCCGCTTCTTGATCACTACGAAGCTCCACGCGATGAAGTTCCTGATTGCGAAAAAATGAGTGGAGTCCCTGGATCTCGCCGTCTACCTCGCTGAAGACAACATGCGCACCGCCGCGAATCCGCGTGAATCGCGCAACTCAGAGCGGAGGTCCGCAGACAACGCCGGCAATGGAAAAGCCATACAGTGATTCAGACGAAGCGCATCTCGACAGCAGATACGTTCTCTTGACATTGCATGTTCCGCGCCAAAATCCGGGTTAGTTAAGCGATTGATTCTTTTGGATGAGAGAGGGAAAGAAAATGGGAGGGATGACCAAAATCAGAAATGACTGTCCCGGGCCGGACAGCCATTGTGTTGGAGTTTAACTTCTCAGGGATTGCTTTCGCAGAACTTCAGCCGGCCTTGCGGTTACCTTCGAGCACGGCATCGAGCATTTCGGCCAGCGTCTCAGTGCGCGATTTGATATTGTGCGCCATGTTGCCAGCGAGCGCATCCCGCTGTTGTTGCAGGGTCACCAGTTCGTCCGCAATATTCAGCGCAGCGAGCACGGCAACGCGCAGCGAATCGACCGTCGTGCCATGCTGCGCTACTGCGCGCATCTTCGCATCCACTAGCGCCGATAGCTGCTCAAGATATTTGGGATCCGGCCCGCGCAGGTGATACATCTGGTCGTAAATATCGACCACAAGATTGCAGGACGCCGCGACCGGGGCCTCTTCGCTTCGAGCGACCCCCGCTTCCATATCTCTGGCTCCAGTCGCATGGCTCGACGGGGCCCCGCCAGTTTCGTCACGACGCTCCGGCTCATCCTGTGGGAGCTCCCGGTGCTTTTCGCTGCGGTTCATATTCTCTCCCCCTGTGCTGGCGCATCTCCCTGCTTGAACAGGTTTTGATTTAAGAAGCCTCTATAGCATCCAACGAAGCCATCAGGCGCTCGACTCGAGTCCGAACCGTGTCGCGCTCATGATTCAGCTCCTCAATCTCCCGGCGCAACGTTGCACCTTCTGTATGTTGCGCTTCCAACTGGTCGCGCAGACTCGCCAACTGTTTTTCCGCCGCCGCCCGCTGTTCCCGTTCCCGGTTCAGCAGCTCAATCGCGCGAACCACACGCTGCTCCAATGCGGCAAACGTGTCCGCCGCTACCACCAAGTCCTGTTCTTTCGCCATAGTCGCTGTCATAAATAAATAAGATGCTCTTCGCGCAGTATAGCGCGCACTCGCAATGGACGCCGAATTGCAAATGAGATTGTCATCTGGACGGAAGGAAAGCGCAATGGAGAAACCTGTGGATTTTGCCGCCAGAGCCGGGTGCCCCACCCTTCGCGTTCTTCGCGAAGGGTGGGATCAAGCCAAGCCGGAGCTTACAGCAGCTCCAGCGGAAACTTGGGCAGGCCGCCCAACTCCATGAGCGCCGCAAAAATTCGATGCGCCCAGCCTTGCAATTCTTCCAGCCGCAAGGTGCGGTCCGGCGCTTGAAAAACAGCCTGCAACAGCATCGAATAATGTCCTTCCGCCCCAGCGGCCGCCTTCTTGTCACGGAAGATCTCGCGCGGTTGCAGGCTGCGCATCTCCGCAATACCGAGCGAACCGATCGCATCGGCAATCTGTCGCCACTGGACTGCATCGGGAAACATAAAAGAAAAATCGCGCACGACCGCCGGAAAGCGCGATAGTTCCCGGGCCACAGGCTCACGCAATGCGTGGTTGAAGAGCTGGTCGAGATCGAGTTGTCCGACGAAAACCACCTGCCGCAGTTTCCGCCGCTGCAGTTCCTGCGGCGACAACTGGCCAAAGAAGCCGACCGTTTCGCCATCAACAGCGACCCGGACGGAGCGGCCTGGATGCAACCATGCGGGCATTCCATCGGATTCAAGCACGGCATCCAGGGAAATCGACTCTAACGCGACACTGGCGAGCAACTCTTCAACAACGCCTTTCATGTCATAGAAGTTGTACTCTCGGCCGCTTGCAGTCGCATGCGCCGCGATCGCAGCGCCCGTCGCGCCAATCGCCAGCGACGGTCGTTCATGCACCCGGTCGATGTTGCCAGCAGGCGGGCCGGTAAAAACTGTGCCCATCTCAAACAGCCGGACATTGTCCACTTCACGATTCAGATTATGAGCCAGCATCGCCAGCATTCCAGGCATCAGTGATGGCCGCAGGCATCCCACTTCCTCGCTGAGAGGATTGCCCAGCGACACATGAGAATCCTTCTGCCGCGAAAATGTCACTGCATCGGTTGCAGAGCAAAATGTGCTGCTGACCGCTTCCGTATATCCCGAAGCAAGCAGCTTCCGGCGAAGCATGCGTTCCTTGGCCGCCGATGGCAACTCCACCACGCTACCCGCGAATGAAGGCAGCGTATTCGCAAACCGGTTGTAGCCATGCACCCGGGCGATCTCTTCAATCAGATCGATCTCGCGCTCCAGATCGAGCCTCCAGCTCGGCAGCGTGACGGCATATTTTTCAGGCGAAATTGCCTGCATCTTCGCGCCAAGCGCCGTAAGATAGCGTTCAATCTGTCT
>JBEPVW010000150.1:0-6684 GCA_041690775.1 Acidobacteriota bacterium | reverse complement strand
GTCACATGTTGCAGCAGGGTGACCAGTTCAAGCGGCAGCGGAAACACCACCGTAGTGTTTTTCTCCGTGCCAATTTCGCTGAGCGTTTGCAGATAGCGGAGCTGCATCGTGATCGGTTGCTGCGCCAGCAGCGTGGCGGCATCGAGCAGGCGTTGCGCCGCATTGAATTCGCCTTCCGCGTTGATGACCTTCGCTCGCTTGTCGCGTTCCGCTTCAGCCTGCCGCGCCATCGCGCGCAGCATGGACTCCGGCAGATCGACCTGCTTCACCTCAACGCTCACAACCTTCAGCCCATAGGGCGAGGTGTGCTGGTCGATGATGGTCTGGATTTTAAGGTTCAGCTTTTCGCGATGCGCCAGTAGTTCGTCCAGTTCCACTTCTCCCAGAACCGACCGCAGCGTGGTCTGAGCAAACTGTGAAGTCTGATACACGTAATTCGAAACCTCCACAACTGCCTTGGAAGCATCGACGACGCGAAGCGTGATGACCGCATTCACCTTTAACGTGACGTTGTCGCGCGTGATAATGTCCTGCGGCGGCACCTCCATCGCCTCCTGCCGCAGGGAGATGCGCACCATCTGGTCGAAGGGCCGAAAAACGAGGATGATGCCGGGGCCTTTCGGGGCGCTGAGAAGTCGGCCCAGCCGAAAAATTACGCCGCGCTCATACTCCTTCAAAATTTTGATGGAACTGAAAAGGTAAAAAGCCACAATAACTATGACGATTAAAACTGTGGTGGATGGCATTGAAACTCCCCAAAGGCATGGACGCACGCCTCTCGTTGTATAGCACGGCTCCGCCCCAACTCCGGCGTGAAAACCGCAGTCAGGAACCCCTATGGTCACGTTCAACCAGCAGCAGAAGTCCATCGCGCCCGAGAATTCGGACCGCTTCCCCGGCTGCAATTGGGCTATCGGCGCGTGCCTGCCAAAGCTCGCCGCGCACATACACGTGCCCGTCAGGATTCAGTGGTGTTCGGGCAACCGCAAGGGTTCCGAGCAGGGCTTCGCCGCCGGTTTGTATTTTATTCCGCCGGGCCCGCACAGCAATTGTGGTCAGGAAAATCGTAATCAGGCCGAAGCCGATGCCCGCTCCCAAAGCGGTGCCAAGATGCACGCGCATTTCCGGAATTGGACCGTCCACCAGCGTGAGCAGACCGAAGACAAGGCAGCCGATCGCGACCAACCCCAGGATGCCATGCGTGGCGAACTTGATATCGAGCACAAACAATACAAGCGCCCCGACCAGAAAGCCAACCGCGGTATATTCCAACGGCAGAAGGTTCAGGGCGAACAATGAGATCAGCACAAGCAGCGTTCCCAATGCGCCGGGGACAATCGTGCCGGGCGCGTTAAATTCCAGATAGACGAGCAGACCGCCGAGGATGAGAAGGATCACTGCGAGATTCGGGTCAGTCAACGCGCTTAGAATGCGTTCGCGCGTGCTCGCCGGCATGGTCTCCACGTCGGAGTACTTTGTATGGAGCACCTGTTTGGTTCCATTGAAACGCGTAATGGATGTCCCATCCAGATGGTCCAGAAGAGTGGCGAGGTCTGGAGAGATGACATCGATCAGATGTAGTTTGCTCGCCTCTTCATCCGTGTAGGATTTTGAATTGCGCACGGCATCTTCAGCCGCTTCCACATTTCGTCCTCTCCGCGAAACATAGGAGCGGAGAAAGGCCGCAGCATCATTCTCAATCTTCTGCTTCAGGATTGGGTCCATTTTCTGGCCCTCCAGAATCGGATGCGACGCTCCTGTATTGGTTCCAGGCGCCATGGCAGCGACGTCAGCGGATTCCAGAATGAAAAATCCCGCGGAAGCAGCGCGACTGCCGGAGGGAGCGACATAAACGATCACGGGGACTTCCGATTGTTCGATGGCCGTGACCATCGCTCGCGTCGAGGTCAACAGTCCGCCGGGAGTTCCCAGCTCGATGACGACAGCTTCCGCGTGAATCCGTGCGGCATGCCGCAGTCCTCGTTGCAGGTAACCGGCGCTGATCGGCTGGATGGTATTGTGCAGCGGCAGCTCGACAATTACAGGACGCGTCTGCGCGCGATATGCGACGGAAGATTCAGCAACGGGCGCGTTCATCAGCAGAACAAACAATGTGAAAAATGCGATGACGGTTGAAAAACAGCGTGCCCGGAATTTGCTTCGCGTGTGCATCATTGCGTCTACGGCTTCACCTGCTGGGCCTGGATTGCCTGCGAAATTCCCTTTGCGGCGCTACTGTTCGGATCTATCCGGAGGGCCTGCTCAACATTCTGTTGGGCAGTTGGATACGAGTGCTCGGCCAGAGCAATTCGCGCCAACACCAAGTAAGCGGCTACATTTGGTTTTTCCTGTAGAGACTTATTCGCCTCCTGCTGGGCCATTTTGGTGCTTCCGGCGTACTCATGCACCTCAGCCAGACCAGCGTAGCCGGTCGCACTTGTTGGGTCGGAAGCGACGGCAAGCTGGAATTGACGTTCCGCCTCCAGCAGTAAACCGTCGTTGACATATTGCGTTCCCTGCTGGCACAACAACTTTGCGCGAGCCGCCGCCGGCATCGAGCGCAGCTTGATCGCGTTCATCTGTTCCATTTCAAACGCTGCCTGGCGAAAGGAGCTCTCATCGTAGGCGCGAGCGATACGCTCCAGCGGTTCATAATCAGGACTGGCGGCTGCATCGGAATTTGTGACGGGCTGCGATGAAGACGCGGAAGGCGATACCGAAGACGACGCGCTGTCAGTCGACTGAGTCATAGAAGCGGTGCTCTCAGAAGTATCCGCAGGCGGATTGCCGGCGGCAGCGTCTTGCTTTTCTGCGACCGGTACCGTCTGCGCATTGCCCGCTGCCGGACCGTCTTTCAGCAAAGTCAGGTTCTTCTTCAGACGCAGCGCTTCGTCGTCCTGCGGTCGAAGGAGAAGGCTGTGCTCGACCGCCTTCAGCGATGCGGCGTAACTTTTCGTGCGCCGTTCTGAAACCGCGAGATTGAACCAGTAATCCGGATTTTGCGGATCAAGCTGCACCGTGCGCTGGAAGAATGCTGTTCCGTTCCGTCCCCGGCGGTTAATAGCAACGCCTTCATTATTCAAAACTTGTGGCATCGGCAGAACCGAAGCAACGGCTGCAAATTCACTTTGCGCCTTTTCATAGTTGCCGGTGTAAAGATGGCTGAGTCCCGCATAGAACGTGGCTTCCAGCCACAGCCTGCTTCCCTTTGGCACTTTGCTGAACGGATTCTCCGCTTCCTCGTACTGTTGGTTTGCGAAATATGCTTTGCCGAGCGCAAACCACGCCTGAACGTAATTGGGGCTGATCTGCACCGCTTTCGTAAGATGGCCGATCCGCTCCTCAACGCCTGGCTCTATTTCTCCGCGAATGTAATTCTCAAACGCATCCAAGCGCAGATCCCGGCTGGCAGCCAGAAAAGTCTGCTTGTCCAAATTCAACGAAGGGTCGATGTGCACGGCAATTTTCCACGCCAGCTCGTCTTCGATATTGATCAGCTGATCCAGATTCCCCTGCTCTTCCAACACGGAATCCATGTGCGGTCCATTCATCACCAACACGCGCGCGGTGGCTGTAATCTGACCGTTGGCCACCGTGTAGGTTCCGAATACGACATAGTCGGCATCCAGAGTTTGGGCAATGCGATACGTCGTGGCCTGCGTGGGATGAAAATCGACAGGTAGGCCTAAATGTTCCATCGCATAGCGCCGGTCTTCGCGACGGATGGTCAGAAATCCCGCCGAGCCTAGACGTTGATCAATAATGTCCGGGAATGACGCACCGATCCAGTCAACTCCCGGCTTGGAGGAATTGTTTTCGAATGGGAGCACCCAAACAAGATGACCGTCCCAACCGGGACCCTTTGGCAGCGGAGCTTGCGCGAAGGCTGGCACGCACACCAACACCGCGAGTCCGGAAAGGAGAAGTCTACGACGAAATCGAAGGACGATCGTATGTCGGCTCTTGATCACAACACTCGTGATTATAGAGTTCCGGACGCCGTTCAACGGGAAAGCGTTCCGCCAACGCTCGACAGGCTAGCCATTTGCGGCCGGTTGAACAGCAGCACCGCCGTCCACAATCCCCTGCTACGGGCCTGCCAGACGACATCGCCGTGCAGCAGTCGTGCGATCAATGCGGGGGGCAGGTCATAGTGCTGGCCAAAATATCTTCGATTCCATTCGCCGTCCCCGAACCGAAGCCAGGCGGGGGTATCGGCGGCCTGATACTTCGTAGAAAACACCAACGCGACGTCGTAGCCCGGCAAAAGGGTTGCTGCCTCAACCTGCTGGAGCGAAAAATTGTCGATCGCCATCACTTTGACCGGCTTGCGTACGTAGCCAAGTTCCGGACGAGTCAACTCATCGGTTGCCGGCCACGCGGTCAACACGGTCCCGCCGGGTGCGCGATGCAACACCTGGGCGATGGCCTGCTGCTGCATTAAGATCATGCTGCGATAAGTCAGGTTATCTTCCGGCGCAAAGCGATACGGTGGATTGACGAACAGCCCTGCGAGGAATGCGACCACACTGAGAGCCGCGATCCATGGCCATTGCACCACGCGCCGCCTCCAGGTTGACACGCAGAGCAGCAAAATCAGCGGATAAAGCGGCAGCAGATAGCGTGCCAGCACCGCGCCCCCGACCACCGAAAACAAAAGCACATTCGCCAGTAGAACGATACCGATCTGGGCCTGTGCATTCCAGGATACGCGGGGGCGCTTGGTGCCATCCGCCTGGCGGAGCGCGGGCAGAAACATTGCCGCTACCATGCATAGAACGGGCACGAACAAATTCATGTACACGGTAACCTGCATCAGCCGCTGCGCCAGTGCCAGGAGAAACCTGAAAAAATGCAGGGTTGTTACGGCGTTATAGCGAAGAAATTGCGGATTGCCGAAGATGTAGCCCGTCTTCTGAAAGTGATAGCCGTACCAGGCGCCCAATGGCAGTACCGGCAACGCAAATTGGATGGCCGCGCGCCAATGTCCACGAGCGGCTGCGGGCTTGCGGCGCGTCTCCCACAGGTGCCACGCCGCCAAGGCCAACGGCGTGACGATTGCGGTTTCTTTGGAAAGCGCGGCGATTGAAAACCACAAAGCTGCGTACCAGCCGTTGCGCGCAGATGGCAACTCATACAGCGCATAACTAAGGGCCCATAACGTTCCGGCGGCTGCGTAGATGTCCGCGTGGGCCAACGTGCTCTGCGTAAACCAGACCGGATATAGCGCAGTAAGGAGCGTGGTGGCGATCGCCACGCGTGCATTCGCCAACCGGCGCACCAGCACGAAAACACCCGTCAACGCGAACGCTGCTACCAGGCAGATCGCCAACCGCGTGACCGTCGGGCTGAAGCCGGAGACTGTCCACCAGAAAGCAAGATACATTGCGGGAAGCGGAGGGTGCGCGTTCGTCAGCGTGGAATAAGGAATCAGCGCGCCGGTCCGAAAGAAATCGTATGCCGCCGGAATGTAGTAGCCCGCCTCGTCCCAGAAATACGGCAGCCGCAACAATCCCAGATGCATCAGGAAAACGAAAACATAAATGATCGGAAAAATCATCCACGCCGGGATTGGCTCATCGCGATGACCGCGAAAGAGAAATTGGTTTAACCATCGATCTGACTGCGGACTCGATGATTGGTTGAATTGCTCATTCGACGCTTGCAAGCAAATTCCCCTCTTGAGACGAAACCGGCGATCAGTGAAGCGTCATCCGGTCAATCATCCCAGCTCAGCTCAGTGTATCGGACCGTTGTGGCCCGGCACCGTGCCCGGAAAATTCTGCGACGGCTCTAAAGTAATCGATCCAAACGCCTGCTCATATTGGGCGAGATTCTGACCCAGCAGATTCCACAAAGCCTTGGCCTGCTGCGGGCTGAGATAAACTCCTTGAAAATTTTGCAGTGTTACTTCGTTCGGCAAATCCTGACGGGCAGCGCCGAATACAAGCAGAAAATCCCACACGCTGGCCCGTACCTGGACGCTGTTGGCGTAGCCGTCACGGTAGTCCGGCGATTGAACGATGTTGATATTTGGAGAATGCACTGGCTGGCTCATGCCTAGAAGGGTATCGCGATTTGGCTATGAGCGCCGGTCAAAGAGCGCGGTGAGCCGTCACTCACGGCGTTAACGTATTTGCTGTCTTTAAGGCTTGTCCGCCTTATCCCCGCCTGGCTTCCTCAGCATCTTCGGCCAGATCCTGTAACAAGCGGAAGAACGCCCTCGATTGTCCTCTGAAGAGGCCCATCGAGGTTGGAAAATTCACCACGGCCGTGGCGGCCCCCCTGGTTTCTGTCGGACGGATGATCGAGCATCGCGGGAGCTTCCGGCACAGGAATGGGCATGGCTCTGGCATGATCAGGTTGGTCTGGAAATCCTTGATCCCAGGCGGGAAATAACAGGATCGCTTGAATCGGAACGCTCCAGCCCAGATCCACCCGGACCCAGGTGGCGATATCAGGTTCGTAACCACCTTCGATTGGTATGCTCGATACGCCGTGGCCGGCGTCGCGACCATTCTCATCCCGGTCAGGTAAGGCGCGTACGCGGGCGCGGCGTTGCCGGCTGCCATTAGGCGGCTGGGTTTCATGGTCCTTATCACGGCAACTCCCGCACCCGCGTACGCGGTCGTCAACAGGAAATTGCGCCGTGTCTGGCTCATAATCTGCTCCCTCTTGGTTCCT
>JBEPVW010000149.1:0-6845 GCA_041690775.1 Acidobacteriota bacterium | reverse complement strand
AATTTATGCTCTTGCTGGCCTCCTCTTCGCCGCGGCGTTGCGATCTGCTGACCCAGGCCGGGTTTTCTTTCCGCGTAGATTCCATTCCTGTGATGGAGGAGCGTTGGCCGGGGGAAGATCCCACTCACTTAGCACAACGGCTGGCGAAAGAGAAAGCCGAAGCTGTTTTCCGGGCCCGCGCGAAATCGCTCGATCGACAGGATGACCCGTTGCTGGTGTTGGGCGCGGATACTATCGTCGTCTGCGACAACGAGGTTCTTGGCAAGCCGCTGGATGATGCCGATGCGGCGCGAATGCTGCGTATGCTCGCCGGACGCACGCATCAAGTGATCACCGGTGTCTGCCTTATTTCGCAGGCGGCTGTCGAGGTATCGTCGGAGTCCACGTGGGTGACGATGCTGACTTTGTCGGAAGAGGAAATCATCTCTTATGTCGCGACGGGCGAACCGATGGGCAAGGCCGGGTCTTATGCGATCCAGGGGCGGGCCAGCCGCTGGGTATCGCGCGTTTCTGGCTGCTATTTCAACGTTGTCGGTCTGCCGCTCTCGCTGGTGAACACGATGATCGAAGCAGCGCAGAGGAAGTCCGTACAGGTTATTTGATTGCTGGTTTCGTGTGGCGCGATGAAAAAGACCCATGTTAGCTTCGCGCACATGGGGCACCCACTTTTTTGCTGATTGCTGCCATCCTCGCACCAAAAACTGTGCAAGCAGTGACACGCCGTGTGGCTATTTTGCCACACTCGACCCGGCTGTATACCCTATAAGATAAGGATTTATCAGGCGCACAGGAGCCTCCATTACTCGTAACCTGCAGTTCGAGCAGACGATTGCCGATGCGGTCGAATTCTCCGGAATTGGCTTGCATAGTGGCGCTCCGGTGCACCTCCGACTACTGCCTGCGCCGGCCGGCGCGGGAATTCTGTTCCGCCGAACCGACCTGGACAACTTCGAGATTCCCGCAATCGGACGCAACGTGGCCAAGGTCAGCTACGCGACGAGCTTGATGCGGCAAGGTGTTTTGATCTCGACCACGGAGCATTTGCTTTCCGCATTGATTGGATATGGAGTCGATAATCTGATCGTCGAGCTGGACAATCTGGAACTGCCGATCCTCGACGGAAGTGCGCTGCCTTATATCGATGCTTTCCAGTCTGTCGGACTGCAGACGCAACGCCGCCGCCGCGAATATCTTCGTATCCGCAAGACGGTTGAAGTTCACGACAACAGTAAATTTATCGGCGTCTATCCGGGCGAAGGATACAGCGTCTCGTATGCGATCGATTTCCCGGCACCAATCGGCAAGCAGTCGTTTCAGCTGGACCTGAACACGGGTGCATATGCCTCGGAACTGGCCGCCGCGCGCACCTTTGGTTTTCGAGAAGATGAGCAGATGCTGCGAAATATGGGCCTGATTCGCGGCGCGTCGGACAAAAATGCCATCATCCTGACACGTCAGGGGGTACAGAATGGGCCGCTGCGTTTCCCCAATGAATTTGTCCGCCACAAGGTGCTGGACTTGATCGGCGACCTGGCTCTGACTGGCCGGCGGATTCAAGGCCATGTCGTGGCCGAACGAGCCGGACATGCGATGCACACCGCGCTGGTCTCGCGTTTAATGCAGGACCGCTCTGCGTGGGAGCTGGTGCATCTCCCGCGTGAAAACGAGGAGTCCTCGGGGCGGCGGGAGATTTTGCCCGCTACTGCGCTGTCTGCCTGAACTATCTAATTGGGTGGGAAATACCCAAGTCTCAAAATCGAGACCTGGGGCACCCGCATTTCTGTATCTCCAATGACCAGCCTTCGGGCGAGGCTTTTCTTTCGTGGCAAATGCTTATATCGCGCTGGGTTCCAATCTTGGAGATCGTGAAGGCCATCTTCACGAGGCGATCACCGCGCTGGGGCAGCTGGGCCAGGTTGGGGCGGTTTCGTCATTCTACGAAACCGAACCTGTCGGCGCTGTCGCTCAGCCGGATTTTTTGAATGCTGTGGCGGAGCTGCGAACTGAGCTACAACCGGAAGAATTGCTGGCGGCGCTGCTGCGAATCGAACAGCAACATGGCCGTGACCGAACGACCTCCGTGCCGAAGGGTCCGCGCACGCTCGATCTGGATTTGCTGACGTATGACGGAATGATTTTGGAGGCAGCCGCGCTGACGTTGCCGCATCCTGCTCTCGCGCAGCGGCAGTTCGTCCTTGCGCCACTGGCAGAAGCTGCGCCGGGATGGCGGCATCCCGTCAGCGGAAAAGCGGCGGCGGAATTGCTGGCAGAATTAGCTCGCCAAACCGGAACGCGCCTGCCGGTGGTTCGGAAGATTTCAACGCATCCGCTAACTTTTTGAGCTGCGCGTCGAAATCCTATGCGTTCGAGGGACGCGGGCGCGATAGAATTCAAACATTCGAGTTCTCTTAAGGAGACAACATCTTGCCAGCAAATCCGGACTTCTTCAGCCGTTTGGAAAGCCGAATCGCACCCTACAACCTGTTGACGCATCCGTTCTATCGTGCGTGGACCGCGGGCGAGTTGACCAAAGATGACCTGCGCGAATATGCGTCGGAGTACTGGCATCACGTCTCTGCGTTTCCCACTTATCTGAGCGCGCTGCATTCTCGCCTCGAAGATACGGAGCTGCGCCGCACCGTGCTGCGCAATCTGCTGGATGAGGAAGGCATCGATGCTCCGGACGGCAAGCCCCACAGCGATCTGTGGATGGATTTTGCCCGGGGCATGGGCGCGAGTGAAGCCGAAGTGCGCCACCATAAATCGCAGCCGGAAACGGAAGCTTTGATCGGGACATTTCATAAGCTGATGCAGCAGGACAGCGCCGCCGTCGGGCTGGCCGCGCTGTACGCATACGAATCGCAGGTGCCGGAGATTGCGAAACAAAAGGCCGCGGGATTGTGCGAACACTACGGGGCCGATGCGGCTGCCTGCCGCTACTTCACTCTGCATCAGACGGCGGACGTCCATCATGCTGAAGTGTGGAAGCAGGCCATTCACGATGAGCTGGCTCGCGATGCCGCCTCCACCGACAAAGCGCTCGATGCCGCCGAAACCGCGGCCCAGGCGCTTTGGAGCGCGCTCGATGGAGTGGAACGGTTGCGGATGCAGCGGCTGGCGAATTAGAAATAGCCGATCATCTCAGCGGAACGATTGTTTCTCGCCGCAGGTCGTACTAAAAATCTCGCGGTAGAGATGCGGCCAGTTCGTTTTTACTCAGCAGGTCGCACCTGTATTCATGACGGCGTTGACATTGATTTTGTCTGTCATTACACTCGAAAGATCATGAGCGTTATGCAAATGTCCTGTTGTTGCGGCGGTACGACCTACTCTCAACGTCCCGGAGATTTGCGCTTGAGTTGACGCTCTACTTGCATTATTCGCTTTACGAGCCGCCGGGGCCTTCCCCGAGCGGTTTTTTATTTGTAAGCAGAAATTTACACAGTGAACCTGTCACCGTGTAGGAAAATCATCCCATGATTGATTCTCGTCAATCCCGCTGCAACACCGCGCATGCCGCCTCTGGTATGCGAATGCCCTGCTGTTGTTAATCCCTCTTATTCTGCGCATTTTTATCCGATAGATTGCAGCCTATCCACACACACATTTAAGGAGAAGTGTATGAATCGCGCCCATTTTGGCGTTTTTGGTAAATTACTGTTTTCATTTCTGGTTATTTTGGCCGGTGGATTTTTTTCTGTTTCGGTACAGTCGCAGGTGGTTGGAGCATCCATTGCAGGAACGATCGGCGATGCTTCTGGCGCGGCGATTTCCGATGCGCAGATCACTGTCCGCGATGTTGAAACGGGCGCAGTTCGCCATCTGGTCAGCGGCGGAGAAGGCGATTATTCCGCGCCGTCGCTTCCGGTTGGGCGCTATGAAGTCACAGTAGAGAAGGCCGGTTTCAGCACGCAATCGAAGACAGGAATCAATCTGGTAGTTGGACAACATGCGACCATCGACGTCGCGCTGGCGATCGGGAAGGTGGATCAACAGGTTTCCGTGACCGATGTTCCGCTGGCGATCAACACTACAACGCAGCAAACCTCGGGCCTGGTGAGCGCACGCCAGGTAAAGGAGATGCCGCTGAATGGCCGCAGTTACGATGAACTCATCACGCTGAATCCGGCAACAGTCAACTACACGGGGGAGCGCTCGGGGGCGACCGGGACATCGAACTCATCCCCCGGCAATATGTTCGCAGTCGCCGGTCATCGCCCGCAGGACAACCTCTACCTGTTGAATGGAATTGAATATACCGGCGCGTCTGAGATCAACGTCACTCCGGGCGGCACCAGCGGACAACTGCTGGGAGTGGATGCGGTGCGGGAGTTCAACGTCGTCTCCGACACCTATGGCGCTGAGTATGGAAAACGCACGGGCGCTCAGATCATCATCGATACCGAGTCCGGCACGAACCAGGTTCACGGGAGCATCTTCGAATTTCTGCGTAACAGCGCACTGGACGCTCGTAATTATTTCGATCAAGGAGCCATTCCGATTTTTCAGCGCAACCAGTTCGGCGGCGCTCTGGGAGGACCTCTCGTCAAAGACAAGCTGTTGCTCTTTGGGAACTATGAAGGCTATCGGCAGAATCTCGGCTTGTCGGACGTAACGCTGGTTCCCGACAATGCCTCGCGCTCACAAGCCGTGCCGAGCGTGCAGCCATACCTTGCTTTGTGGCCGGTACAAAATGGGCCGGAACTTGGCGGCGGAATTGCGAAAGCCTTTAGCCATCCGCTGCAGCGCATCCGCGAGGATTTCGGCACGACACGGCTCGATATCAACCTGTCGCCGACGGATTCCGCATTCGCGGTTTATACCGTGGACGACAGCGCGGCGCAGACGCCAACGGTCAACCCACTCAGCGCTGTCAATGAAGCGCTGCGCGAACAAGTACTGAGCGGGCAGGAGGAGCACGTCTTCTCATCAAGCGTACTGAATACATTTCGCGCAGGCATTTCCCGCGCCAGCTATTTTTTCACCGGGGAAACGCCGGTTGGATTGCCCGGTTGGGTTGCAGGCAAGCCGATCGGCGCCGTAGTTGTGGGCGGGGGAACGGCGTTGAACGGCGCTTCTCAAATCAGCCTGGCAGGTACGAATGCTGGCAGCAATCTGACCGCGGTCCGCAATCTGTTCACAGTAGCGGATCATGTTTATATTGCCCGCGGAAAAAATCAGGTGGAAGCCGGAGTATGGTTGCAGCGTATCCAGTCCAACAGCGACCTGGCGCAGTATCAATACGGTCAGGCATCCTTCGGCAGTCTCGATGCGTTTTTGAAGGGCAACGTTTCCACGTTTACGGTGGTCCCGTCCCCAACAGAGCTTGGCTGGCGCTCGTTGGAAGGCGCGGGCTTCGTGCAGGATACGGTGCGCTTGTGGCCGAATTTTGAATTGCGTGCCGGTTTCCGATTCGAATCCACGGACGGTTGGAATGAGGCCCGAGGCAGAGGTTCCAATTACATATTTGGTTCAAACGGAGCATTAGAAACTCAACCGCGTATCGGCAATTCTGTGTTTACGAAAAATCGCGCAAAGTTCCTGCCTGAGCCACGCGTCGGCATTGCCTGGCAGCCCACGGAAAATGGAAATACCGTCATCCACGCCGGTTTCGGTGTCTATCGAGCGTTGCTCGACAGCCTGGACTATCGGCTTGACCAGAATGCTCCGTTCAACACTACCCAGACTCTCAAGAACGTGGACATCTCCGCGCTGCACTTTGTACCTGGAGCGCCGCCACCTCCGGGGAGCAAGGTTTCTCCCAGCGGCATTCAGCCGGACGTCTACACTCCGACGTCTCTGTCCTACTCGCTGAACGTAGAACGGAAACTCGCGGCGCACACGTCAATCATTCTCGGTTACATTGGCTATCACGGATATCACCAGATACTTTCCGAAGATGTAAACGAGCCCATTCCGACGATCTGCCCCGCAGTGCCGTGCCCCAGCACTCTGCGGCCGGGGACCGTTTACTATCCGCCAAACGCGCCGAATGCAAATCCGAATCTGGGTTCCAGTACGACATGGATCTCCTACGGGATCAGCAACTACAACGCATTCACCGTGGATGTAAATCGACACTTTACACAGGGATTGCAATTGCGTGGCGTCTATACCTTTTCGAAGAATCTGGATGACGGGACGGCGTGGAACAGCAGTGTCGGCGCGAATGCTCCTGGTTTTGTGATGTATCCGTCCAAGCCCGAGCTGGACTACGGGCATTCGAACACCGATGTTCGTAATCTAGCGGTCCTCAACGGCACTTATGAGCTTCCGATCGGACACGGCAAGCCACTCTTTGCCAACCTGAATCCATGGCAGGAAAAGGTTGCGAGCGGATGGGCGTTGAGCGCGGTGGCTACTTTCCAATCGGGCTTCCCATTCACGCCTCAGCTTGGTTTCAATCCATCGAATAACGGGGACAGCCGCAACCCGGTACGACCCTCTGTCAACCCGAATTTCCATGGCAAGGTGATTCAGGGCGGGCCCTCGCAATACTTCAATCCAGCGGCTTTCATCGTCCCCGTTGCAGGAACGTATGGCAATTTGGGACGCAACACGCTGACTGGTCCCGGCCTTTCTGAGTTGGATGCATCGCTCAAAAAGAATGCGGCCATTTCGAGCAGACTCAGTCTCCAGTTCCGGGGCGAATTTTTCAATATCCTGAACCACACAAATTTCGGAACGCCAAATACTGTGGTTTACTCGTCGAACTCTTCCACGCCCTCTCCAACCGCAGGGCTGATTACAACAACAGCGACAACTTCACGGCAGATTCAGTTTGGAGTGAAGCTGCTGTTTTAGGGTTGTTCTTCTACTGTGTTCGCAGAGTGAGATAACTTGTC
>JBEPVW010000148.1:0-6875 GCA_041690775.1 Acidobacteriota bacterium | reverse complement strand
GCATTCTGCGGATGGCGGAACAGCAGGCCTCCCACCGTCAACATCAGGAAAGTTCAGTCATCCGTGCGAGCATCGCCGCTCAACGGGCGGGCATCGCCTGCGCATTTATCATAGCGATGACCGCGATAATAGGTGGAATCTGGTTAACTTCAATAGGCATGAGCGCTGTAGGATTGACATCGATAATTGCCGCGCTTGCTGCGCTCGTCGGAGTCTTTATCTACGGAAAATCGGGCCAGAAAAAAGAGCTTAAGAAAAAATCCGAGGCGATCTCGTCGCTGTAAGACGGATACTATCGTCCGGATCGATTAGTTTGTGGCCTCATCTGAATACGCCATTCAGTTCCTCCGCCTTATGACACAATAGAAGGTTTGCTTGAGGCTCTTTCCCGTATGAGCTCGACCGCGCTTCGTAGCGCCTTCATTGCGCTCTCGCAGAACAAGCCGCTTCGCCGCTTCGCGGAAAATTCCAGCATGGGACGAAAAATGTCCCAGCGTTTTATCGCCGGAATGTATGTTGCCGACGCGTTGCGCGCAGCCGAGGCGTTGAACCGGGAAGGTATTCCGGCCTCGCTCGACAGCTTGGGCGAGAACGTCTACACCGAGCAGGCGGCGCGTCGTTCCGCCGACATCTATCACCAGCTTTTGGACGCCATTCAGCAGCGCCGTCTGCAGGCCAATGTCAGCCTGAAACTCACGCAGATGGGGCTCGATCTTAGTCCTGAAATTGCTCGCAGCATCACCAGCGAAATCGTCGAACACGCCGCGGCTGCCGATACCTTCGTCCGCATAGACATGGAGGGCACGAACTATACGCAGGCCACCATTGACATGACACGTGAAATCCATGCCATGCCGAACCATGCCGATCGGGTGGGAACAGTGATGCAGGCTTCTCTGTTCCGCTGTGAAAATGACATTCGCACGCTGCTCGTCGACGGCATCCGCATTCGCCTTTGCAAGGGCGCGTATCAGGAACCGCCCACACTGGCTTTTCCGGAGAAAAAAGATGTCGATGCCAATTATGTGAAGCTGATGAAAATTCTGCTGACCAGCGGCATCTATCACGGCATGGCCACGCACGATGAGGCGATCATCCGCGCCACGAAAAGGTTTGTTGCGGAGCAGGGCATCGACAAGCGCAGCTTCGAGTTTCAAATGCTGTATGGGATACGTCGCGACCTGCAGAATTCCCTGGTGAAGGAAGGCTACAACATGCGCGTGTACATTCCATTCGGCACGGAATGGTACCCGTACTTCATGCGCCGTCTGGCGGAACGCCCGGCGAATGTGCTGTTTATCGCGAAGAATTTATTGAAGTAGGCCCGTTGCCGGTGTCGCTCTAAATAAAATCTTCATCGGACCGGCGATTCGATCTGCGGCTGCGACGTTCCCCTGGGCGAAGCAGATCCATGCCGGCGCGTATCGCCGTCATCCATCCGCCTACCTGCCGCAAAGGCGCCATTACGTTGTCCTGAACGATCCGCGTGCCGTGCGCGAAAGCATCCAGCGTGTCAGTCACCATATTGTCAATGCGGCTCACCTGGCGGCGCGTCTTGCCGGTTACATCCCCAACCACGGAGTCGATATGATCCACCTGATCGCGCAAGCGTTCGCTGGCGGTGTGGACATTGACCGCGATACCGCGAAGGCGGGGCGTCATATCTTCGACAGCCTCCATGATGTGGGTGGCCCCATCCAGAAACGGCCTCATGTCCTCGCGCAGCTGGTCGACCTGTTCGGAAGCTTTCCGTTGCGCAGCCTTGGCTGCGAGGAGAATCGCCACCAGAACAATCGTCTGCAATACCACCGCAAACGTAACCACTCCCGTGAAAACAAGAAAAACGATGGATCCGGTTGGCATTGTGGTTCGCCTCTAGGAAAAATTTGCATTCGAAACGCCGGCCTGGCAGGCAACTGTCGCCGTCGCCGGGCTGTCGAAACCATAGATCGTAATCCAGCCGTAGTTCGCGTCCAGGCCGCTGCCTGCAAGCGGTCTGCGTCCTGGCCAAAACCAGGACGCAGGGTGAGATGCACTAATAACGAGTTTCGGCCGTACCCCCGCGATAGGCTTCCGCGTCGTCGACGCGACCGCGTTCCGTGACTGACTGGTTCCCGGAAACCCGATCGACGATTCCGCTCCAGCGCTCGCGGCCTTTCTCGGCCGCTTCCTTGCCCTTTTCGGTATATTCGTTGATCTGGTCGCGGCCCTTGTCGACTACGGAATTGATCTGGTCGCGAGCCTGCTTGCCGCGCGCGGCGACGTATTCCTTGCTATCGCGGGCGCCGCTGATCAGGCCATCCCGTATCTCCCGGCCCGCTTTGGGAGCAAACAAAACACCTAGCAACGCACCCAGTCCGAGCCCTGCAATAAACCAGCCGATTCCTGTCGTTTCCTGTTGTTCCATTTTCCTTCTCTCCTGTGCGCGGTTAGGAATGCGCGATTGTCTGGATAGTAGCAAAAGCACATGGGAGCGGCAACGCGATTGTGAATCCGCTTCCTAATCAGATCAGATGCCAATAAAACAGCGGAGGTGCTTTCTGGCGACCTATGGCGAATCGGGATAAAGCGCCTAAAATAATGGAAAGACTCTTTCCTTGTAGGAAGAAAACCAAGGAGACCACTAAAGATGACCCGCAGGCGAAAGATGAAACATAGACAATTTACGAACCCGGTTTTGATGAGCGTATTGACATTTGCGATCCTGCTCGGTGTTGGCTGCACGAAATCCTCCACGCCCGCCGCCCAGACTGCCCAGACAGCCGCGTCGCAATCAGCTTCCCAAACCAATCCCCCGGCAAAGCCGACCGACAGTCAGATCGCCTCTGAGGTTCAGGGCCGGCTGCAAGCCGACTCCGGGCTGGCCAACATGCCCATCCAGACGCAGGCGATAAACGGCGTGGTGACTTTGTCCGGCACAGTGAACGGCCAGGCGGCACGGGAACTCGCCGCGAACGACGCCGCGCAAGTGAATGGCGTGCGCACGGTGGTCAACAATTTGGTCGTGCAGACAGCTCAGGCCACGCCGCCCGCCAGCGCCGCTGCCAATGCCGAGGCGAAAAGAGCCGCCCGGAAGCAGGCCGACGACGAGGCGCGGATGCGCCGTCAACAGCGAGAGCAGGCGCACAAGCTTCGCGACCAGCAGCAACAAGCAGAGCAGCAGCAGCCGGCGGATCAAGACCAGGCGGCACAAGGGAATTTGGCGCCCGCTCCCGCGACGGACAACACGCCAGTACAGGCACAGCAGGCACCCCCGCCTCCGCTTCCACCACCTCCTCCGCAACCTGTTACCCAAGCAGTGACCATCCCGGCAGGAAGCGATCTAGCGGTGCGCATCACGGAAAATCTGGCGACCGGCCAGACGCAGCCCAATGACACGTTTCACGGCATTCTGGCGAACAGTCTGGTCGTCAACGGACAATTGGCGATCCGGCGCGGAGCCAGCGTCACGGGGATCGTTCTCGACGCCAAAGATGCGACCCATTTTAAGGGCCGGTCGCAGCTGTCGCTGGGCCTGCAGCAGATTCGGACACGCAACCAGGTGCTGGCGGTCTCGACGGACCCGGTGGTACGAGAGGGCGCAGCGCGCGGCAAAAATACCGCTGCAAAGGCCGGTGGCGGAGCTTTGCTGGGCACGCTGATTGGCGCTCTGGCGGGCGGCGGCCGCGGTGCGGCGGTTGGGGCAATAGCGGGCGCTGGAGTCGGAGCTGGTGCGAATGCCGTGACCAAAGGCGAGCAGGTGCAGATTCCTTCCGAGACCGTGCTGCATTTCATCCTGAACCAGCCTGCGACTGTGACTGTGACCACGACTCCCGGCCGGGAGTCCGATATGCCGGCCAATGTCGGGGTGGAGGACAACGGCGGCAACGGGCAGTCGCAGCAGCCCAATTAGCGTAATTCCGGAGTCGCGTAGAGAGAGAAATTAAAACGGGCGCCCACATCTCGACTTTGAGATGTGGGTTCTGTCTACAGGGGAATTGCGTTTCGCCTTGCGAAGGGTTCCAGATTGCTTTGGAGGAAGAACCGCAGGCCCCTCCACTGCGTTACGCTTCGGTCGGGACGACACATTTTGTAGAATGCTGTGCTGCAACATGTGGCACTGCGCCCGCTTCGCTGTCTATTCATCTTCGCGGGATATAGTGAAAGATAGAGTCCGATTGTGTTTGCGCAAGCCGTGGCCATGCAGTAACGCACACAAGCGGTCGATCCACTCATCTTGTTCCGAATCAGCATCTAAGTAACGTTAAGGGGAGATTTCATGATCGAAACGCCTCAAAAACACCCGTCTGCCTATTTGACGTTTACTCTGCACGCGCATCTGCCTTACGTGGTAAATCACGGAACCTGGCCGCATGGCCTGGAATGGCTGCACGAAGCGGCCGCCGAAACTTATTTACCGCTGCTGCGAGTCATCGACCGTCTGGAGCGCGATGGCATTGCGCTTCACTGCAATCTGAACATCTCTCCCATCCTGTTGGAGCAGCTGGCGCACCCGGTTTTTAAGGCCGAATTTCCGAAGTATCTTGACCGCAAAATTTCCGCCGCCCGGGAGGATGAAGCCTATTTCCAGCAGAATGGCGATCCCCACCTGGCCGAAACGGCCCGTTACTGGCAGAGTTATTTCCAGACGGCGCTCGATCATTTCCAATCGCTCGGCGGCGACATCATCCGCGGATTTCGCGAAGCCGCCGAGAGAAAGCTGCTCGACATTATCACCTGCGGCGCGACGCACGGATATTTTCCGCTGCTGGGGACCGACGAGTCGATCCGCGCCCAGGTGCAGACGGGCGTCGCCACGCATGAGCGGCATATTGGCCAGCATCCTCGCGGTATCTGGCTGCCGGAGTGCGCCTATCGCCCCGCTGGAATGTGGAACTACCCCGTAACGCCGCATGGTAGCGCCAAGCCCTGGCCGCCTTTCGATCGCAAGGGTGTGGAAGAGCCGCTCGAAGACGCGAAGATCGATTTCTTCTTTGTGGACACCCATCTGATCGAAGACTCAGTAATGTTCGCTCCCTATGAGCTGATGGCGGGCGGAGCGGTGGGCGTTGCGGCGTCACTGGCGGTCGAAACCCGCGAATCGGAGCATTCTCTCTACAAGCCATACTTTGTCGACGGCCCACGCGCGCGGCGCAGACCGGTGACTGTCTTCCCCCGCGACCCACGCACTGGCCTGCAGGTGTGGAGCGGAGACGCCGGATATCCCGGCGACGGCAACTATCTCGATTTTCACAAGAAGCGTTTTCCCGGCGGCCACCGTTACTGGCAGGTGACGGGATCGAAGATCGATATGGCGTACAAGACGCCCTATTATCCGGAGAAGGCGGCCGCGTTGACCAAAACGCACGCCGAACATTATGTCAGCCTGGTTGTCGATTCGCTCAAGTCCGGATTCGCCGATCCAGTGCCTTCAATCCTGACTTCTCCGTTCGATGCGGAACTTTTCGGTCACTGGTGGTTTGAAGGGCCGCTCTGGCTGGAGCATGTGGCGCGCACCATGGCGCGCGCGGAAATCCCCGTAGCCCTTATCAGTTGCTCCGCGTATCTGGATACTCACAAGCCTGAGGCTTTTCTCGCCCTGCCGGAAGGATCGTGGGGCAAGAACGGCACGCACGAAGTCTGGCTCAGCCCGGACACGCGCTGGACATGGGAATATCTCTATCCCGCCGAAGTGGCCGTGCGCGATGCGGCGAGTTCCGAATACTGGAAGGGCAATCCGCAAGGGGAGCGCATTCTGAAACAGTTATGCCGCGAGCTGCTGCTGCTGGAGTCTTCCGACTGGCAGTTTTTGATCACCACGGAAGCCGCCCGCGATTATGCCGAAGATCGCTTCCACGAACATCTGGCATCATTCCAGGCGATTGACAAAATGTGGCAGCAGCACTGTTCCGGCGGAACCCTTGGGGATGAGGACGAAACCCTGCTGAAGAAAATCGAAACCCAGGACAGCGTGTTCGCCCACGTCGATCCAGCTCTTTGGGCGAAACAGTAAGCCTCTTCAAGCGCAAGGCATTGTCTTAACCTGGGTGCCCCACATCTCGATTCTGAGATGTGGGGCACCTAGCCTCGGAAACAAATCAGGTCTAGAGAATCCAGCCGCCGCCAACAACTTCTTCGCTGTTATAAAACACAGCCGCCTGCCCCGGAGTCACAGCGCGTTGCGGCTGGTCGAAGATGGCCGTCACCTGATCCGCGCCGGACATCTCCAGAGTCGCCCACGCAGGTTCATGCCGATGGCGAATCTTCACCTGCACCCGCATCGGCCCTTCGAGTCCAGGAATCGCGATCCAGTTCAACCGGTTCGCCCGCAGGCTGCTGGAAACCAATTCTTCACTCCCGCCCACGACAACTTTTCTGTCCGCCCCATTGATGCCGATCACGTAGAGCGGTGAGCCAGTGGCGACACCCAGCCCCTTGCGCTGCCCCACGGTAAAGTTGTGAATGCCCTGGTGTCGCCCGACGACTTCGCCGGTTGTAGTGACCAGTTCGCCGCTGGTGTCCGGCATCGCTTCTCCCTGGTCGGCAAGGTAGGCGTCGAGGAACTGCTTGTAATCGCCGCCAGGAATGAAGCAGATCTCCTGCGAGTCCGGCTTGTTGGCGAGCGCCAGCCCCTGCTGCTGGGCCAATGCTCGCACATCGGGCTTCTTGTAATTCCCCAGCGGAAACAGGCTGCGGCTCAACTGCTCCTGCGTCAGGCCAAATAGAAAATATGTCTGGTCCTTGCTGGTGTCGGCAGGCCGCTTCAATATCCAGCGATTGCGCTCGGGGTCATATTCATTGCGTGCGTAATGGCCGGTCGCGATGCGTTCCGCGCCTATCTGCCGCGCGGTGTCCAGCAGCTGGGCAAACTTCAAATGATTGTTGCAAAGCGTGCA
>JBEPVW010000147.1:0-6926 GCA_041690775.1 Acidobacteriota bacterium | reverse complement strand
TTCATGTCGGTTCGCTTGCAGCGATGTTGGCGAGTGCGGGAGCTGCCGCGCTGTCGGTTTTGACCGAGGAGCATTTTTTTCAAGGCAGCCTCGACAATCTAACGGAGACGTCCGCCGCGGTGTCACTGCCATGCCTGCGCAAAGACTTCATCGTGGACGAATTTCAAATTCTCGAAGCACGCGCCTACCGCGCCGACGCAATTCTGTTGATTGCGGCGGCATTGGATGACGCATCGTTGCAGCAGTTGACACGAGCAGCCCACGCACAAAATTTAGACGTGCTCTGCGAAGTTCACGACGCCGAGGAAGCCGCACGCGTACTCGACCTCGGCTGCGACGCCGTGGGAGTGAACAGCCGCAATCTGCGTACCTTTGAAGTCAACCTGAAGGTCGCGCTTGAATTGGCCGACCGGCTCCCCCCCGGCGTATTGCGCGTCGCGGAAAGCGGAATCCACACGGCGGACGACATATCGCGGCTTCGGGCTGCTGGATTTGATGCATTTCTTATTGGCGAGTCGCTGATGCGACAGCCCAATCCCGGAGACGCGTTGTTTGCGTTGCTGGCCGGTGTTGCGGCATCGAGCGAGGTGTCCGCCTGAGGCGGTCCGCCATGTGGATAAAAATCTGTGGAATCACGTCGCTGGAAGATGCAGAGTCGGCCATTGCCGCGGGTGCCGATGCCATCGGCTTCGTCTTTGCCGAAAGCCCGCGTCGCGTCACTGTAGAAGCAGTTCGAGACATTGTCAGGAACCTTCCGCCGGAAGTCGAAAAGGTCGGCGTATTCGTCGACGCCACGGTGGAGGAGATCACCGCGATTCACTCGCGTGCGGGGTTGACTGGAGTGCAATTGCACGGCTCGCGCCACGCAACGACGCGGCAAGACTTGCGCGCAGGTAACACAGCCCATCTACGCGTGCTGCATGTTGTGCGCTACGAGGGCGAACCGGATCGATTTGCGCTCCAACTGCGAAGCTTGCGGATGAACCTACCCGGGGACGCAGTTCTGGTCGACACATGTGTAGCTGGCAAGCAGGGCGGAACCGGCCTCGCTTTCGATTGGCAGGGAGCGCGAGACAGCTTTGTTCGAGAAGCGCCGCATCTTAGGATGATCGCTGCGGGCGGCCTGAATCCGGAAAATGTGCGCCAGGCGATTCGGATTCTGCAACCCTGGGGAGTCGATGTCTCGAGCGGCGTAGAAAGCAGTCCCGGACGAAAAGATTCCAAACGCATCGCAGCGTTTATCCGCGCAGCGCGGGCAGCTGAAATCGAACCCGATACCACGGCTGCAACCAGGAAAATCGATACATCAAGAGAAGCGTCAATATGAAAACACTCCCGATAGAAAACACGCAGCAAGCGGAGCAAGCCCGGCCGTCCGTTCCCGGACGCTTCGACGCCTACGGCGGGCGCTACGTGCCGGAAACGTTGATGGCGGCATTGGAAGAACTGCAGCACGCCTACACAACCGCGCAGCAGGACCCAGCCTTCGCAAGCGAGCTGTCGCACCTGCTGCATCACTACGCCGGACGCCCCACGCCGCTCTATTTTGCGCAGCGCCTGACGGAATCCCTTGGCGGCGCGAAGATTTATCTAAAGCGCGAAGACCTCCTCCACACCGGCGCCCACAAGATCAACAACTGCATCGGCCAGGGACTGCTCGCCCGCCGCATGGGCAAGAAGCGCATTATTGCGGAAACCGGCGCGGGTCAGCACGGCGTCGCGACCGCCACTGTCTGCGCATTGTTCGGAATGGAATGCGTCGTATACATGGGCGAAACAGACATGCGACGGCAGGAGCTGAACGTCTACCGTATGCGCCTGTTGGGCGCGGAAGTCCGCAGCGTCAGCGCCGGTTCGGCCACGCTCAAGGACGCCATCAATGAGGCCATGCGCGACTGGGTGACGAACGTCCGCACCACGCATTATCTGCTGGGCAGCGTTCTGGGCGCGCATCCCTATCCCACCATGGTGCGCGATTTTCATCGTGTGATTGGCATTGAAGCGCGCCAGCAAATTCTTGAGGCGGAGGGCCGCCTGCCCAGCGCGGTCGTCGCCTGCGTCGGTGGAGGATCGAACGCAATCGGCGCGTTCTATGAATTTCTTCCCGATAAGGATGTTCGCCTGATCGGCGTTGAAGCGGGTGGTCGAGGGTCCGCGCTGGGCGAACACGCGGCGCGATTTCAAGGGGGCTCTCCCGGCGTGCTGCAAGGCACATATTCCTACGTGTTGCAGGATGATGCGGGCCAAATTGCGAATACGCATTCCGTCTCCGCCGGCCTGGACTATGCCTCTGTCGGCCCGGAACACGCGGCACTCCATGACTCCAAACGCGCGGAATATGTCTCCGCTTCCGATGACGCGGCCCTCAAGGCAACGGTCACGCTGGCACGCACGGAAGGCATTCTGCCGGCGCTTGAAAGTGCGCACGCTGTTGCGGAAGCCATCCGCATCGCGCCAAACATGAAACCCGATGACATTCTATTGATCAACCTTTCCGGCCGCGGCGACAAGGACATGGGAATCCTGGCGCGCGAGCTGAAGTTGCAGGGAGCCTGAAGATGGCGATTCAATTTCCTCATCCACCCGGCCTCGTCGTGTATCTCACCATAGGAGATCCGGACCTGGCCACCAGCAAAAAAATCGCTCTCGCCGCGATTGATGCCGGTGCCGATGTGCTCGAACTGGGCGTCCCATTCAGCGACCCGCTCGCCGACGGCCCGGTCATTCAGCGTGCCAGCGAGCGTGCCATACACAACGGAACGCGCCTGACCGATGTGTTGGCGTTGGCTCGTGCGTTGCGGAAAGAGCGGCCGTCCGTCGGCCTCGTCATTTTCTCTTATCTAAATCCCATTCTGCGGATGGGTCTCGAAGCCTTTGCGGAAGCCGCGGAGAAGTCCGGCGTCGATGCCGTATTGGTCACGGATTTGATCGTCGAGGAATCGGAAGAATATCGCGCGACTCTACGCAAACATCACCTGCAGCCAATCTTTCTCGCCGCGCCGACCAGCCCAGACGAGCGGCTGCAACGCATTGCGGAAGTCTCGGAGGGCTTTATCTACGCCATCTCTCGCGTCGGCATCACCGGAACCCAGCAGCAGGTGGCGAGCGATGCTCGTGGACTGGTGGCTCGCCTGCGCCGCTATACCGGCCTGCCGATCGCGCTTGGTTTTGGCATTTCGAACGCCGCGCATGTCGCCGCTGTTGCCGAATTTGCGGATGCCGCCGTTGTTGGGAGCGCCATCGTAGGACTGATTGAGCAATCCACGCCGGAGGACGCGCCGGCTGCTGTCGGCGCATTTATCGCCGGCCTGCGTGCGCCGTCGGCGGTTGCGGAAAGCATTCTTTCCTGAAAAATGTTTCCGTCTCAATTAGGATAAGCAACATTATCTTTTATCAGCCAGGTCAACTCCAGGGAGCGCGTCCCGGCACATTGGCGGTCTATTTTTTTTGAGGTGCAGCATGGACATTGCAGAATGGCGTCGAAAAATCGATGAGCTCGACCGCCAGATTGTTACATTGATCAGCGAACGAGCAACCGCCGCCCAGGCCATTGGCCGCCTGAAGCGCGCCACGGATTTGCCGGTATACGAACCGAACCGTGAGAAGGTAATTTTTGAGAACGTGCGAAAAACCAATCCGGGGCCGCTGCCGGATATTGAATTGACGCACATCTACGAACGCATTATCGACGTGATGCGCGCCTTGCAAAAGGATGAACTGGCATCGCAGCGCGAGCCGGCCGGCGACTCGAACCTGAAATAAAAAGATGACTCGAACCTGAAATAAAAATTAGACGAAACGAGAATTGGAAATGATTGTAGCTATGCAGGAAAAGGCCACCGAAGAACAGATCCAGCTTGTGCTGGCGCGGATGGTGGAGATCGGTTTCAACGTGCATCGCACCACCGGCACGCAGCAGACGGTGCTGGCAGGCGTCGGTCAGCCGGCAAGCTTCGACGTGCATGACTTTCAGTTGATGGCTGGCGTCGCCGAAGCGCACCGGATCACGTCGCCGTACAAACTTGCAGGCCGCAGTTTTTGTCCGCAGGGAACTGTCGTCCGCTTTCCCAACGGCGTGATCGTCGGTGGCGAGGAAGTGATGGTAATGGCGGGGCCCTGTTCGGTCGAATCTCGCGATCAGATGTTTACCATCGCAAAGCAGGTAGGCGCGGCCGGTGCGAAATTCCTCCGTGGCGGAGCGTTCAAACCGCGCAGCTCGCCGTATTCATTTCAGGGCATGGGCCTGGAAGGCCTGAAACTTTTGCGCGAAGTGGGCGACACTACCGGCCTGCTGATCGTCAGCGAAGTCATGGAGATTTCGCAGATTGAATTAATGCTGCCGTACATTGACCTTTTCCAGGTCGGCGCGCGCAATATGCAGAACTTCAATCTTCTGCGGGAACTGGGTCTGGCGCGCAAACCAGTCCTGCTGAAGCGCGGCATCGCCGCCACCATCGAAGAGCTGCTGCTCTCTGCCGAGTACATCCTCTCCGGCGGAAATTACGACGTAATGCTGTGCGAGCGCGGCATCCGCACCTTTGAAACCTACACACGCAACACCATGGATATCTCCGCGATCCCGGTGTTGAAACATCTCACCCATCTGCCCGTATTGGGCGATCCCTCCCACGGTACCGGCCGCCGCGACATGGTTCCGGCGATGGCTCGCGCTTCCGTCGCAGCCGGTTGCGACGGACTGCTGATGGAAGTGCATCCCAATCCCGACAAGGCTGTATCCGACGGAGCGCAATCATTATTCCCCGACCAGTTTGAAAAATTGATGGGCGAGCTGCGCATCATCGCAACGGCTGTTGGACGCAACATCGCATAGGAGCAATGGCCGACTCCATCCAGAGCGTCGCAATCTTTGGCACCGGCCTGATCGGCGCTTCGGTCGGGCTGGCGCTCCGCGCGCAAGGTTTTACCGGAAGCATTGTCGGCTGGGACCGCTCCCCGGCAGAAGCGAAAATCGCGCGCGAGCGCGGCGCAATCGATACGGTGGCGCTGGAACCGCTCGCCGCGGCGCAGCAAAGCGATTGCATCCTTCTCGCCACGCCGGTCTTCGGCATTCTTGAATGGATCGATCGGCTGGCTCCAGTTGTACGCAACGGCCAGTTGATTACAGATGTCGGCAGCACCAAGCAGGCAGTCTGTCAACGCGCCGCGGAAGCTTTCTCATCTTCCGGCGGGGCTTACTTTCTTCCCGGTCATCCGATGGCCGGCAAAGAGGTCCACGGCGCTGCCCACGCCGACGCCAACCTGTTTCGCAGCGCTGTCTGGCTGTTTACCCCGCCGGTCGCTGCGCAGATGGACCTGCCCGCTCTATCCACGACAGGCGAGCGCCGCGCCGCGGAATGGCGTCAGTGGGTCGAGCGCTTCGGCAGTCGAACGTTAAATCTCGATCCCGAGCGGCACGATGAAGTCTGCGCCTGGGCCAGCCACCTGCCGCAGATGCTGGGAACGGCGCTGGCCGCGCTGCTCGAAGATACGTTTGCAGAAGACACCGTGACCGACGGCGCCAGCCAACTCCGAGCCATCGGCGGCCGTGCCATGCATGAGATGACTCGCCTGGGTGCAAGCCCATTTTCCATGTGGCGCGACATAGCCCAGACCAACCAGGACGCAATCGCCGCCGCTCTCCTCGCGCTCGAACAACGTCTCGCCCTCATCCGCGAAAATTTAAAGCAACCAGAGTTGCGCGACCAGTTTGAACGCGCCAATCAGTTCCGCTCAAGGTTTTAGAGCACTCGGCGATGCTGTAGAGCAAGCCAATATGGCATGGTGTCGTCCTCAGCACAAGACGGCGCGTTGTCGTCCTGAGCGAAGCGAAGGATCTCGCGGTTTGCCCGCGGAACAGAGATCCCTCCACTCCCCTAGGCTCCGGTCGGGTGAAACTCTATTCTTCCTTGTGGTTGATACTCGTCTTCACAATCGACGCCTTATGCTCCTTGTTGTCCTCGTCGAAAATGTAGAGTTTGCGCCCCTCGACCGCATACTTCACATGATCGCCAACCGTAACATTCGCCGGCTTCGACCATGGGAACAGCAGCTTCTCGCGAGCGATGTACGTCTTCTCCGGCCCCTGGATCGTATAGACCTCGTAGGTGTCGATATTGTCCGTTGTGTTCGCTGTTGTGTTCTGCGAATAGTCAGTCTTGCCGTTCTTGTGCTTCGCCTGAGCATCAGTGTTGTAGGTCGTGGTGCTTCCTTCTTTTACCTTCTGCTGCTCTGTATCGAGCAATTTGCCGGCTTGCCACTGGCGAGCGGCGGCAAACGCCATTGTGCTGACAAGAAAAAGTGCGATGAACAAGCTGGTCCTGGTACCGATTCGCCTCATGTTAGCCTCCACTTCAAATATCCGAATTCATTTTATGGATGGGTCTACGCGTTGACATCACGGAGAGTGCACGCGTCTTGATCTTATCCGCATGGAAGAAGCCCGCAAAACGTTTTTTCCTTTCGGACGAACGGTCGTATCTATCCGCATAAGATTGCACAAATCTCCATCCTTCCAGTACAACGGCAACATGGATGTTTTAACCGCAGCGGAGATGCGCGCCTGCGACCAGCGCACGGTCGACCAGTTTGGCGCTTCCTGGCAGAGTCTGATGGAAAATGCAGGGTCTGCTGTTGCCCAGTTTGTTCTGCGCCAGTTTCCTAGGGCCGCCCGGATCACCATTTTATGCGGCAAAGGAAACAATGGCGGAGACGGCCTGGTGGCCGCGCGGCATCTGAACGCCAGCGGAAAACAGGTGCGTGTCGTATTGCTGGCATCGCCGGAGCAGCTGACAAACGAGCCGCGCGCGGTGTACGAGATGTTGTCACCCGCACTGCAAAGTTCCATCCTGATCGCCACGGCGGAAGAAGATTTGTCCCGCCCGGAGTTCCGCGAATGTCTCGAGGGCACGGACTTGTTCCTCGATGCC
>JBEPVW010000146.1:0-6961 GCA_041690775.1 Acidobacteriota bacterium | reverse complement strand
GGCATCGTCCGGATCGAGTGAAGCGGAATCCCTGCTGGCCTTGCGCTGCGCAAGAGTGAAAATCGCAGGCAGCACCAGCAACGTGGCCAGTGTCGAAGCAACAAGGCCGCCGATCACAGCGCGGCCCAGCGGCGCAGTCTGTTCCGCCCCTTCGCCCAGTGCGAGCGCGAGTGGGATCATGCCGGCGATCATTGCAATGCTGGTCATCAGGATCGGACGCAGGCGGCTTTGCGCTCCATACAGCGCCGCTTCCAGCGATCCATTTCCGGCGCGGCGATGCTGCTCCGCAAACGTCACCAGCAGGATTGAATTTGCCACCGAAACACCAATCGCCATAATGGCGCCCATGAAGGATTCCATATTGAGGGTCGTCCCGGTGACCAGCAGCGCGATCGTTACACCCGCAATCACGGCCGGTGTTGTCGATACCACAACCATTGCCAGCCGTGGAGATTGAAAATTCGCGGAGATCAACAGGAAGATGACAATGATCGCCGCGCCCAGCCCTTCGGCCAGGCTCTTGAGTGTTTCGCGCAACGGCGCAATCTGTCCGCGCACCTGAACCGTAACTCCACGCGGTGGCGCTCCAGCTCGCATCAGCGCCGAATCAATCTCACGCGACACGCGGCCCATGTCCTCGCCTTCAATGTTGGCCGTTAGCGTGACCATCCGCTCCATGTTGTGGCGGTCATATTCGCCCACGACATTGCTGTAGTTCACCTGGGCCACGTCGCCCACCGTCGGGTGGTCGGAAGCCCCGCCCTGCATCAGCGGAAGGCTCGCGATGTCCTGTGCGGAAGACAGCATGGACTGCGGCAGCTCCACCTGCACCTGGTAGGTGATTCCGCTATGCGGGTCCTGCCAGAAGTTGCGCGCCACAAACCGGCTGGAAGCGGTGGCTGTAGCCAGCGATCTGGCCACCTGCTCCGCAGTCACCCCAAGCTGCCCGGCGCGCTCGCGGTTGATGTCGACGTTGACGCTCGGGTAATCGAGCATCTGTCCGAACTGCAGGTCGCGAAGCGAAGGAATGTGAGCGAGTTCCGACTTCACGCGCTCGGCGTAGGCCCGGTCCATCGACAAATGCAATCCGCTGATAGCGATTTCCACTGGCGTCGGCGACCCAAGATCCATTACCTGGCTCACGATGTCGCCGGGCTCAAAGGAAAAACTTGTATCCGGAAATTCCTGTGCGAGCGCCTTGCGCAGGCGCTCTTGCACGTCGCGCACGCGCAGCTTGCTTCCCGGTTTCAACCCCACCTGCATCACGGCTTCCTGCGGCCCGCTGGTCCATAGATAAATACTGTTGATCGGATAACCCGGCGGATGCGTGCCGACATATCCGAGAGTGATCGCCACATTCTCCGGCCCGACAGTCTGGCGAACGACATCCAGCACGCGGATTGCAAGGCGCTCCGTCACTTCGATGCGTGTACCCGCGGGCGCTCGCATACGGAACTGGAGTTGCCCGGCGGAGACATGCGGAAAAATTTCCCGCCCCAGTTGCGGAGCCAGCAACAGCAGCACCGCGGCTACAACCACGGCATACACCAGAACAACAGTCCAGCTTCGTTTCAGTCCCGCGGTCATCCGCTCGATGTACTTCTCGCGAAAATGGCTGAAGCTGAACCGGCTCTGCGATTCCGTAAAACTGTGATGACGGCGCAAGCCCCATATGGACAATACCGGCACCAGCGTGCTGGACAATAGAAAAGAGGCGATCATCGCAAAGCCGACCGCCATCGAGAGCGGAACGAACAGGGCGCGGGTCACGCCCGTCATGAGAAATGAAGGCACAAAGACCGCGAGAATGGAGAACATTGCGAGCAGGCGGGGAAACAGCGTCGCCTTGGTTGCGTTCAGCACCGCGCGTGGGACCGAAGGTTCGATTAGTAGCTGGCTGTGAATATTTTCGACCGCAACTGTGGCTTCATCGACGAGAATGCCGACAGCAAGCGCCAGTCCGCCGAGCGTCATAATGTTGATGGTCTGTCCCGTCAGCCACAAACCCACGACCGCACCCAGCAAAGCAAACGGAATGGTCACTACGATAATCGCGGCGCTGCGCCAATCTTTCAGAAACAGCAGCACCATCAGGCCGGTAAGTCCTGCTCCCAGCAACCCCTCGCGGATCAGCGATTCCAGCGAATGGGTCACGAAGCCCGACTGATCGAAGGCAAGCTCAATCCTCACATCCGACGGCAATACGGCGCGAATCTTCGGCAGGCTCTCTTTTACTTCTCGGATGACATCCAGCGTCGATGCATCCGCGTGTTTGGTGATCGGAAGATATACGGCCCGATGCCCGTTGACCAGCGCATAGCCGAGCGTGACGTCGTTCGAGTCCTCCACCGTCCCGATGTCGCGAATAAAAACAGTAGGCCCCGCCCCGGTGCGCACCGGCAAATCCGCAAATTGACGGATATCGGTGACCGTGGAACTGACCGGGGTTATGCGGTTCAGCGAGCCCGTGCGAATGCTGCCGGCGGGCAGCACCACATTCCCCGACAACACGGCCTTCACCACTTCATCCGTCGACATTCGATAGGAGTGAAGCCGCTCCGGATCGACATGAATCACAATCGTGCGCGGGCTGCCGCCAAAAGGCGGCGGCGCCGAAACGCCCGGCAGAGTGGCAAACAGAGGACGCACACGATTCAGGGCGAGATCGTCCAACTCTCCCACATTGCGCGAATGGCTCGTCAGGATCAAATCGCCGACTGGAACGCTACCGGCATCGAAGCGCAGCACAAAAGGCGACACTGTTCCCGCCGGCATGTATGCGCGCGCGCGTTCCACGTATGCGACTGTCTGCGCCAGCGCCTGGTTCATGTCCGTGCCCGGCAGAAACGTCAGCTTCAACAGGCCAATGCTTTGGATCGACTTCGACTCGACGCTCTGAATCCCAGAGATGTAGAGGAAGTTGTACTCGTAGTAGTAGACGAGATAGCCTTCCATCTGCGCTGGACTCATGCCGCCATAGGGTTGGGCGACGTAGATCACAGGTTCGTTCAGGCTGGGAAAAATGTCCACCGACATACGGTGGATGGCCAGCCATGAAGCAAGCACCACCCCCAGCACGGCAATCAATACGGTAATCGGGTGGCGAAGCGCCGCGCGAATCAGACCCATGGCTTAGTTGCCTCCCGAATTCACGCCAGCGTTGGTGTTCTTTACCAGGTCGAGAAACGGTTGCAGATTTCCCTGGGCCGCCGACAGGCGCTCAAATGCACGCCAGATACTTAGCCTCGCCAGCGAGTCATCGATTTCCGCATTGACCAGCAGCCGTTGCGCTTCCGCGACATCCACCAGCGTCGCAAGCCCAGCCTGGAATCGCGCACGAGCCTGCCTCTCGGCATCTTGAGACGCCTGCAGTTCGATCGGCGTATTTTCCGCAATTCGCTGTGCGCCTTCCAGCCTAGCCTTCGCCCGTTCGGAGCGGCCCGTTACCGTTTGAATGGTCTGCCCGTACAGCTGCTCTTCGTTCCGTTGATTCGCCTGCTCGATTTTCTTTTTGGAATGAATGGAAGCAAAATCGAAGATTGCGAACTTGACCGTGACCCCCGCCGCCCAATTCGGTGTATCCGGAACCAGGCCCTGCTGCGGATCTTTCGCTGGCTTGCCATTCCCATTGACACCTGTGCCTCGGCCATAGCCGACCCCCTGCACATCGAACTTGGGCACATACGATCGGTCGAGTATATGAACGCGCGCTTTGGCTTCCAGCACACGGTCCTGCTCGACAATCGCCAGCGGATGGTTTGCGGCCGGTATTTCCGTCGCTGAAAGTTTGGCGGGGGAACTGAGCAGTGGTCCGGGCACAATTTCGACCTCGGCTCCCGCCAGCCCCAACAGTTCCGCCAATCTTGCTTTCTCAACCGTGGCATTCTGCTCCGCAAGAATCATCTGCGTGCGTGCGGCGGCCAATTCGGCGTCTGCGCGGGAAGAATCCGCGCCTGGGCGCAATTGCGCATCGACCAAGGCATGCACCGAACGGGCAAACACAGTACGACGATCCACGTCAGCCTGAATGGCGTGCGCGCTCTGCTCGGCAGCCAATACAGTCAGCGCAGAGTCGGCGGCAGCAGTCTGGACGTCGAGGACCGTCAACTCCATCTGTTCGTCGATCCGGCGGGCCCGCGCCTCCGCCGATTGCACCGTTGCACGGCGATAGCCGAAATCGAAGGGTTCCCAGGAAACCAGCAAGCCTCCGCCTCCTCCCCAGAAAGATTGTGTGCTGCTGTCAACCACCGTGCCGGAAGGGTTTGGAATCGTGGATTGAGGAAGTAGAATGCCCGCGACATTGTTTCGTGTTGCGCGATTGACCTGCCAGATGGCATCGGCGCGCGGCAGGTAGCTGTCGCGCGCCAGGCTGACTCCCGCGCGTGCCGCAATTCGTCGCTCCATGGCCGCACGCACCGACGGGTAATGGTCCGTGGCGTATTGCACGGCTTCCGGCAAGGTAAATACCTTCGCCGTGGCTGTTGGAGAATCGGCATAAACGGACACAACCAATAGAAAAGACGCAAACAGCCCGATCGCAATTTTGCAGACGCACAACCACGAATTATGAAATCGATTAGCCATTCTGTTCGTTTGATCTGCTGCGGAAGAAGAGAACGTGATAACACACCTGCAGATGTGATTATGGATGTCGAGCGGCGGCATCGGCGGTAAAGTCGACGTAAACAATTGCTTACATTTCGCTTACATTCGCGCCGCATTCCAATGACGCGCGCCGGGCTGTTCGCAACAGCGTCGATTGACAGCAGAAACTCCCGCTCGCTAGCATTCGATTGAAAACCTTTAAAAGATAATTTGTCCCGTGAAGGGTTGTGTATGCGCAGAAAAAAGGATGCAGTCCATTCCAAGCCCGAATTTATCCAGCCACGCTCCGGTTTAAGCCGCCGCGATTTTATCCAGTCAGCCGCGTGTGCAGCTGGTGGAGGATTGACCCTCCAGAATTTCTTCCTGCCTGAAGCACTCTTTGCGCTTCCTGTGGCGGCAGCGGCAATCTACCTGACCGGCGACAGAATCGCCTCCACTCCCGCCTCCGACTATCGGCCATATCGGTCGATCGGTGCAGACTCCGCGGAGGCCGGTTCCTGGGTACAGATTGATCTGGAGCAGTCACAGCCGATTGACGCGGTGAAGCTTTATCCCGCGAATCAGAGAATGGTTCCGGGCAAGGATGAGTACTATACCGGCGAAGGGTTTCCCCTGCGCTTCAAAGTGGAAGCGTCGAATCACGCCGACTTCAGTCATCCAGTGATGATCGTGGACCAGACCCACGCCGACTTTGAAAATCCCAAAGACCACGTTCTCCGCTTTCCTGCAAAGAAGCTGACGGCCCGATATATGCGCCTCACCGTTACCAGGAATGCTGAGCCGCTTTGCGGAACTGGAGATCCAAATTCACCGGAATCCATGACAGCGTGTACGAAACAGGGAGCGTACTGGTTTGCGATTTCCAAAATTGGAATCGTCTCCAGCGGAAAAGATATCGCCGTCGGGCGGAAGGCCTCCGCGGACCAGATGCACGGCAACTCAAAAGATCTGGCGCAGCTGACCAGGCCGGAGCGCATCGAGACGGAATATGTCCATCGAGACCGGCCAGACAACGTCACCGATGCTGCGGACTGGAAGAGGGTGTCTTACGCCGCTCAGGCCCCCGTCACCGGCGTAACGCTTCATGGCGGTCTATTTGAGACGACCATGCGAAATAACATCAGCTATCTGCTGAGCTCCTTCACTGTCGACGATTTGTTGTTGCAGTTCCTAGAGAGAGCTGGAAAACCGATTCCGCCAAATTCACATAAACCGGACAAATTCTGGGAGAGCGATCTCGCAGGCTCAAATGCAGGACGCTTTTTGATGGGCTCTGGGAACACTCTGCGCTGGATCGATGACCCGGAATTGCGTGGCCGCTTCAATGCCGTGGTGGATGGCATTGCGGAGTGCCGTCAGCCAAACGGCTACGTCATGGCCTATCCCGAAGACACCATCTTCTACTCCGAACGCGGGGCATATACGCGCGCATGGCTCACGCATGGATTGATCGAGGCCGGATACGCCGGAAATCCAAAGGCCTTCGAGTTGTTGCGCGGCAACTACGATTGGTTCGATCAGTGCAAGTATTTGCCCGATCTAATGCGCGGGGCGGTGCAGGGTGGGCAGGGCATGATCGCAAACACGCGCATGTACTTTACTCCCGTAGGGAAGCCTGCGGATGTTCAGGTAATCCAACGCTATTACCTTGAGGACAAGTGGCTCGAGGCGTTAGCGCATGAGGAAAAGGATCAAATCTGGCAATATCCGTATGATCGCCCCCACTGCTACTTGTTGACGAATCTTGAGGCCTATCTCGACCTGTATCGGGCAACAGGAGACAAGCGGTGGCACGATGGAGTCAAGGCGGCGTGGGAGATGTATAACACGCATTGGGAGCAGCCAGGGGGGTCGATTTCAATCATTGAATACAACGATGATCCACCGGATGCAAACTCGCTCACGCAAAAACTTGGAGAGTTTTGCGGCAGTTCATTCTGGACGTTTCTCAGTCAGCGATTTCAGTTGATGGCGCCTGCCCAGGAGCGCTACGCGGCCGAGATTGAAAAATCGATCTATAACGTCGCCATGGCCAACCAGGATGGAGCTTATGGCCTGCGCTATCACACCGTCCTGGTGGGCGAGAAAGAGAAAGGGACGCGAAATAATACATGCTGTGAAGGGCAAGGAACTCGCCTGATCGGTTCGCTCCCCGAACACATCTATTCGATCGCGCCAGATGGTGTTTATGTCAATCTGTTCGAGCCTTCGACGCTTTCCTGGAAGCACGGCGAGGAGCCAGTCAGTGTGCGCATGGACACAAAATTCCCATTTGAGCAGGAGGTAAAGCTAACCTTCTCTGCGACGCGGCCGACCAGCATGAAGCTGCATGTGCGGGTGCCATCCTGGGCGACGG